>JAICNY010000117.1 GCA_025930955.1 Thermoleophilia bacterium
CCGGCCCGTCCTGCGCGCGACCGGCGAGGAGGTGCGCTCCGGCTCGTACGCGGTCGAGGGCGCCGGCCTCTACGAGGTGACCGCGGTCGGCCACGAGAGCTACGCGCAGCGGATCGCGGGCGAGGCGCGCGAGTTCCGGCACCCGCGCTCGCCGCTCGAGCGTGCGCTCAACCGGCTCCTGCTCGTGCTCGTCGCCTTCATGCTCCCGCTCGGGACGATCTTCCTCTACGCGCTGTGGCGGCGCGACGAGCCGTTCCGGGAGGCGCTCACGACCGCGACGGCCGGAATCGTGACGCTCATCCCCGAGGGGCTCATCCTCCTCGCGTCGCTCACGTTCGCCGCGGCGGCCCTCGTGCTGGCGCGGCGCGGCGCGCTCGCGCAGCAGCTGAACGCGATCGAGTCGCTCGCGTCCGTGGACGTCGTCTGCCTCGACAAGACCGGGACGCTCACGGAGGCCCGCCTGCGCGTCGTCGCGACCGAGCCGGCCGACGACGTCGCCGAGGAGGAGCTCCGCTCGGCGCTCGGGCGCTTCGCCGCGAGCTCGCCGGCGCAGAACCGGACGCTCGAGGCGCTCGCCGAGGAGCTGGGCGCCGAGCCGGAGGAGCCGGGCGCGTACGTCCCGTTCTCCTCCGCGCGGCGCTGGAGCGCGCTCGCGCTCGACGGGACGAGCTACGTCTTCGGCGCGCCGGAGCGCCTCCGGATCGGCGGCAGGCTCGCCGAGATCGCCGAGCGGGAGCAGGAGGCGGGCCGACGCGTCGTCGCGTTCGGCGAGACGTGGTCCTCCCTCGTCCCCGGCGACCGGCCGCCCGACGGCGTGCGCCCGCTCGGGCTCGCGGTGCTCGCCGAGGAGCTGCGCCCGCAGACGCGCGAGACGGTCGCCTTCCTCCGCGCCGAGGGGGTCGAGCTCCGCGTCGTCTCGGGCGACGCGCCCGCCACGGTGGGCGCGATCGCGGACGACGCCGGGATCGAGGTCGGCGACGGGCCGGTGGACGGGAGCGCGACCGACGACCTCCCGCTGCACGCGCGCGTGGTAGGCCGCGTCTCGCCGGAGGGGAAGCGGCGCCTCGTGGAACGCCTCCGCGCGGACGGGCGCTACGTCGCGATGATCGGCGACGGCGTGAACGACGTTCCCGCGCTCAAGGCGTCACGGCTCGCGATCGCGCAGGGGAGCGGCTCGGACATGGCGCGGAGCGTCGCCGACGTCGTGCTCGTCCGCGGTGACTTCGACGCCTTCCCGCGCATGGTCGCCGAGGGCCGCAAGATCCTCCGGAACGTCCAGCGCGTGGCCAAGCTCTTCGTGACGAAGAGCGTCTTCGCCGCGTTCATCATCCTCGCGGTCGGCCTGACGGAGACGCCGTACCCGTTCCTCCCCCGCCACCTGAGCCTCGCGGCGTCGCTCACGGTCGGGATCCCCGGGTTCTTCCTCGCGCTCGCGCCGAGCGTCGGGCCGTGGCGGAGCGACGGCTTCCTCCGCGACATCGCGCGCTTCGCCATCCCGGCCGGGACGATGGCGGGCCTCGGCGTCGTCGCGGCGTACCTCTTCGCGCTGAACGTCGTCGGACTCGGCGTCGAGGAGGCGCGGACCGCGGCCGTCTCGACGCTCGTCGCCGTCGGGCTCTACTTCGTCCTCGCGCTCGAGGCGGCGACGCGCGCGCGCGCGATGGCGGTCGGGCTGCTGTGCCTCGTCCTCCTCGCGCTGTACGTCGTCGTGCTCGCGGTCGAGCCGCTGCGGGAGTTCTTCGCGCTCATCGTGCCCGGCGTCTGGGCGTGGGTCGCGACGCTCGGCGGCGCCAGCCTGACGGTGGGCGCGCTCGTCCTCATGGACGAGCGCTTCGTCCCGGACGAGGTGCGCCGCCGGATCGCGCGCTAGGAGCGGGCGGCTCGGTTTTCCGCGAGAGCCGTCGTCATAATCAGCCGCGTGAGGACGGAGCAAGAGCGCCTGCGCGCGGTCGTCGAGGCCGGCATCGCGCTGACCTCCGAGCTCTCGCTCGACACGCTTCTCCAGCGGATCGTCGAGACGGCGAGCCGGCTCACCGGCGCGCGTTACGCGGCCCTCGGCGTCCTCGACGCGGGCCGCGTCTCGCTCGAGCGCTTCGTCTACACGGGCATCGACGACGAGATGCGCGCGCGGATCGGCGACCTCCCGCGGGGGCGCGGGATCCTCGGCGCCCTCATCGAGGACGCGAAGCCGCTGCGCCTCCACGCGATCGCGGACGACCCGCGCTCCGTCGGCTTCCCCGAGCACCATCCACCGATGCAGACCTTCCTCGGCGTCCCGGTCACGATCCGCGGCATCGCCTACGGCAACCTCTACCTCACGGAGAAGGAGGGCGGCGAGGACTTCACGGACGAGGACGAGGACGTGGCGCTCCTCCTCGCCGCCCAGGCGGGGACGGCGATCGAGAACGCGCGGCTCTACGAGTCCGCCACACGCTGGTCGCGCCAGCTCGAGACGCTCAACGAGATCATCGCCGCGATGGCGAGCGAGGTCGAGCTGCCGCGGCTCTTGAACCTCGTCGCGGCGCGGCTCCGCGAGGTCGTGAACGCCCGGCTCGTGACGATCGCGCTCCCGACGGAGGGGAGTGACCTGCGCGTCGAGGCCGCGGACGGCGAGGGCGCGGCCGTCCTGCTCGGCGCGCGCCTCGGGCACGACTCCTCGAAGCACGCGCGCGTGCTGGAGCGCGGCCGCACGGAGCGGGTCGACTCGTTCCTCGACGACCCCGAGGTCGACCAGACCCTCACCCGCCAGGCCGGCCTCCGCTCCGGGCTCTACGTCCCGCTCACGATCGGCGAGCGGCGGATCGGCGTCGTCGCCGCACACGACAAGCTGACGACCGACGGCCGCTTCACCGACGCGGACGTGCGGCTGAGCGAGATCTTCGCCGCGCGCGCCGCCGTCGCGGTCGACCTGTCGCGGCGCGTCGCGCAGGATGCGCTCGAGCGCGCGATCGCGGCGCAGGAGACGGAGCGCCGCCGACTCGCGCTCGAGCTCCACGACGAGACGGGGCAGGAGCTGACCTCGATCCTCCTCGGCCTCCGCGGCGTGGAGGAGGCGAAGACGGACGAGGAGCGGGCGAGCGCGATCGCCGAGGTGCGCGCCCTCGCCGTGCAGACGCTCCAGAACGTCCGCCGCCTTGCGGTCGAGCTGCGCCCCAAGGCCCTCGACGACTTCGGGCTCGTCCCTGCGCTCGAGCGGCTCGCCGAGTCGTTTGGAGAGCGCACCGGGATGAAGGTCGAGGTCGAGTCGGCAGGGCTCGATGCCCGGCTCCCGGAGTCGGTCGAGACCACGCTCTACCGCGTCGTGCAGGAGGCGCTCACGAACGTCGTGAAGCACGCGCAGGCCGGCCACGTCTCGATCGTGCTCGCGCGACGGGGGAGCGCGGCGACCGCGATCGTCGAGGACGACGGGCGCGGGTTCGACCCGACCCCCGAGAACGGCGGGATCGGGCTCGCCGGGATGCGCGAGCGGCTCGCGCTCATCGGCGGGCGGCTCGAGGTCGAGTCGGGGCCCGGCGCGGGAACGACGATCGTCGCCGAGGCGCCGCTCCCGTGAGCGACACGATTCGCGTCCTCGTCGTCGACGACCACGCCGTCGTGCGCTCCGGCCTGCGGCTCGTGCTCGACGCGGCCGAGGGTGTCGAGACGGTCGGCGAGGCGGGGTCGGCGGAGGACGGGATCCGCGCCGCCCGCGAGCTCAAGCCGGACATCGTCCTCATGGACGTCGTGATGCCGGGCATGAACGGGCTCGAGGCGACGCCGCCGCTCCTGCTCGCCTCGCCCGACTCGAAGGTGCTCGTCCTCTCGATGCAGGACGACCCGCGCTACGTCCGCGAGGCGTTCGCGGCGGGCGCGTCCGGCTACGTCCTCAAGGAGGCGGCCGACGCGGACGTCGTCGAGGCGGTGCGCGAGGTGGCCTCGGGCGGGCGCTACGTCCACCCGGCGCTCGGCGCGCGCCTCGCGACGGCGGAGATGGAGGCGACCGCGCGCGCGGAGGCCGATCCCCTGAGCGAGCGGGAGCGCGAGGTGCTGCGCCTCCTGGCCCTCGGCCACACGAACCAGGAGATCGCGAAGATGCTCTTCATCTCGGTCCGCACGGCCGAGACGCACCGGGCGCACATCATGCAGAAGCTCCGCCTCGCCACGCGCGCCGACCTCGTGCGCTACGCGCTCTCGCAGGGCCTGCTCGAGGAGTAGGCCCTACGGCTTTCCCGCAGCCGCGTTCCGCGTAGCGCCCGATGCCGCTCGCCTCCGCGCCGCCGACACTGGGTGCATGACGAAGACGTACGCGGTGTCCTGGCGCAGCGAGGCGCCGGCCGACGAGCGCCGGGTCGGCAAGCTCGTCGTCGGCGCGACCTCCGCCTCCCTCGAGGGGGGCACGAACGGGCACGCCTACTCGCGAACGATCGCCGCCGGCGACCTCGCCGACGTGCGCCTCGACCGCACCCCGGCGGGCCGGGTGCACGGGCGGCCGTCGATCGTCCTCTCGCTGTCGAACGGTAGCCTGCTCAGGGTCGTGTCACTCGACCAGCCGGGAACCGTGCCCGAGATCGCGACCCGCCTCGCGGCGCTCGCCCAGCGCGCGCACTGAGCAGTGCAGCGACTCGTCGTCGTCGTCCCGCTCGCGGAAGGGGCCGAAGAGCAGGCGCGCGAGCTCCTCGAGCAGGGGCCGCCCTTCGAGCTCGGCGACACCCAGTACGTCCGGCACGAGGTCTTCCTCACGGGGAGCGAGGTGGTCTTCGTGTTCGAGGCGGGCGACGACGAGCCTGCGACCCTGAGCGTCCGGGCCGCCGATCCGTCGTTCTGGCGCGCCGCCGCCGCATGGCGGCCCCTCATGGCGGGCCGGCCGCGCATCGCCGAGACGATCTTCGTCTGGGAGCGCGACCGGCCCGCGTAAGCGTCAGGGCTGCGGCCCCGGCTCCGGCTCGGGCTCGGCGACCGGCTCCGCCGGCGCGGCGACGCCCGGCTCCCGCGGCCCCGAATCCAGCCGGAACGGCGGGTACTCGTCGCGCATGAGCCCGGCGTAGGCGGCGACGCGGAGCGCCCAGCGGTCGAACCCGAGCACGAGGTCGTAGATCCCGCGCGGGTACGCGCCCGTGAAGAGCAGGACGAACGCCGCGATGATCACGAGGACCACGACGAGCCCCGGCCAGCCGCCGGCGCTGCCCCAGTCGTCGTCCCACGCGTCTCCCCACCACCAGCCCCACCCGCCGCTGCCGACGAGGATCCCGACGACGATGTAGTGCGGGATCGCGAGCAGCCACCACTTCACGAGCACGAGCCCGCGCGAGAGCCGCTCCGGATAGGCGACGTGATAGTCGGCGGGGTAGGTCGGGTCCGACGCGAGCGTGAAGGGCGGCTAGCGGTCGGTGCCGTTCGCCCAGTAGCCGTAGAACCACGCGCGCCATGTCCAGCGGATCACACCGACGTTGAAGTCGAAGATCCCGCGCGGATAGCGGCCCGTGAAGAGGATCGCGAAGAACGCGAAGACTGTCATCACGAAGAACGCGATCCACAGGAACGCGAGCACGATCACGTGCGGGATGAGGAGCAGCCACTTTACGAGCCAGAGCCACCGCCCGAGGCCCGGGTCGAGGTCGCCGCGCAGGGCGACGGGATAGTCGCCCATCTCGACGGCCTGATCGAGGGGCGCGGCGGCGGGGACGACGCCCGTCTGCGCGCCCGGTCCCGCCGCCATGGCGCCGGGGGGCGCAGCGGCCGGGCCGCCCGGGCGGACGGCGAGGAAGATGAGCAGGCCGGCGATCGCGAGCACGACGAGGCCGGCGATGAGCAGCGCCGCCGCGAGCCAGCCGAGGAACTCCGCTTCGGCGCCGACGCTGATGTCGGCCTCGACGCCTTCGGAGGCGTCCGCGTTCATGACGACGAGCGACCAGTCGCCGCGCTCGGGCTCCCAGGTGAGCGTCTGCTCGCCCGAGCCGGTCGCCGTCGCGGTCCAGAACGTCTCGCTCCCGGGCGGCCCGTCGGGCGCGCCGCCGGGTGACTCCCGGTAGTCCGCGTCGAAGGGGCCGTAGTCGATGTCGGTCACCACGGCGTACGCGACGCCGTCGAGGTACGCGTCGACCTCGTCCGCGGGGCCGATGCCGGCGAAGACCTCTCCGCTCGGCGACTCGACCTGCACGCGCACGTCTCCGATGAACGACTCGGAGAGCACCCAGCTCGGCGTCTCGGCGTCGATGTCGAGGCGCTCGGACGCGAGCGCGTAGCCGTCGGTCCGGAAGGTCTCGGTGTTGGTCGTGAGAAAGCCTTCCTCGCGCTGGGTCTGGTCGGCCCAGAGCGTCACGCAGCCTCCGACGAGCAGGCCGAACGCGACGAGGGCGGTGATCACGCCGAGGACGAGGACGATGATGCGGCCGGCCCCCCAGGAGCGTCCGGATGGGGGCGGTGCGTACGAGGGCGCGCTGGACACGGCGGCTCCTTTCGCTCGGACTCCGCCCCGAAGCCTCGCAGGTCCGCCCGCCGAACGCATCCCGGCGAACCCGCCGGCCCGGGTGCGGGGAACTACTCGGTCTCGGCGGCGAGAAGCTCCCGCGCGGCGCGGGCGGCCACGATCTCCTCGCGGGCGGCGACGACGAGCGTGCGGACGGAGGCCCCCTCACCCGAGATGTCCGCGTCGCCCCGCGCGGCCGCGTTCGCCGCCGGGTCGACCTCGACGCCGAGGAAGCGCAGCCGCTCGGCGATTCGCGCGCGCGTCTCGGGCGAGCGCTCGCCGATCCCCGCGGTGAAGACCAGCGCGTCGAGCCCGCCGAGCGCAGCGGCGGCCGCGCCCACCGCCCCGGCGACCCGGTGGACGTAGACGTCGAGCGCGAGCGGCGAGGCCTCCCGGATGTCGCCCGAGCCGCCCTCCGAGAGCCCGGCGAGCCCGGACTCGTGCTCCAGCTCGCGCTCGAGGTCCGGAAGCTCCAGAAGCCCCTCACGCAGGAGGTGGAGGAGCGCGCCCGGGTCGACCGAGCCCGCACGCGTCGTCATGGGGACGCCCTCGAGCGGGCTGAAGCCCATCGTGGTGTCGACCGAGCGCCCGTCGAGGACGGCGGTGATCGACGAGCCTCCGCCGAGATGGCAGACGACGAGCCGCCGGGCGCGCGCCCGCTCGGCCGCCCACTGGACAGAGAGCCCGTGGAACCCGTAGCGGCGCACGCCCCACTCCTCGCGCCAACGGCGCGGAACCGCGTACGTCGCCGCGGCGGGAGGGATCGTCGCGTGGAAGCCTGTGTCGAAGACCGCGACGTGCGGAACGGCGGGAAGCGCGGCGACGGCCTCGTCGATCGCCGCGAGGGCGGGGCGGTTGTGGAGCGGCGCCAGGGCGGAAGCGGCCTCGATCGCCGCGAGCACGTCCTCCGTGAGCCGCGCCGCCGCCCGAAGCTCGCCGCCGTGCACGACCCGGTGCGCCACCGCCGCGACGCGGGCCGGGGCGACGTCCCGAAACGACGCGAGCGCCTCCGCGTCGTCGGCGGGCGAGACGAGGTGGAGCTTCAGGCTCGTGGAGCCCGCGTTGACGACGAGGACCGTCCCGTCCGGCACCCCGGGGCTATTCCCCCCAGGCTCCGGCCTCGACCGGCGCCGGCCTCTGCCAGAAGAACGCTTCCTGCCCGAGCCGCGGCAGGCCGTCGAGCAGCGGCTCCCAGGCGGAGAACACGTGCTCGGCGTCGGCGTCCGCGGCGGCGAGCGTCCGGATGAGCTCCCCGACGCGCGCGCCCTCGAAGATGAAGACGACCTCGGTGTCCGACACGTAGACCGCGTGCCGGTCGAAGCCGAGCGCATCCGGGTCGAACGGCGGCCCCTCGGCGAGGAGCTCGTGCGCCCGCTCGGCGGCCCCCTCCTTGAGCTTCGCGATGACTGCGATGCGCTGCATCGCCCCTCCTTTCCGTGGGGTCGGGGCCATCCTCGCCGACGGCGCCGGCCCGGGCATCGTGGCAGTCGCGGAAGCCGGCGCGGGAAAGCCGCAAGACTGCCTTCCGTGGAGGAGCGATGGACGGACCTCGACGGGCTGCGGCTGTACGCGCGCGTCTGGGAGCGCCCGAATGCGCCGCAGCTCGTGCTCGTCCACGGGCTCGCCGTCTCGAGCCGCTACTTCGTGCCGCTCGCGGAGGAACTTGCGCGGTCGTGCTCCGTCCTCGCGCCCGACCTGCCCGGCTTCGGCCGCAGCACGAAGCCGCGCCGGACGCTCGCCGTCGCCGAGCTCGCCCGCGCGCTCGAAGCCTGGCTCGACGCGAACGGCGTCGAACGGCCCGTGCTCGTGGCGAACTCGCTCGGCTGCCAGTTCGTCGTGGAGCTCGCCGCGCGCTCGCCGACGCGCGTCGCCGGGCTCGTCCTCATCGGGCCCGCGCTCGAGCCGCGGACGCGCAGCCGGACGCGCTGGGTCGCTCGCTGGCTCGCGACCGCGTTCCTCGAGCGCCCGCCGCTCCACCTCGTCGTCGCGCTCGACGCGCTCCGCGCCGGGCCCGTGCGCGTCTGGGCGACGTTCGAGGACGCGCTCCGCGACCCGATCGACGGCGAGCTCGGCCGCATCACGGCGCCGGTGCTCGTCCTGCGCGGCGAGCACGACCCGATCGCCCCGCAGGCGGCGTGCGAGCGGATGGCCGCGGCGCTTCCGAACGGGCGGCTCGCCGTCGTCCCGGGCGCGGGGCACGCGCTCAACTGGTCACGTCCCCGTGACGCCGCCCGCGCGATCCGGGCCTGGCTCGAGGAAGCCGAGTAGCGCCTCCGCGCACGCGTCCGGACGCTCGACCATCGGGACGTGCGCCGCGCCCGCAACGACGGCGAGCTCCGCATCCGGCAGCTCCCCTCGCACGAGCTCGCCGACCGAGGGCGGGACGAGCGCATCCCGCTCCCCGCAGACGACGAGCGTGGGCGCGCGGACGCGGCCGAGCTCGCCGCGGACGTCGTCGGCCGCCACCTCGAGCGTCGCGCGCACGAGCGTCCGCGGGCCGGCGCGCGTGGCGTCGCGCCCGAGCAGCCAGAGGAGCCGCGGGCCGCTCCGCCGCAGCGTCGAGGCGAGCGGCAGCCCGTGCCCGACGAGCGGGCGCAGGTGGAGGCCGGCCGGAGCGACGAGGACAAGCTGCTCCACGCGCTCGGGCCGCTCGGCGGCCACGCGGACCGCGATCGCCGCGCCCATCGAGTGCCCGGCGAGGCCGAACCGCTCCAGCCCGACCGCGTCCGCCCAGGCAACGAGCCACCCGGCCGCTGCGGCGAGCGGCACGCGCCGCGTCCGCCTCGCGAGCCCGCCGAACCCGGGCAGGTCGCCGAGGTACACCGAGCGCCGCTCGGCGAGCGCGGGCACGACCGG
>JAICNY010000006.1 GCA_025930955.1 Thermoleophilia bacterium
GCCGCCGGTTCCTCTCACCGAAATCGGGACTCGACGTCCTGCGGAGGTGCCACAGACAGGCCGGAATCCCGGACCGGCGGCTTGACGACGGGCTATGGCACGCGCATCGCCTCCTCGCTTCGAACGACCTACCGACCGTTCGTTTGTCTAATGCCCGAGACGATCTCGCTCTGGCCACACGGGGACATCAGCGCGCGCACTGATCGAAGGTGCGTACTTTCCCGTAGAGCTTGAGCGGTCGCGGACCCGCCGGGCGGATGGAGTGGGAAACGGAGCGGATCGGCCCCGTTTCGACAGGCTGGAGGCTCGGACTCGGGCTCGATCCCGACGGACGGCTCTCATGGAGCTAGCCGGACTCGAACCGGCGACCTCCTGGGTGCGATCCAGGCGCTCTCCCAACTGAGCTATAGCCCCGTGCGAGGCGCATTCTAGCGGCGGGCGGTACGGGCAGAGGGTCGGGAGCCCGCCGTGGCCGCGCTCGCCCGCGGAGGCAACGGTCTAAGCTCCCCTGCATGGTCGCGAGCGTGACGACGGTCAGGGGCGCGGGCCCGGAGGTCGGCGAGACCGCGCGGATGGCGGGCGAGTCCATGGTGTCCTGGCTGCGCGACTTCGACGGGTACCGCGGGATCCTGATCGTCGCGGACGGCGAGACGGGACGCGCGCGGATCATCACGTTCTGGGACTCGATGGAGGCGATCGAGCGGAGCGAGCGCGGCCGGGCTCAGGTGCGCGAGAGCATGGTGGCCGCGGCCGGGGCGGAGATCGAGACGGTCGAGCGGGTCGCGGTCGTCTTCGAGGACCGCGTCGATTCGGGGCCGCAGGCCGACCCGGAGCCCGAGCCCGCCGGCTGATTGCACGCGGTCGTCGTCGACGCGGAGGGGGTGCCGCGGCTCGCCGAGCTCGCCGATCCGGACGGCGACGGCGAGCTCGTCGCCGTGCTCGCGTGCGGGCTCTGCGGGAGCGACGTCGAGAAGCTCGGGCCGGCGGCGGCCGGGCTCGTGCTCGGCCACGAGGTCGTCGGGCGGACGGGCGACGGACGGCGCGTCGCGCTCGTCCACCATGCGCCGTGCGGCGAGTGCGAACGCTGCCGCGCCGGCCATGAGTCGACGTGCGAGCGGTTCCGGGCGCCGACGATCCTGCCGGGCGGGTTCGCGGAGCGGGCGCTCGCGACCGGCGGAGTCGTGGAGCTGCCGGACGCGGTCGGCGACGCGCTCGGGACGTATGCGGAGCCGCTCGCCTGCGTCCTGCGGGCGCTCGAACGGGTGCCGCGCGGAGATGCGATCGTCGTCGGCGGCGGGTTCGTGGGGCGGCTCTTCGCCTGGGCGCTCGGGCGCCGCGGGGACGCGGTGCACGTAATCGACCGCGACCCCGCCCGGAGCGACGGGCCGTCCGCCGGCGCCGCGACGGCCGTCGTTCTCGCCGCTCCCGCCGGCGCGGACGAGGCGCTCGCGCTCGTCGAGCCCGGCGGAACGCTCCTCGTCTTCGCGGACGCGGGGCCGCTCGACCTCGCCCGCGTGTATCGCGAGGAGGTCACGGTCGCGGGGTCGCGCTCGGCGACGCCGCGGCATCTGGCGGAGGCGGTCGGGCTCCTCCCCGAGCTCGATCTCCCCGAGCCGCTCGTCCTGCCGCTCGAGCGGTTCGCCGAGGGGCTCGAGCGCTACCGGCGGCGGGAGGCGCTCAAGGTCGTCTTCACGCCGTGAGCGCGCGCACGGCCTCCACGGCTGCGTCGACGTCGGCCTCGTCGTTCGCGATGCTCGGGCCGAAGCGCAGGTAGCTCGTCGCGTACGGCGTCACGCTCGCGATCACGCGGTGCTCGTCGCGGAGGCGCAAGGCCGCGTCCGGCGGGCCGAGGCCGTCGAG
Source organism: Thermoleophilia bacterium (assembly GCA_025930955.1). Classification (GTDB taxonomy): domain Bacteria; phylum Actinomycetota; class Thermoleophilia; order Gaiellales; family Gaiellaceae; genus JAICNY01. The sequence goes on from JAICNY010000006.1 coordinate 1,861, forward strand.
CTCGCAGCAGACGAGGCCGGCGGAGAGCTCCTCGGAGATCGGGGTCACGATCCGCACGCCGGCGAGCTCCCCGAGGCGCTCCTTCAGCCGTGTCGCGAGCCCATGGGTGTGCGCCTCGACCTCGCCCCGGCCGAGCTCCTGGTGCAGGGCGAACGCCTCCGGGAGCGCCCAGCGGTGCTCGAAGGACTGGTAGCCCCCGGGCGTCATGAACGGGCCCGGGGGCCCGCCGGTGGGCGCGCGCCCCTCGAGCCAGGCGACGTACGCCTGCGGGGAGAAGCTCGGGATCGTCGGGCGGAGCCGCTCCCAGGCCTCGGGGGTCGCCCAGACGAGGCCCGTGCCGCGCGGGCCGAAGAGCCACTTGTGGCAACCCGAGACGAAGACGTCCGCGCCCAGCTCGACCGGCGACGCGGCCTCGACGCCGAACCCGTGGACGCCGTCCACGCAGAGAAGGACGCGCTCCTCCGGCGCCCGGTCCCGGTTCGCGTCGGCGACGACCTCCGCGAGGTCGGCGAGCGGCAGCTTCACGCCGGTGCTCGAGTGCACCCAGGTGACCGCGACGGCCCGCGTGCGGGGCGTGATCCGGTCGGCGACCGCGTCCGCGAGCCGGCCGGCGTCGGCCGAGGCCGGGTCGTCGTAGAGCGCGACGCGCTCGACCCTGATCCGGTCCCGCTCGGCGCGCAGGCGAAGCGCCTCGTGCGTCGCGTAGAAATCGTGCTCCGTCGTCAGCACCTCGTCGCCTGCGGCGAGCGCGAGCCCCGCGTAGACGAGGCCGAGGCCCATCGTGGTCGAGTCGGTCAGCGCGACGAGGTCGGGGCTCGTGCCGAGGTAGTCCGCCGCCGCCTCACGCGCGGCGTCCTCGAGGGCCGGCTCGCCCTCGAGGAGCGCGAGCGACGGGCTCGCGTCGAGCGCGGCGCGGTGGCGCTCGATCGCCTCGCGGACGCGGCGCGGATGAGGCGCGAGCACGAACGTCGTCAGATCCGTGTGCTCGCCGTCGAGCGCGAACTCGCCGTCGTCGTCGGCCGCCGCGGCAGGCTGCGCGGCCGGCGCCGGCCCGCCGTCGCCCCGCAGCGCATAGACCGCGGCGCCGCCCAGCCCGGCCGCGCCCGCGACGAGCCCGCCGCCGACGAGCAGCTGGCGCCGGTCGAGCCGGAGGGGCTTCTCCCGCTCCATGTCGCAATACGGTAGTCCGGCCGCCGGGGTTCCAGGGCCTCGTCCCCGCGGGCCGTGCCCCGGGGACAGTCCCTCGCCCATGGCCGCGCCGGACGCGTCCGGGCGCCCGCCCCCGTCGCCGGGCGGCCTCGCGGCCGCGACCGGCGGCTTGCCCGCCCGCCCCGGGTGTCCGCGGCGGCCATGTCGCGGGGACAGTCCCCGGGGGTCTCGCTCGGCCGCGGCCGTACGATCCGGGCGTGCGCGCGCTCGTCTTCCACGGCCCCGGCGACGTCCGGCTGGAGGACGTCCCGGAGCCGGAGCCCGGGCCCGGCGACGTGCTCGTCCAGGTCGAGGTCGCGCTCACCGACGGGACAGACGCGAAGGCCTACCGGCGCGGTCACCCGGTGCTGCTCGGCCCGCCGCCGAGCCCGTTCGGCCACGAGTTCTGCGGGATCGACGTCGCGACCGGCCGGCGCGTCGTCGCGGCGAACTCGGCCCCGTGCGGCGCGTGTCCGCCCTGCCGGCGCCGCGAGGAGACGCTCTGCGAGAACCTCTTCCCGCTTCTGAACGGCGCCTACGCGGAGCTGCTCCTCGTCCCGCAGCGGATCGCCCGCGTGAACCTCCTCCGCGTCCCGCACGGGCTCGCGCCGGAGGTCGCTGCGCTCCTCGAGTCGCTCGCCTGCTGCCTGCACGGGATCGAGCGCGCGGCGATCGAGCCGGGGCAGACCGTCGCGGTGGTCGGCGTCGGCCCGATCGGGCTCATGCTGTGCGCGGCCGCGCGCGACGCGGGCGCCGACGTCGTCGCCGTCGGCGGGCGGGCGAGCCGCCGCGAGCTCGCGCAGGAGTTCGGCGCGACCCCGGGCGACGGGAAGGGCGCCGACGTGGTCCTCGAGGCGGCCGGCAGGGAGGAGGCCTGGCGGACTGCCGTCGAGCTCGTCCGGCCCGGCGGCACGGTCGTCCTCTTCGGCGGACTCCCGCGCGACGCGGCGCCGCCGGTCGACGCGTATCGCCTCCATTACGAGGAGCTGACGCTCCGCGGTGCCTTCCACCACGCGCCGCGGCACGTCCGGGCCGCCCTGGCGTTCCTCGCGAGCGGCGCCGCGCCGTGGGAGCGCCTCGTCACGCACCGTGTCGGCCTCGGGGGCGTGGCCGCCCTCTTCGACGACCCGCCCGACGACCTCCTCAAGGCGGCCGTCGTCCCGTAGGAGGCGCATGCGCCCGAACGGCCGCTTTCTCCTCTTCGCCGCCTTCGCCTTCACGGTGATGGCCGATCCCGTCTCCTCGATCGCCTACGCGATCGAGGCGGCGCTCGCGGCGCTCGACGGCGACCTCGCGTCGCTCGTGCCGACGATGACCCTCGTCGTGGGGACGATCGCGATCGTCGCCGTCACGTACCACGACCTGATCCGCCGCTTCCCGGGAGGCGGCGGCGGCCCGGAGGCGCTGGGCGCGGCCTTCGGCGAGGGGTGGGCGTTCGTGCCGCTCGGTGCGCTCCTCGTCGACTTCACGCTCACGATCGCCGTAAGCTGCGCGGCCGCCGCCTCGGCCTTCATCGCCTACGCCCCGGGGCTCGCGGACGGTCGCGTGCCGATCGCCGCGGGCCTCGCGCTCGTCGTCGGCGCCGCCTGCCTTTTCGGTCATCGCGGGCGCCTCGTGTTCGCCGGCGCGACGATCGGGTTCGTCGGGCTGACCGCGTTCGTGCTCGTCCGCGGCCTCGGCGCGGAGCCGGTCGGCGACGCGGCGCCGATCGCCGGAGACGCGTCGCTTCTCGCCGTGCTGCTCGCGATGCCGCTCGGGATGGCGCTCGCGACGGGTCTCGAGGCGCCGTCGAACGCGATCGCGGAGCTCGGCGAGCTCGACGAGCGCGGGAAGCGCTTCTTCGGCCAGGCGACGATCTGGCTCATGCTCGCGATCGTCGGGACGCTCACGCTCGGGATGGCCGTCCTCGCGGCGCGGCTCGGCATAGGGTCGGCGGGCGAGCACTCGACGCTCCTCGCCGACGTCGCCCGCGCAGCGACGGGCGAAGGCGCCTCGTTCGCCGCCTTCCAGGCGGCCAGCGCGCTGCTCCTCCTGGCCGCCGCCGCGTCCTCCTACATCGCGGGCTCCGGCCTGCTCGAGGCCCTCGCCCGCCACGGCCGTGACGGCGCCGGCCTCCTCCCGGCGCGCTTCGGCAGCACGAACCGCTTCTTCGTCCCGCCGTGGGGCGTCGCCGCGCTCGTCGTCGCCGCGCTCGCCATCGTGCTGGTGAGCCGCGGCCGCGACCAGGAGATCGTCCAGTTCTACGCCGTCGCCGTCTTCACGAGCTTCCTCGGCGCGACGCTCGCGGCGGCGGTGCTCTCGTGGCGCGACCGGGAGCACGTCCGCTTCGCCCTGAACACGCTCGGCGTCGTGCTCGTCGCCCTCGTGCTCGTACTCAACTTCCGGCGGCTCGACCCGATCGTCTCGCTCCTCGCGGCCGCGTTCGTCTCGGGAGGCTTCTGGGCGCTCTGGGTGCGGAAAGGCCGGCCGGCTGGCGTCGCCTCCGTGCTCGGCCGCCCCGAGGCCTGACGCCCATCCGGCGGGCGCCCGACCGTGCCATCCGCGTGTGCGCCCACCGTCTCGGGGGTCCGGGCGGGGCTAGGTACGATCGCCGGGCAACCCGAGGCGAGGAGGAACCGTGGCCGGTCTCATGAGCCGGACGTCGAACGTCATCAGCGCGTGGATCTCGAAGCTGCTCGACCGCGCCGAGGATCCGTCCGTCACGCTCGACTACTCGTACGAGCGGCAGCGTGAGCAGCTCCAGAAGGTGAAGAAGGGCGTCGCCGACGTCGTCACCGCGAAGAAGCGGCTCGAGCTCCAGACGGCCAAGCTCGAGCAGGAGGTCGCGAAGCTCGAGGGCCAGGCGCGCCAGGCGCTCTCGGCCGGCCGCGAGGATCTCGCCCGGAGCGCGCTCGAGCGCAAGGCGCTCGCGCAGCAGCAGCTCCAGGGGCTCGACCAGCAGGCCGCCGACCTCGAGGCGCAGCAGCAGAAGCTGATCGAGGCCGAGCGCCGACTCGCCGCGAAGGTGGAGGCGTTCCGGTCGCAGAAGGAGGTCATCAAGGCGCAGTACTCCGCCGCCGAGGCGCAGGTGCGGATCGGCGAGGCGGCCAGCGGGATCGGCGAGGAGATGGCGGACACCGGGCTCGCGATCGAGCGCGCCCGCGACAAGACCGAGCAGATGCAGGCACGCGCCGGCGCGATCGAGGAGCTGACCGAGGCCGGGATGCTCGAGGACGTGGGCGGGACGACCGGCTCGGACCTCGACCGCGAGCTCGCGCAGATCAGCGCATCCCACCAGGTGGACGACGAGCTGGCTCGCCTGAAGGGCGAGCTGGGCGCTGGCCAGGAGAAGAAGGAGCTGGAGCAGTGATCGTACGTCTCATGGGCGAAGGGCAGTACCGAGTCTCCGACGACCTGCGCGACCGGCTGAGCGAGCTCGACGACCTCGCGGGCGCCGCCGCCGAGGCGGAGGACGAGGCCGAGCTCGACGGGCATCTCGACCGCATGTGGGAGCTCGTGCGCGGGGAGGGCGAGATGCTCCCCGACGACGAGCTCACCCCCTCGGACGCGGTCATCCCGCCGAGCGACCTCACGCTCGAGGAGACGCAGCGGCTCATGTCGCCGGAGGGCTTCATCCCGGACATCCCCGCCGAGTAGCGGGCGCCCGGGCGCGTCAGACGCGCTCGAGGTGCGTGTCCTTGAACGCCGTCTCGTACTTGAGGCCGTAGCCGAGCGCGCGGTCCATGCCGATGTGCCCGAGCCAGACGAGCGCGATCGCAACCGGTGTGCGCTCGTCGGTCACGACGCCGACGGCGCCGAGCGCGAGCGGCCCGACTAGCGTGTGCGCCGCGTTGTAGACGTACGAGCCGATGCGCGGGCCCGCGAGGTAGCCGGCGAACGAGACGTCCGGCGCGAGGAAGAGCGCGGCCGCGAGCAGGAGGCTGTAGTCCCGGTCGAGGTAGACGACGAGCGCAGCCGCGAAGAGCGCGAGCCCCTCCAGGCGGAGCAGGATCCGCGGCAGCGTCCAGGTGCGGATCATGCGAGCGGCGCGTCGAAGAGTCCGAGCCAGCGCTCGAGCTCCGGCTCGATCGGAAGCTCGCCCTCGAGCTCGTTCTTCAGGCGCATCTCCTCGGCGTTGTCGCGCTCCTGCTCCTTGCCGGTCGGGACGAACGGCCAGAACGTGCCGCGCTTGAAGCCGTAGACGAGGTACTCGGTGCGCTCGGCCGCGCGCCCCTCGAAGGCGAAGAGCGCGGCAAGGAGCTGCCCGCCGAACCCGCGGGCACTGAGCTCGGAGCTCACGAGGTGGACGCTCGTGACGAGGTCCTCGAAGTCGTTGTCGCGGACGACGATCCACTGGAAGCCGAACGAGTCCTGGCGGCGCCGCACCTCCGAGCCGGAGCTCGCGGCCGCGACGCCGAGCAGTTCGTCGAGCTCCTGCTCGGCCCGCATGAAGTCGCCCGCGGAGAGCGGCTTGAAGACGACGGCCGCGGCGCCGGCGCTCCGGAGGCCGAGCTCCGCCTGCATCTGGACGTGCGCGGTCGAGAGCGCGAAGAGCTTGTCGAGCTTCGCGCCGGAGAGCTTCTTCTTGCCGAAGAGGATGTTGCCGAGACCCACGCGGTTGAGTCTAGGCGCCGCGCGCGAGACGCCCGTGGGTCAGCGAGCGGCCCGAACCGCGTACCCCGCCCCCAGGGGTGGGGTCGAAGGGGTCCGGCCCGCCTCCCGCCTCGAGCGTAGCGCCGGAAAGCGCGCGGGACCGTGCCGATTCGTCCACAGGCGTCGCGGCGGGGCGCTACGCGACGGGGCGGCCCATCTCGGCCGCGATCGCGCCCAGCCGCTCGAGGCGCTTCTCGAGCGGCGGGTGCGTCATGAAGAGCTGCCCGATCGACTGCTTCACGTTCGTGGGGACGATGTAGAACGCGTTCATCCCCTCGAGCTCGCGGAGATCGCGCTGCGGGATCCGCGTCATCTGGCTCGCGATCTTCTGGAGCGCGCTCATGAGCTGCTCCGGCGCCCCCGTGACGAGCGCGGCGCCGCGGTCGGCGGCGAACTCGCGGTAGCGCGAGAGCGCGAGGATGAGGACGTACGAGATCACGTACGTCACGATCGAGACGGCGAGGACGATGAGGAAGACGGGCGGTCCGTTGTCGCGCCCGCGGCCGCCGCCCATCATCCCGCTCCATACGGCCATCCGCGTGATGAACGCGGCGACCATGGCGAAGAAGCTCGCCACGGTCATGATCGCGACGTCGCGGTTCGAGATGTGCGCGAGCTCGTGCGCGAGGACGCCCTCGATCTCGCGCGGCTCCAGCCGGCGCCAGAGGCCCTCCGTCACGGCCACGGCCGAGTTCTTCGGGTTCCGGCCGGTCGCGAACGCGTTCGGGACGTCGGTCGGGATGATCGCGACCTTCGGCTTCGGCAGGTCGGCCATCGCGCACAGGCGGTCGACCATCGCGTGCAGCTCGGGCGCCTGCTCCGGGGTGACGACCTTCGCGCGCGACGCGGCGAGCGCGATCTTGTCCGACGTGTAGTACTGCAGGAAGGCGAGCCCACCGAGTAGCAGGATCACGAACCAGTACTGCAGCTCGAACAGGCTGATCAGGACGACGAAGAAGGCGACGTAGAGCAGGCCGAGCAGGAACATCGTCCCGAACATGCGGGCGGAGAGCCCTGCGTCGCGTCCGAATGCCTTCCGCTCCATCGAGCCCGATTCTACCGGCGGGGGGTCGCGCCACCGGAGGTTGACTCTCTGCGCCGATCGGTAATATCCCGCGCGATGCGCCGCCTTCCGCTCCTCGTGCTGACGCTGCTCCTGACGCTCCTGCTCGCGGCCTGCGGCGGCTCCGAGGAGCGCGACACGAGCCCGGAGGACGTCCAGGGCGAGACGCCGACCACGGAGACCCAGCCGGAGGACGACGGAAACGGCGAGGACGACGGCGGCGGAGGCGAGGGGGACGCCGAGGCGGGCGCGGCGCTCTTCGAGGAGCAGGGCTGCGGGAGCTGCCATGTCCTTGCGGACGCCGGCTCGACCGGCACGACGGGCCCGAACCTCGACGAGGCGCAGCCGTCGTACGACGCGGCGTTCCAGCAGATTCAGAACGGCGGCGGCGGGATGCCGGCCTACGACGGGCTGGGCGAGGACGCGATCGCCGACCTCGCCGCCTACGTCTCCGAGCGCGCCGGCGGCTAGCGCCACGCTCCCCGAGGGCTTCCCGCGCGCCGTCCAGGCGTTCGCGTGCGACTTCGACCGCACGCTCGTCGGCGAGGACCTCGTCCTGCGGCCGCGAACGCTCGCGGCGCTCGCCGCCGCCCGCGACGCCGGGCTCCCGGTGATCGTCGTGACGGGCCGGATGTTCCGCTCCGTCCGCCCGTACCTTGCCGAGGCGCGAATCGAGACGCCCGTCGTCTGCTATCAGGGCGCCGTCGTCGCCGAGCCGGATACCGGCCGCTTCCTGCGCCACGAGCCGATCCCGCTCGAGCTCGCGCGCGAGGCGATCGCGGCCGTCGAGGAGGAGGGCTTCGGGCTCAACTGCTACGTCGGCGACGAGCTCTACGTCGCGAGCGAGACGCCGGAGGCGCGCCGCTACGCGGAGTTCCAGCACATCCCGATCCACGTCGTCGGGCCGCTCCTCGACTGGCTCGACGAGCCGCCCACGAAGCTGGTCACGATCGGCGCGCCGACCGTCCTGGACGGGCTCGAGGAGCGCCTCAAGGCCCGCTTCGACGGCCGCATGTTCATCTCGAAGTCGCTTCCCTACTTCCTCGAGCTCGCGAGCGCCGACGTGACGAAGGGCTCCGGGATGGACTTCGTCGCCGAGCACCTCGGACTCGAGCCGAAGCGCGTGGTTGCCTTCGGGGACGGCGAGAACGACGTCGAGCTGCTCGAGTGGGCCGGATACGCCGTGGCCGTCGCGAACGCGCACGAGCGGGTGCTCGCGGCCGCCGACCACGTCTGTCCGCCCGTCGACGAGGAGGGCGTGGCGCAGGTGATCGAGGCGTATCTCGCGCTCGTAGACTCCCCCCGATGATCGACGTCAAGGCCGCGCGCGCCGAGCCGGACCGCTACCGCGAGGCGCTTATCCGTAAGGGCGCGGGCGAGTCGTTCGACGCGCTCATGGCCGCGGACGCGGAATGGCTCACGCTCGTCCCGCGCGCCGACGAGCTCCGAGCGCGGATGAAGCTCAAGGGGAAGCCGACGCCCGAGCAGCTCGAGGGCCTCAAGGCCGCCAAGGCCGAGCTCCAGGACGTCGAGCGCGCGCTCGCCGAGGCGCAGGAGCGCCGCGACGCGCTGCTCGCGGAGGTCCCGAACCCGCCGGACGCGAGCGCGCCGGACGGGACGGCCGACGAGGACGCCGAGGAGGTTCGCCGTGTCGGCGAGCCGGCCGAGCTCGGGTTCGAGCCGCGCGACCACCTGGAGCTCGCCCGGATCGACACCGAGCGGGGCGCGCGGCTCTCCGGCTCGCGCTTCGCGTACCGGATCGGCGCGGTGGCGCGGCTCGAGCTCGCGCTCTACCGCTTCGCGCTCGAGCGGATCGGCGAGCGCGGCTTCCTTCCCGTCCTCCCGCCGGTGCTCGTGCGCGAGGAGGCCATGTACGGCACCGGCTTCCTCCCGACCGAGGAGGTCAACATCTACCGCGTCGAGCGCGACGACCTCTACCTCACGGGCACCTCCGAGGTGGCCCTGGCCGGGCTGCACATGGGCGAGATCCTCGAGGCGGACGAGCTGCCGCTCCGCTACGCCGGCTACTCCGTGTGCTTCCGCCGCGAGGCGGGCGCGGCCGGCAAGGACACGCGCGGGATGTTCCGCGTCCACCAGTTCGACAAGGTCGAGATGTTCGTCTTCTGCCGGCCGGAGGCGTCGGGCGAGGAGCACGAGGGCCTGCTCGCGGCGGAGGAGGCGCTCGTGCAGGAGCTCGGCCTGCCCTACCGGGTCGTGAACATCGCGGCGGGCGACCTCGGGGCGTCGGCGGCGAAGAAGTACGACATCGAGGCGTGGTTCCCGAGCCAGGGCCGCTACCGCGAGGTCACGTCCACGTCGAACACGACGGACTACCAGGCCCGGCGGCTCGAGGTGCGCTTCCGCGGAGAGGGCGGTGTCGAGCCGGTGCACACGCTGAACGGGACGGCGGTCACGGCGCGCCACATGCTCGCCGTGCTCGAGAACTTTCAGGACGAGGGCGGCGCCGTGGCCGTCCCCGAGGCGCTCGTGCCCTTCGGGGCGCCGGCCCGCATCGAGCCGGGCGAATAAGACCTCCCATGCTCCGCGGGCCCGCGCGGCGGGCCTCCTCCCCCCAAGGGGATTGCGAGCATCCCGGGAGGAACGCTAGCGGCGCCCGGCGCACGCGTCTGTGCCGAACGCGTGACGGATTCGTGCCCCCGCCAGCGGCGCGGCCGCGTGCGCGTGTGAGAGCTCCGCGCCCCGCTAGACTCGCCCGCGGGCGGGGTGCCCGAGCGGTCGAAAGGGGCGGTCTTGAAAACCGCTAGGCGAGTGACCCTCGCCTCGTGGGTTCGAATCCCACCCCCGCCGTTCGCCCGCGCCCGCTAGGGGACGTTGAAGGTCGTCTCGCAGTTGGCGGCCGAGTCGATCCCGGCGCCGCCGTCGGCCACGTCGGTGTTCGCGCCGCAGTCGATCGTGTCGGCGCCGTCGTTGCCGTCGACGAAGTCGTCGTTCGCGTCGCCGTTCAGCGTGTCGTTGCCCGCGCTTCCGACGAGCACGTCGTTGCCCGTGCCGCCGTTCGCGGTCAGCCCGACGCTCGTCGCGGCGAGACCCCCGGCGCTGAAGACGTCGTCGCCGCCGAGCAGGTTCACGGTCAGGCTGTCGGTGGCGGCCGCCGCTCCGAGGCCGCTCAGGACGAACCCGCTCCAGCTCAGGACGAACGAGCCGGAGCTTCCGCTCACCGTCACCGCGTCCAGACCTGCACTGGTGTTCATCGTCACCGTGTCGGCCGCTCCGTCGCTCGCCCCGCCGGCGCCGAGATCGGTGGTCACGTTCGTGACGTCCGTGGCGCCCAGGCTGTTGACCGTGATCGAGTCGGTGCCACCGAGCGCGTTCACGACGAGCGCCTCGACGGCGTCCGTGTCCATGACGATGTTGCCGACGTTACGCGTGAACAGGAGCCGTCCGCCGTTCGCCGCCGCGGTGAAGATCTCCGCGCCCGCCGAGCCGTTGAAAACGAGGGTGTCGTCGCCCTCCTGGCCCTCGACGACGTCGCTGCCGTCACCGGGATCCCAGACGAACGAGTCGTCGCCCTCGCCGGCGAAGGCGAGGTCGGCGCCCTGGTTGCCGTCGATCGTGTCGTCGTCGGATCCGCCCAGGAGGAGGTCGGCGCCGTTGCCGCCGTTCAGGACGTCGTTCCCCGTGCCGCCGTCCAGCGTCAGCATGACGAGCGAGGCGAGCGCGCTCCCGCTCAGCGTGTCGTTCCCGCCGAGGCCGGCGAGGGTCAGCCGGTCCAAGGCCGGCTCGGCGCCGAGGACGTCGACCTGCGCGGCGCCCCCGGTCACCTGCACGATCGACATGACGGCGGCGGCGGTGAGGACGTCCGGCATGCTCCCGCCCTCGACGAACACGCGATCGTCCGCCCCGTCGCCGGCGCCGCCCGTCCCGAGCTCGACCTTCACGTGCGTGACGCCGCTGCCCGTCAGGTCGGAGACGGTCACGTCGTCGGCGCCGACCCCCGCGTCGAGCTCGAGCCGCTCCACCGTCGCCACGCGGACGCTCGCGTTGTCGACGTTCCGCGTGACCCGCGCCGCGGCGCCCTCGGCCCGCGCGGCGAGCGCGTCGCCGCCGGACGTCCCCGCCATCCGGAAGAGATCGGTGCCGGGACCGCCGGTCACGACGTCCGCCCCGCCGCCGAGGAGCGAGACGGCGCTGTCGTCGCCGCCGCCGAGCGAGACGGTGTCCGCGCCCGGCCCGCCGCGCGCCGTGTCGGCGCCGCCCTTCCCGTTCAGGACGTCCTTTCCCGGCCCGCCGTCGAGCGTCTCGCCGCCGGCTCCGCCGCTCAGGCGGTCGTTCCCGGCCCCGCCGTTCAGCGTCGTCGCCTCGGTCGTCGTGAAGACGCCGCGCCGCTCGTCGATCGAGACAGTGTCGTGCCCGCCGCCTGCGTTCACGACGATCGCCGTGAAGCGCGAGCGCCGGAATGAGAACTCGACCGACCCGTTCGCACCGACGTCCACCTGGAGCGTGCCGGCGGCGTTCTTCTTCAGCCTGAGCGCGAGCCTGTCGCCCTTCGCGTTGCCGGTGAGCGTGAGCGTCCCGCCGGCGACCTTCGCCTTGTAGCCGGCCGCGGCGGGCCCGGCGAGAGCGAGCGCGGCCGCGAGAACGGCGCCGGCGAGAAGGCCCGAGACGGCTCGTCGCATGTGCCGACGATACGCCGTCCCGTGGCGAATCTCCAAACCGGCGAACGGCAGCGCCGTGCGACGGCCGGAACGGCGAGCGCCCGCCCGGCCCGTGGGGGCCGGACGGGCGCGCCTCCCCGTCCTACGCCTTCGGCCGAAGCTCAGCTGCCGCGCTCACCGGAGCGCTTCCCCCACAGGGCGCTGAGCCTTCCGCTGTCGCTCTTCGACATTCGTCCGTCCTTCCTCGCCGCCCGTCCGGGCGCGGCTGCATGCCGGAATCGACTTCTCGTTACGGGAGGATCTCCAAGGCCGGTTCCTCCGCGGGGGCGTCGTCGAGGAGGCCGAGCAGGAACGCCTCCTCCTCGGGCGTGAGCACCAGCCCGCCGATGCCGCCCTCGCCGGCCGCGTTGTCCTCGTAGCTCACGCTCGCCCAGGATGCGTTCGCCCACGACGCCGCCGCCTCGGCCGTGTTTGCCCACGAGGCCGACGCCCAGGACGCCGAGGCCCACGAGGCCGCCGCCCAGGAGGCGTTCGCCCAGGACGCGCTCGCCCACGAGGCGCTGGCCCAGGACGCGCTCGCCCACGAGGCGCTCGCCCAGGAGGCGTTGGCCCAGGAGGCGTTCGCCCACGAGGCGTTCGCCCAGGAGGCCGACGCCCACGACGCGTCCTCCTTCGCAACGTGCGCCCAGCTCGCCGAGTCGAAGACGAGGTCGCCCGAGCCGGCCGGGTCCGAGACGAGGAACGCGTTCAGCGCGAGGTTCGGGTTCGGCGGATCCTTGACCGCCGCGGCCTTGTCCGCCGAGACGAAGCCGACACCCACCGACCCGAAGTCGGCCGATGGCATGTGCGTCGCCGTCAGCATGAGGGCGCCCTTGACCTGGTCGGGCGTCCACGTCGGGTTCCGGGCCAGGATGTACGCCGCCATCCCCGAGACGAGCGGGGCCGCGAACGAGGTGCCCGAGAGCTCGATGTAGCCGGCCGCGCGGAGCTGCTCGGGCCGCTCGAGCGCGAGCGTCGAGGTCGCCGGCACCGGCCCGATCATGTAGCGGCCGGGAGCCCCGACCTCGGGCTTCAGGAAGCCGTCGAGCGTGTAACCGTACGCCGACCACGGAGCCGAGCCGTCGTCCTTCACGTTCAGCTTCTCGCCGAGGTCGAGGGCGCCGACCGTGATGATGAACGGGTCGTTGCCCGGGGCGAAGGGAACGCCCGAGGGCGCATTCGCGACGCCGTAGTTGCCCGAGGCCGCGACGACGACCACGCCGGCGAACCAGAGCCGCTCGACCGCCTTCGAGAGCGGGTCGTACATGAAGCTGTTGGGCACCGACGAGTGGAGCGAGAAGTTCGCGACCCGGATGTCGTACGCGCGCCGGTTCGCATGGATCCAGTCGGCGGCCGCGATGACGTCGCTCGTCATCGCCATGCCCTTGTCGTCCATCACGTCGAGCGAGACGACCGGAGCGGACGGCGCCGCTCCGGCGTAGCCGGGAGCGCTCCCCGCCGCGATGCCCGCGACGAACGTGCCGTGGCCACGACCGTCGCCGGGCGAGTTCCCCGCGAGCGAGGTCATCGTCTTCTCGACGATCACGCGCCCGCCGAAGTCGTTCCGGCTCGAGTCGATGCCCGAGTCGACGACGGCGATCGCCGGCATCGTGCCCGCGGTCCCGTTCGCCATCGACGGCCAGACCTTCGCCAGGCCGGTGGCGAGGGGCCAGAGCTGCTTGTTCGAGTAGTTCGAGAGCTCGACCGGGGCGTCAGGCGTGATCGCGTAGACGCCGCGCCGGTCGGCGAGCCGCAGGATCTGCTTTCCGCTCAGCGTGACCGCGACCGCGGACACCGTGTCGAACTCGTCCTTGATCCGCGAGCGCACCCGCGCCTGACCAGTCGCGGTGCCGCCGCCTTCGCGGACGATCATCCCCGCGAGCGCCGCGCTCGGCATGGTGCCGTCGCTCTGCACGATGACGTCGAAGAGGCGGTCGCCGTTCGCCTCCGCACGCTCGAGAAGCGTCGGAGTGACGTACGCCTCGTGGTCCTTGCCCGACGCGTCGGCGACGCCGGCGAGGGGGCCCGCCAGCATGACGAGGCCCGCGACGAGCGCCGCCGCGAACCCGCGCCGACCGAGCTTCCGACCCTCACGGGAGCCGGAGCGCTTGCCCCAGAGGGCGCTCGAGCGCACGTCGTTCCGGTTGGTGTCTCTCCGCATCTGTCCCGTCCTTCTCTCCGCCGTCCCGGGCGGTTCCGCAGGTGAAAAGGGAATGCACGCGGAACGCTAGGCCGCGAGACCTTTAGCCACTTCCCCCGAACGGGGCACGGCCGGCAAGATCACTCGGACGAGGGATCGCCCGCTAGCATCGGCGCGTGCCTCCTTTCGTTCGCGTCGGCACCTGCTCGTGGGCGGACGAGTCGCTCTCGAAGTGGTGGTACCCGCGCGGCGTGAACGGCGCGGAGGAGCGACTCCGCTACTACGCGGAGCGCTTCGACACGGTCGAGCTCGACGCGACGTACTACCGGCTGCCGGAGGCCGAGCAGGTCGCGAAGTGGGTCGAACGGACGCCGCCCGGCTTCGTCTTCCACGTGAAGGCGTTCGGGCTCATGACGCGCCACCCCGTGAAGCTCGAGGCGCTGCCGCCGGAGCTTCGCGAGGCGATGCCGGTCGACGAGCGGGGGCGGGTCGACCGGCCGCCACGCGAGCTCCGGGCCCGGGTGTTCGAGCGGTTCCACGAGGCGCTCGAGCCGTTCCGCGCGGCCGGGAAGCTCGGCGGGATCCTGTTCCAGCTCCCCTCGTACGTCGTGCGCAAGCCCGTGTCGCTCGACTACCTCGCGTGGGCGAAGGAGGAGCTGCGCGGGGACGAGATGCTCGTCGAGTTCCGCCACCGGAGCTGGCTCGACGACGAGGGGCGGGCCGAGACGCTCGCGTTCCTCGAGGAGCTCGGCGCGACGCACGTCGTCGTGGACGCGCCGAAGACCGAGGCGAAGAACCTCGTGCCGACCGTGCTCGCGCTCACCTCGCCGACCCTCTACGTCCGCTTCCACGGGCGCAACGCGGCGACCTGGAACAAGCGCGGCGGGAGCGCGGCCGAGCGGTTCGACTACCTCTACTCCGACGAGGAGCTCGAGGAGTGGGCCGAGGCGATCGGGCCGCTCGCCGAGGAGGCGGAGAACGCGTACGCGATGTTCAACAACAACGGGCGCTCGCCGTCGCCGTCCGGGCTCGGCGAGCGGGAGTGGTTCGCGCAGGCACCGGTGAACGCGCTCCGCTTCAAGGAGCTCCTCGGGGAGGAGGTGCCCGCGTGAGCGCGCTCGAGTCGCTCGCGCACCGGCGGCGGGACGCGCTCGGCGACCCCGGGGGCGCGCTCGTCGTCTGCCACGGGCGCGGTGCGGACGAGCACGACCTCGCGCCGCTGCTCGACGCGCTCGACCCGGAGCGGCGGCTCGTCGGCTTCCTGCCCCGCGGGCCACTCTCGCTCCCGCCCGGCGGGGCGCACTGGTACGTCGTGCACGAGGTCGGGTTCCCGGATCCGGCGACGTTCCTGCCGACGTTCGAGACGCTCTCGGGCTGGGTCGACGCGGCACTCGCCGATGCGGGCGTGCCGATCGAGCGGACGGTCTTCGCGGGGTTCTCGCAGGGGACCGTGATGTCGTACTCGCTCGCCTTCGCCGCGTCGCGACCGCGGCCGGGCGGCGTGCTCGCGTTCAGCGGGTTCGTCCCGCGCGTGGACGGGTTCGAGCTCGACCTCGAGGGGCGTGCGGGCCTGCCGGTCTCGATCGCGCACGGGACGCACGACCCCATCATCTCGGTCGGGTTCGGGCGCGACGCGCGCGAGCGGCTCCTGGCGGCCGGCGTGGACGTCGCGTACGTCGAGGAGCCGATGGCGCACTCCATCGGCCCCGCCGGCCTCGCCCAGGCGCGCGAGGTGCTGGAGCGGGCGCTCGGCCTCGACGAGCAGCCGGACTAGCGGGAGGCGGCGTCGCCGGGACGGGGCTCGTCGAGCCCCGAGCCGGGCGTCCCGACGGGCTCGGGCCGCGCCGGGCGGAGGTAGAGCGCCTCGTACCCGAGCGCGGCCGCGGCGCCTCCGACGAGCGGGCCGAGGTACCAGACCCAGAAGTCCCCCCACTCGCCGGCCACGAGTTGCGGGCCGAACGCGCGCGCCGGGTTCATCGCCGCGCCGGTGAGCGGGCCGCCCATGAGGATGTCGAGCGTGATCGTCAGGCCGATTGCGAGCCCCGCGATCGCGGTGAACGTCCCGCGCGGGTCGGCCGCGGTGGCGAAGATGACCCAGACGAGGAAGAAGGTCAGGATCGCCTCGATCACGACCCCGGCTCCGGCTCCGATTCCCAGCCCGAGCGCCGGCGTCCCGAGCGCGACCGGGTCGGTCAGCTCGTTCGGGAGCAGCAGCGTGAGGAGGATCGCGCCGAGGAGCCCGCCGAGCATCTGCGCCGCCCAGTAGACGCCCGCGAGCGACGGCGCCATGCGCTTCGTGACGAGGAAGCCGAGCGTCACGGCCGGGTTGAAGTGCCCGCCGGAGATGTGCCCGACCGCGGAGGCCATCACGGCGATGACGAGGCCGTGCGCGAGCGCGACGCCGACGAGCCCGCCGTCGGCGGGCCCCGCGACCGCGATCGACCCCGCGCCGATGAAGACGAGCGCGAAGGCGCCGACCGCCTCGGCGACGCCGCGCTCCATCCAGTCCCGCTCCACGGCGCGGGAGCGTACGGTCGCCGCCGGACGGCACGGGTCGCGTCGGGCGAGGCAGGCTCAGGCCCGCCAGTAGCTGCGCATGAGCAGCACGACGACGGGCACGATCTCGAGCCGGCCGAGCCACATCAGCATGCTCAGGATCCCGGTCGACAGGTCGCCGAACGGCTCGTACGAGCCGAACGGGCCGGCGAACCCGAAGGCCGGCCCGACGTTCCCGAGGCAGGCCGCGGCCGCCCCGATCGCCTCGAACGTCGCCACCTCGACCTCGCCGCGCCGCGCGTCGATCAGGAGCCCGAGCGTCCCGAGCGCGAAGATCCCGAGGTAGAGGACGACGAACGCGAACGCGGAGCGGAGCGCGCGCTCGTCCACGACCGCCCCGCTCAGCCGCACCGGGATGACCGCCTCACGGTGCACCGCCTGCCGGAGCTCGCGCCGGATCAGCTTGACCATGAGCAGGTGCCGCACGACCTTGAGCGACCCGCCCGTCGATCCCGCGGAGGCGCCCACGAACATCAGGAGGAGCAGCGTGAGCGTCGCGAGCGCCGTCCAGCCCGTGTAGTCCGCGGTCGCGAACCCGGTCGTCGTCATGATCGAGACGGCCTGGAAGATCGCGTCGCGCACCGCGCCCTCCCCCACCGCGATCCCGTCCGCGAGCAGCTCGACGAAGAGGAGCAGCGACGCCGCGAGGAGAAACGCCGCGTAGAGCCGTAGCTCCTCGTCGCGCGCGGCGACCCGGACATGGCGCTGGACGAGGATCCGGTAGAGGCGCAGGAAGTTGATCCCGGCGAGCGCCATGAAGACGACGAGGAACCACTGCGTCGCCGGGACGAACGCGGCCGCCGACTCGTTCTGGGTCGAGAACCCGCCGAGCGCGAGCACCGAGAAGGCGTGCGCGACCGCCTGGAAGAGATCCATCTCGGGATCGATCCCCGTCCAGCCGAGCAGCGCGAGCCCGAGGATGCAGGTCGCCGTCAGGCCGACGTAGAGCGCCCACAGCCGCCGGGCCGTGTCGCGGATCGTCGCCGTGAGGCGCTCGAGCTCGGTCGGCCCGGCGAGCTCCGACGAGAGGAGCTGGCGCCCGCCGACCCGCAGCCGCGGGAGCACGGCGACGGCGAGGACGATGATCCCCATCCCGCCGAGCCAGTGGGTGAGCTGCCGCCAGACGAGCATCGAGCGGTCGAGCGCCTCGATGTCCGTGAGCACCGTCGCGCCCGTCGCGGTGAACCCGGACACCGCCTCGAAGTACGCGTTCACCGGGCTCGAGAGCTGCTCCACGTCCCCGAGCAGGTAGGGCAGCGCCCCGAACGCCGGCACGAGGAGCCAGATGAGCGCGACGACCAGGAACCCCTCGCGCGGCCCGACCTGCTCCCTCGTCCCGGTGACGAGCCGGTCGAGCGACCACCCGACGCCCGCCGTCACTGCGCCCGCGACGACGAACGGCCACCACGGCTCCCCGTAGCCGACCGCCACGACCGCCGGGACGAGGAACGCGCCGCCGACGTACGTGAGGACTCCGCCGACGAGGTCGAGCGCGCTCCCGACGTCCACGCCGATCCGAAGCGGCGTGCGGCGCGACCGCAGCCGTCCCAAGAGCGACCCAGGTCCGCGCGAGCGGCGCACGAGGCGGAAGGCTAACCGGCCCCGCCGAGGGAAGGCCATAAGATCGGCGCGCCGGCATGACCCTTACGCAGCTCGCCGTCACGGTCGCCCTGCTCGGGGCTCTGGGCCTGCTCGCAAGCCGCTTCGGCCTCTCCGCGATCCCCGCGTACCTGCTGGCCGGGCTCCTGCTCGGGCCGAACGAGCCCGAGGCGCTCACGGTCATCCGCCCCTCCGAGGTGACGGAGTTCGTCGCCGACCTCGGCGTCATCTTCCTGCTCTTCTTTCTCGGGCTCGAGTTCAGCGTCGGGCGGCTTCTCCGATCCGGCCGCCATTTCGGCGCGGGCGGCTCGATCGACCTCGTGGTGAACGGAGGGATCGGGCTCGCGCTCGGCCTCGCCGCGTTCGGGCCGGGCATCGCCGCGGTCGTCTTCGCCGCCGCCGTCTACATCTCGTCGAGCGCCGTGACGGTCAAGGGCCTCATCGACTTCCGCCGCCTCGCGGACGAGGAGACCGACCTCGTGCTCGCGATCCTCATCTTCGAGGACCTCGTGATCGCGTTCGTCCTCGGGTTCGCGGCGACCGGCGGCGGCGGGCTCGGGCCGACGTTCGTCCTCGTGGCGAAGGCGCTCGCGTTCGTCGCGGTCGCGCTCGCCGCCTCGCGCTTCGCCTCGCGGGCGATCGGGATGACGCTCGAGCGGATGCCGCGCGAGTTCTTCCTCCTCTTCAGCTTCGCGCTCCTGATCGGAATGAGCGCGGTCGCCGAGCGGCTCGGGCTCTCGGAGGCGATCGGCGCGCTCATGGCCGGCGTCGTTCTCTCGGAGACGGCGGTCCGGGCGGAGCTCGAGGAGCGGTTCTTCAGCTTCCGCGACCTCTTCGCGGCGCTCTTCTTCTTCGTCTTCGGCCTCACGATCGACCTCGACGCGCTCGGAAGCGTCGGCTGGCTCGTCGCGATCGCGGTCGTCCTCACGGTGGCCGGGAAGCTCTTCGCGGGCTACGCGGCCGGGCAGGTCGGAGGGTTCACGCGCGCCCAGAGCCTGAACACCGGCGCCGCCCTCGTCGCCCACGGCGAGTTCACGGTCATCATCGCGCAGCTCGCCTCGCGCAACCCGCAGATCTCCCCGGCGACGCGCGCCGACCTCGTCGCGTTCGCGGGGCTCTACGTCCTCGCCACGGCCACGATCGGCGTCGTGCTCATGAAGGAGTCGAAGGGGATCGGCCGGAGGCTCTTCCGGAGACCTACACTGACACAGGAGGCTCTCGAGTGAATCAGGTCACCCAGACCCGCCTGCCGGGCGTCGGGACGAAGTTCTCGATCCCGACGTCGCACGGCGGCCGGCTCGCCGTCATCCAGCACAACGACGGCATGCGCGAGATCTACTTCTTCCAGCGCCGCGACGACGACGAGCCGTGCGCGGTCATCCAGCTCGAGGACGACGAGGCCCGCCAGCTCGGCGCGGTGATCGGCGGCGCGTACGAGCGGCCGCGCATCGTCGAGGAGCTCGAGATGGCCTTCGGCGAGCTCGCGATCGAGTGGGTCCCGGTGCCGCAGGGCAGCCCGGCGATCGGCCACTCGCTCGCCGAGTGCGCCTTCCGCGCCCGGACGGGGATCACGATCATCGCCATCCTTCGCGAGCCGGAGCCGGTCACGGGCGCACAGCCCGGCGACGTGATCAAGGAGGGCGACACGCTCGTGACGGTGGGAAAGCTCGGGCAGTACGCCGCGTTCCGAAAGCTCCTCGCCGACGGCCCCTTCCCGGCCCCGAACCAGGAGCCGACCCACATCCCGAAGAGGCTTTAGAGGACCTTCTCGACGTTCGCGACGCGCGACGACTCCGTGAAGATGATCGCGCGGTCCCCCGGCAGGAGCACGTCCTCGCCGTGCGGGAAGATCGCCTCGCCGTCGCGGACGATCGCGCCGATCAGCGAGCCGGTCATCGGGAGCTCGCGGAAGGGGATCCCGCAGAGCTCGCTCTCCTCCCGGACGGTGATGTCGAGAACCTCGAACCGGTCGCCCTCGAGCATCGCGAGCTGGCGGATGCGCGGGTCGTGCGCGAAGCGCACCATCTCCTCGGCCGTCACGGAGCGCGGGTTCACCGCCGCGTCGACGCCGGCGCGGTCGAAGACGAGCTCGGCGCCCGGCTCGTGGACGATCGCGACCGTGAACGCGACGGAATGGAGCTTCGCGAGCGTCGCCGCGTAGAGGTTCTTCGCGTCCTCGCGCATGGCGAAGACGGCGGCCTGCGAGCGGCCGATCCGCTCCCGCTCGAGAAACTCGGGGTCGACCCCGGTCGCATGGAAGACCGAGACGCCGGGCAGCGCCTCGGCCACCTCGCGCGCCCGCTCTCCGTCGGCCTCGATCAGGCGGACGCCGATTCCCTGGTCGGTGAGCGTCCGCGCGACCTCGAAGCCGGTCTGGCCCCCGCCGAAGACGACGACGTCGTCCACGACCGCAGTCCGGCCGCGCAGCATCAGCCGGCTCCACTCCCTGGCCGCCTCCGGCGAGCCGATGATCACGACCCGGTCGCCCCGGAGAACGGCCTCGTCCCCGCGTGGGACGAGCACGCTGTCGCCTCGGATGATCGCGGCCACCTTCGACTCGTCCGGGATTCGCGCCTCACGGAGCGGGCGGCCGATCACCTCGCCGTCGTCCCCGCCGGGCTCCACCTCGACGTCCAGCTCGATCATCTGGACGAGGCCGTCCGCGAAGACGTCCGTCTGCCGCGCGGCGGGCACGCCGACGAGCCGGGCGATCGCGTGCGCCGCCTCGAGCTCCGAGCAGACCATGAAGTCGATCTCGAGCTCCCGCTCGCGCCAGATCTCGAGGTACTCGACGTTCGTCGTCCGGACGATCGTCCGGATGTTCGGCCCGAGCTTCTTCGCGAACATCGAGGCGACGATGTTCACCTCGTCGCGCGAGGTGCACGCGAGGAGCAGGTCGCCCTTGTCGACGCCCGCCTCGCGCAGCGCGCGCCGCGAGGCGCCGTTCCCCTGGACGGTCACGACGTCGAAGCGATGCGCGACCGCCTGGAGCCGTCCCCCGTCCACGTCGAGCACGACCACGTCGTGCTCCTCGTAGAGCGCCTCGACGACCGCCGTGCCGACCTGCCCGGCGCCGACGACGAAGATCTTCACGGCCGGGAGCCTATTCGTCCCAGTCCGGCTCGGGCCCGATGCCGACCGCCTCGGCGATCCGGTTGATGTAGTTGAAGAACGCGATCACCTGGATCGCGTCGTGGATCGCCTCGTCGGACAGGCCGTGGCCGCGGAGCCGGTCGATCTCCACCTCGCCGACCGCGGCCGGCTCGAGCGTCAGGTCGACGGCGAAGTCGCAGAGCGCGCGGAGACGGGCGTCGAGCGGCGCGCGGCGGTAGTCGTGGGAGACGTGCTCGGCAAGCTTGTCGTCTGCGCCCTCGGCACGGAGGTCGTCGGCATGCGCCCGCGTTCAGTAGTGGCAGTCGTTCGCCGACGAGACGACGACGGCGAGGAGCTCGCGCTCGGCGCGCGAGAGCTCGCACCGGCCGAACATGACCGCCTTGTAAAGCCCCATCGCCTCGCGCAGGACGGGCGGGCGCAGGCTCATCGCCTTGACGATGTTGAAGACCTTGCCGGCCCGCCCGATCGCCTCGTCGTATTCGACGCGGAGCTCGCCGGTCGCCTCGTCGACGTCGATCAGCCGGAGGTAGGCCACAGGCCCCGATTCTGCCCGACGACGGTGTAGACTCGCGCTCCGATGCGCCCTCGCAACGTCACGGTCGTCGGCCAGGGCGACGAGCACGAGCCGCTTCCCGACGAGGGCGTCGTGCGGGTCGAGACGCCCCGCTCCCCGTACGAGGACCTCGGCGCGCGCATCGCGGGCGTGCTCGCGGCGGCCGAGCAGGCGGCGGCCCAGATGAAGGACGAGGCGGAGACCGAGGCGGAGCAGGTGCGCCGCGAGGCCGACGAGTACGCGAAGGAGGTCCGCGCCGCCGTCGAGACGTACGCGAAGGAGCAGCGCCGCCGGGCGGAGGACGAGGCGCGCGCCGCGGTCGCAGCCGCCGACGCCGAGGCCCGCGCGATGCGCGAGGCCGCCCAGGCGATGGCGGCCCGCCTCGAGGAGGAGGCACGCCGAGGCACCCTCAAGTTCCGCGAGGACACGCGGGCGCTCGAGGAGCGCCGCC
Organism: Thermoleophilia bacterium; assembly: GCA_025930955.1. Taxonomy (GTDB): domain Bacteria; phylum Actinomycetota; class Thermoleophilia; order Gaiellales; family Gaiellaceae; genus JAICNY01. The sequence goes on from JAICNY010000006.1 coordinate 23,812, forward strand.
AGCGCGTGCTCGACGAGCTCCGCGAGATCGCGGCGACGCTCGAGGACATCGTGCAGGGCGGCGTGGCCGGCCGGTTCGGCGCGCCGGAGTCGATCGCGAACGCGCGCTCCCGGCGCCGCTCCCGCTGAGTCGGGCCGGGAACACCATGGGGGTCGGCGCGGTCGTCTTCGACCTCGACGGCGTGATCGTCGACTCGGAGCACGTGTGGAACGAGGCGCGGATGCGGCTCGCCGAGGAGCGCGGAGGCCTCTGGCACGCCGGAGCCCAGCGGGCGATGATGGGCATGAGCTCGACCGAGTGGTCGCGCTACATGCACGAGGTGATCGAGCTCCCGGACCCGCCGGAGGAGATCTCCGCGGAGGTCGTGCGGCGGCTGTCCGCGATCTACCGCGAGGAGCTTCCGCTCATCCCCGGGGCGGTCGAGGCGGTGCGGCGCCTGCGGGCGCGCTTCCGGCTCGGGCTCGCGTCGTCGTCGAACCGCGAGCTGATCGACCTCGTGCTCGACCTGGCCGGGATCGCCGAGTGCTTCGAGGCGACCGTCTCCTCCGAGGAGGTGGCCCGCGGGAAGCCGGCGCCGAACGTCTACCTCGAGGTCGCCCGCCTGCTCGAGCTGCCGCCCGAGGACTGCGCGGCGATCGAGGACTCCGAGAACGGGATCCTGAGCGCCCGCCGCGCCGGCATGCGCGTCGTCGCCGTCCCGAACCCCCGCTACCCGCCGGGGGATGCGGCGCTCGCGGAGGCGGACGTCGTCGTCCGCTCGCCGGCCGAGCTGACGCTCTCGCTCGTCGGCTCGATCCCGCCGCGCGAGTGGCGCGGCTGAGGCGCCCTGGTACGCGTTCACGCAGGCGCGCCGCGGACCGCACCTCGTTCCAGGGATCCGGCTCGCGGCCCGGCGCCCGCGCGCCGACACTCGGAGTGGGACTTCTGCGGCAATGCTTCTTCGCATCGACAACCCGGCCTCGGCCGACGACCTCGTGCGTTTCTTCGAGACGCACGACTACGTCGTGGAGCGGCGTGGCGACACGCTCGTCCACGTCCGGCCGTCGAGCGCGCTCGGCGAGCGGGCTGACCGCGAGCGAGTCGTCCGCGACCTCGAAGCGTGGCTGGCCTGGAACCCCGGCGCGCGGGCCGAGCTCGTGGACTGAGCGGCGGGCGGGAGCGGGTGCCCGCCCGCCGGTCGGTCCGTGAGTCGGCCAGGGCCGGCTTCGCGCCTACGAGGCGCGACCCAGGAGGACGCAGGCGTTGTGCCCGCCGAGGCCCATCGCGTTCGAGAGCGCGACGCCCACCTTCTCCTCGCGAGCGACGTTCGGGACGTAGTCGAGGTCGCAGTCGGGATCGGGGTCGTCGAGGTTGATCGTCGGCGGGACGACGCCCTCGTGGATCGCCTTCGCGCAGGCGAGCGCCTCGATCGCCCCGGCCGCGCCGAAGAGATGGCCGATCATCGACTTCGTCGAGGAGATCGTCAGGTCGTACGCATGGTCGCCGAACACCTGCTTGATCGCCTTCGTCTCGGCGATGTCGCCCTGTGGCGTCGCGGTGCCGTGCGCGTTCACGTAGTCGACCTGCTCCGGCTCGAGCCCGGCGGTCTCGAGCGCGCGGCTCATCATCGCGGCGACGCCGGTCCCCGTCGGATCGGGCTGGATCATGTTGTGCGCGTCGTTCGAGGAGCCCGCGCCGAGCACCTCCGCATAGATCGTCGCGCCGCGCTTCTCGGCCGTCTCGTAGTCCTCGAGCATGAGCACGGCCGCGCCCTCGGACATGACGAACCCGTCTCGGCCGGCGTCGAAGGGCCGCGAGGCGCGGGCCGGCTCGTCGTTTCGGGTCGCGAGGCCGCGCATGGCGCAGAAGCCGCCGAGGACGAGCGGGCTGATCGCGCCCTCCGTCCCGCCGGCCAGCACGGCGTCCGCCTGGCCCGTGCGGATGAGCTCGGCGCCCTCGGCGATCGAGTGCGACCCGGACGCGCAGGCGGAGACGACCGCGCAGTTCGGGCCCTTGAGCCCGAGCTCGATCGCGAGGTGGCCGCTCGGGGAGTCCGGCAGGAAGTTCGCGAGGAAGAACGGGCTCATTCGGTCCCAGCCGCGCTCCTTCAGGACCTCCCACTGCTGGAGCGACTGGTTGATCCCGCCGACGCAGCAGCCGACGACGACGCCGACCCGCTCGGGCGTGAAGCCGTTCATGCCGGCGTCGCCCATCGCCTCGCGCGCGGCCGCGACGGCGAAGAGCACCGCGCGATCGACGTGACGGGCCTTCTTCGCCGACATGACGTCGGTCGGCTCGAGACCCTTCACCTCGCCGGCGATCCGGACGGGGAACTCGCTCGGGTCGAAGGCGGTGATCGTGTCGATCCCGCTCTCGCCGGCGACGAGCGCGTTCCAGGTCGTCTCGACGTCGTTTCCAACAGGGGTCACCGCCCCCATCCCCGTTACGGCTACGTGACGCATCTGATGGTTGGACGTGCCCGGGCCGCGCCGGGTTACACGTCTTCCCGCTCGAGGCGGAAGCGGCAGAACTCGCGCCCGAGGAGGAGGCCGCGGCCGTCCCACGTCGTGGAGTCGCGGGCGACGAGCTCGTCGCGGACGGGAAGACCGACGTAATCGAGAACGGCGTGGTCCGAGTCGGGGCGGCGCACCTTGAAGTGCGCGGCCGGCGCACCGGCGAGGAGTGTCCAACCCCTCGCGCCGAAGATCCGCTTCGAGACGCCGAACGGAGGCAGCGCACCGCTCTCGCGGACGACCCTCCACACGCCGTCGAGACGACCCGTGCGGCTACCTTCGGTCTGTGGACGCATACGACGTCGTCAATGCCCTGCTCGGTGTCCTGTACATCCTGCTCTCGCTCGTCCTCGCACGCTATGCCGCGCGTGTCGGCCGGTCCTTTCCCTGGTTCGCGCTCCTCGTCATCCTCTTCTTTGCCCGCGGCGTTGATCGAGTGTACGCGGCGTTCGGCGACGAGCAGCGGCTCGGCATCCTCGTGGACGGGATCCTGATCGCGGTGCTCGTCGCGCTCATCCTCGGGATCGATCGGACCGCGACGGCCCTCAGGGCGGCGCACGACGAGGCGGCCGTGCGGGAGGAGGAGTACCGGCGAGCGCTCACGGACTACCGGCGGCTCGCGCGCCACCGGCTCGCGAACCCGCTCGCGGCGATCCGCGGGAGCATCGTGACGCTTCGGGACGTCCCGGAGCTCGACGCCGAGGAGCGCCGCCAGCTCCTCGACGCGCTCGAGTCGGAGGCGATCCGGCTGGAGAAGATCGCCCTCGACCCGGAGGTCATCGGGCCCGAGGAGCGCGGGCTCGACCCGCGGCCGAAGCTGTAGCCCGTTTCGGGCGGCGCCGCGGCGGAAATCCCATCGCGGCAGTGCGGCTCACGGCATTCGTCCCCGTTCTCTGGCTCGCGGGCGTCCTGGGACTGCTCGCGGCGGCCGGCTGGGAGCGCGGGACGGGCGACGTCGCGGAGGCGGGCTCGAAGCCGGTCGCGGTGGCGGAGGGCCGCGTGGCGGCGACGACCGCGAACGCCACGAAGCCGACGAAGCTCTGGCGCGGCAAGAAGGGCGTCCGCTACGAGCGCTCGTACCGGATCTGTAGCGTCTTCACCGTGAAGGAGGTGGCCCGGGAGCTCGGAGTCCCCGCACGGCGGAAGCAGGCGGCGCTCGCACACGCGAACGCGTGGTACGACCCGCCCTTCCGGCAGGCCGCCTACCGCGGCTGCCTGGACGCCTTCCGGGGTCGTCCGCCGGCGCTCGGGTGAGCTCGGACGAGCTCCCGGTCCCGGCCGGGCTGCCGTTCCCGCCGATGGAGGCGGAGCTCGTGCGCGAGCTGCCGGACGGTGACGGCTGGCAGTACGAGCCGAAGTGGGACGGCTTTCGCGGCGTCCTCGAGAACCTCGACGGAGAGCTGCACCTCTGGAGCCGGAACGGACGGCCGCTCCTGCGCTACTTCCCGGAGCTCGCCGGGCTCGGCGTCCGGCTCCCCCCGCGCTCGGCGCTTGACGGGGAGGTGGTCGTCGAGCGGGAGGGCGCCCTCGACTTCGACTCGCTCCAGATGCGGCTCCACCCGGCCGAGAGCAGGGTCCGGAAGCTCTCGGCGGAGATCCCGGCGCGCTACGTCTGCTTCGACGTGCTCGTGTGGGAGGGCGAGGACGTCTGGCCGCTGGCGCTCGAGGAGCGCCGCGCGCGCGTCGAGGCGCTGCCGTTCGACGTCTCGCCCGCGACGGGCGAGCTCGCGGTCGCGCGCGGCTGGGAGGAGAGCCTCGAGGCGGCGGGCTTCGACGGCGTGATCGCGAAGCGGCTCGGGTCGCCGTACCTTCCCGGCTCGCGCGAGGCGGTCGTGAAGGTGAAGCGCCACCTGGCCGCGGACTGCGTCGTGATCGGCGTGACGTGGAGCGAGAAGGGCGCGGGCTTCGCATCGCTCATGCTCGGCCTGTGGGACGGCGACGCGCTCCGGCCCGTCGGGACGGCGTCCGCGGCCGGGAAGCGGCGGGAGGAGATCGAGGCGGCCGTGCTCCCGCTGCTCGGGCCGTCTCCCGAGCGGCGGCCGCGCGGCGAGCCGAGCCGCTGGCGCCGCGACGTGACGCTCGAGTGGTCGCCGGTCGAGCCGAAGCTCGTCGTCGAGGTGCGCTACGACAAGTGGCAGAAGGGCCGCTTCCGGCACGGCACGCGGTTCCTCCGCTTCCGGCCGGACAAGGACCCGTCCGCGTGCACGGTCGACCAGGTGCGCCCGAAGCCCGGCGCGGGCGACGTGACCGTGCGGCAGCTGCTCGGCTCCTAGCGCCGGACGCGGCGGCGCGTTCTCCGACGCGTCTCGCCGGGTCACGCCCTGGGGACTGTCCCCGAGGCACGGCTCTTCGGGCCGGCCGGGCCGCATCGGCTCCCGGGGGCCGAGCCGACGAGATTCCCGCACGGGGATTGGAGCTCCGCGCCTGGACGCGTCCCTCGCGGCCATGGGCGAGGGACTGTCCCCGGGTCATGGCCCGGCGGGACAGGGAGCCGACGGCGAGCCGGTCAGCGCACGTCGAGGCGGAGGAGGTCGAGCCCCGCCGCGAACCGGGCCGGGCCGGTCGCCACGACACGCAGCCGCACGACCGCGGACGCGCGCGCGAACGAGGGGGGCACGCCCCCCGCGAGCAGACGGTCGACGGGCCCGAGCCGCCGCGAGCCGACGGCCACCCACCGCCCGGTGGCCGGGTTCCGCGCCTCGAGCCGCGCCAGCACCCCGGCAGTCGAGGAGCGCGCGTCGAGCACCGCCGTGAGCCGCTTCGGCACCCGCGCGCACGCCGGCCGGCGCACCGAGGCGTCGAACGACGCCCGCCACTTCCCGCCCCGCGCCCGCGCCCGCACGACGACCCGCCGCCCGTCGTCCGCCTGCAGCGCCGCCCGCGAGGGGAAGTACCGCTCGAGCTCGCCCGTGGGCGTCGCGCAGGCCGCTCCCGACCGCGCCCCGACGTTCCCGACCGTGTCGACCGGGACGACCGAGTACCGGTACGTCCGCCCGTTCACCACCGTCGCGTCGACGAACGGGGAGCGAACGGGCTCCGAGGTCAGCCGCGTCCACGGGCCGCCGGCCCGCGGCGCCCGCTCGACGCGGTAGCCGAGCACGTCGTCGTCCGGGCTCGGAGCCCACGACACCCGCACCGTTGCGATCCCGGGCTGCGCTCGAATCGAAGGAGATGCCCGCGGCGCCACGCTCTCCGGAACCGGCGCACCGCCCTTGAGCGCCGCGCAGTCGACGTCGCCCGCCGCAGCCTCGGCGATCGCGTCGCGCGCGTAGAAGGACGACGTCTTCATGGTCCCGTCCGCCCAGAGGAAGCCCGACTGCCAGCGGTTCAGCGGCTCCTCGTCGCGCACGAGGTAGTTGAAGAAGGCCTGCACGTACGGCTGGCAGGCCGCGAGCCGGATCGCGTCCACGATCTGCGCCCGCCGGTCGGGGGCATCCGCCGGGTAGGGCGGGCCGGAGTCGCCGCCGGCGTCGTCCGGCACGACGACGGCCGTCTCGGTCCCGGAGTACGCGCCCGCCTTGGCCGGCACGGGCTGCGTCTGGAACCCGGCCTCCGTGTACCAGATCCAGACGCACCCGACTGCGTCGCAGCGGCCGGGCCGCGGCTGCGCCGTGCCGCCGAACGCCCCCGCATACGCGGACATGAGGCGCGACCAGTCCCCCTGCGAGATCCAGGTCTGATCGGTGTGGAACCACCACGGACGCTCGGCCGCGTCGCGCCCGTACGCGTTGTGGCCGACCGTGTCGAAGATCCGCTTCGTCCGGCCGCTCAGCCGGTACGCGGCGCCCATCTCCTCGATGAAGCGGAGCGGCGAATGGGAGATGTTGCTGACGGCGTGCGGCCGGTTGTTCCCGCTCGGGGACGTGCTGGGCGCGACGATGTTCACGTCCGGCCGGAAGGCGTGGAGCACGTCCCAGCAGCGCGCGAGCAGCGCGACGTAGGCCGCGGGAGCAACGCTCGCGTCGCCCGGGTCTGTCCCGGCGAACTGCGGGCGCCAGGCCGCGGTCTTGTTCGGCTCGTTCCAGATCCCGATGTCCCGGACGGACGGGACCGCCTCGAGCAGCGCGCGCACGTACCCGCAGTAGCGGTCGCGCGAGGAGGGGTCCTGTGGCGAGGACACGGAGGACCCGACCGACACGAGCAGGCGCGCGCCGGGCGGCAGCGCCGCGGCGGCCGCTTCGACGGATGCGATTGCCGCCGCGTCCGGCTCCGAGTGCTCGGGGTTCCACTCCACCCACATGCGCGCGCCGCCGAGCCCGAGGTCGGCCAGCGCCGGCCCGCTCCCCGCGAGCACCTCGGGCGCATCGACGGCGCCCGTGAAGAACCCGGGCGCGGCCGCCGCGCCGCCCACCCCCACGCTGAGAGCGATGACGCAGCCGACGATGCACGCGAGCCTCAAGAGCGGATCCCCCCTCCGTCCGCGGTCCAGGGGCGCCAACAGTAGCCCATGCGGGATTCCCCCATCGGGGGGGTAGGTGAAACGCGGTGGCCGCCACATGATGAGAGCGCCGGCTCCCCTCATAACCCGGCACCGACGACGCCCGTCACGATCAAGCGGCTCCCCATGGCTCGCCGAGGCGGGCTTCGTCCTTTAAGCGGCCGGGGCGCCGGGTGCGGGCACGGAAGCCGCCGATCGACGTTGGTACGATGGCCGCACGGAGAAGTGGCCGAGTGGCTGAAGGCGGCGCCCTGCTAAGGCGTTAGGGGGGCACAAGCTTCCCTCGAGGGTTCGAATCCCTCCTTCTCCGCCTCACGAGTTGGACGACGGCGCGCCGCGAACGGCGGAGCGCCGCGCGACGGCCCGAGCGCGCTAGCCGCGATTCGCGCGCCGCTGCCGCAGGCCGACCGCGACCACGGTGGCGGCCGTCACGGCCAGGAGCGCGAGGAGCAGGCCGAGCAGGCGCCGGGAGTCGCTGCCCTCGACCGCGGTGACGGCGGAGGAGACGACCCCGGACGACTCCGTGCCGGACGACACCGCCTCGGGGAGCTCGCCGCCGCGCTCCATCCGCTCGGACGAGCCAGAGCCACCGCCCTTGTTCTTTCCGGCGCGCTCCTGCGGAGCGCCATAGGTCGACGACGACACGACCTGCGTGAGGAGCGGCGCGTCGGAGCCGCCCTGCGCGTCGATCTGCTGCTGCACGCCGCTCGGCGGGGGCGTAGAGCTCGGCGGGTCGGCCGTCGGATGCGCCGTGCCGCTCCCCGTCGGGACGTCCTCGACGTACTGGTCGACCGCACCCGGGCCGCCCGACAGCTGCGCGTGGGCGGGCGCCGAGGTTGCCAGTAGGGTGGCGCCGACGATCGCCGCGAACGCGAGTACGCGTCGTCGCGGGACGCTCCGCCGCATGAGCTCGACCCCGAACACTGACCTCATCGTCGTTACGCCTGCCCCGGCTGTCAAATGAGAAACATGCGACCCGCACTCCCGCTCGCGGTGGCCGCGGCGGTCTTCTGGATCGGATTCGACGCGGGCTCGTACTCGCTCGAGAGCCGCGCGATCCTCGCGATCGTCGTCCTCTGGGGAACGATGCTCGCGTTCGTGCTCGGCCTCTGGCCGCTTCGGCGCCCGCCGCTCGCCGCGCGCGTCGCCGGCGGCCTCCTCGCGGCGTTCGCGCTCTTCACGGGACTCTCTGTCTTCTGGGCCGAGAGCGCCGAGCGCGCGCTCGTCGAGTTCAACCGCGCCGTGCTTCTCGTCGTCGTCTTCGCGGTCGCCGTCCTCGCCGGCACGCGCGGGAACGTCGGGCGCTGGCTCGACGGGATCGCCCTCGGGATCGCCGCGATCGGCGTGCTCGCGCTCGCCGGCAGGCTCTTCCCCGACGTCTTCCCGACGAGCGCCGTGCAGGACTTCCTCCCCGCGGTCGCGAGCCGCCTGAGCTGGCCGGTCGAGTACTGGAACGGGCTCGCGATGCTCGTCGGGCTCGCGCTGCCGCTGCTCCTCCGTGTGGCGACGACCGCGCGCCCGGTCGCGCGCGGGGCGGCGGTCGGCGCCGTGCCCGCGCTCGCGGGGACGCTTTTCCTGAGCTCGTCGCGCGGCGGCTTCGCGGTCGCGTTCGTCGGCGTGGCCGCGTACTTCGTGCTCGGCCCGCGCCGTTGGGGAACCGCGGCGGCGGGCGTCCTCGCGGCGGCCGGGTCGGTGGCGGCGGTCGCGATTCTCCACGCGCGTGACGAGCTGGTGAACATGCCGACGGCGCCCGAGGCGGTCGGCCAGGGACGCAGCGCCGCGCTCCTCATCCTCGTCACCTGCCTCGCGACCGGCGCGGTCTACGCGGCCGGCTCGCGCCTCCTCGCGGAACGCCGCACGCCGCCGCTCCCCGGCTGGGCGGCCGCGGTCGCCGTGCTCGTCGTGGCCGTCGTCGCCGCCGTCGTGGTCGACGCGGCCGAGCGGTTCGGCGAGTTCTGCGACCCGCCGCCGGAGTTCGCGCGGGACGACTTCGTCCAGGCCCATCTCGTGAGCGGGACGGGAAGCGGCCGCTGCCAGTTCTGGGGCGCCGCGCTCGACCAGTGGCGCGAGGCGCCGCTCGCCGGGCAGGGCGCCGGGTCGTACGAGGCGTGGTGGTCGCAGAACGGGACGATCCCGTACTTCATCCGCGATGCGCACTCGCTCTACCTCGAGACGCTCGGCGAGCTCGGCGTGATCGGGTTCCTTCTCCTCGTGGGCGCGCTCGCCACCGGGCTCGTCGCCGGCGCGCGGAGGCTGCTCGCCGCGGCCGACGCGGACGAGGCCGTCGGGATCGCCGCCGTCCTCTCGGGCTTTCTCGCCTTCCTGGCCTCAGCCGCGATCGACTGGATGTGGGAAGAGACGGTCGTCGCCGTGGTCGGCCTGCTCCTGCTCGGCCTCGCCGTCGGCCCGGCCACGAGCACCGCCGCGCCGGCGCTCGCCCCCGCCGCCGAGCCGCCGCCGCGCTCGTCGCTGCGCCGCTACGGGGCGGCGATCGCCGTCCTCGTCGCCGGCTGGGTGCTCGTCTGCGTCCAGGCAGTCCCGCTCCTCACCCAGTACACGATCGTCGCGAGCCAGGACGCGGTCCAGGACGACGATCTTCCGCGGGCGCTCGACCGGGCCCTCGCCGCGCGGCAGCTCTCGCCCTGGGCGTCCTCGCCGTACCTCCAGCTCGCGCTCGTGCACGAGCAGCGCGACGACCTTCAGGCCGGGCGCGCGGCAATCGCCGATGCGATCGAGCGCGACCCGCTGAACTGGCGCCTCTGGCTCGTACGAGCGCGGCTCGAGACGCTCGACGGCGAGGTCGCGGCGGCCCGCGAGAGCCTCGCGCGCGCGGTCGAGCTCAACCCGCGTTCGCCCCTCTTCGTAAACGCGAGCTAAAGACTCCTCGAGCGATGTTCACGATCCGGTCTGTCCGGGAACGGCCGCGTCCACTATGCTCGGTGACGAATGAGCGAGACCTCGGTTGTGCAGCGGCAGCACGCCGGGGACCCCGTGCTTTCCGCCGTCCCTGCTGTGGCGGCGGAGGCCTCCGGAATCCCTACGGCGCTGGTCACGAGCGCCCCCGCGCCGTCGAGCCTCCCCTCCGCCTGGCGGGCGCAGCGGCTCGGGCCGTGGCGCGACTCGCTCCTGCGCCGCCTGCTCGCGCTGGCGGACGTTACGACGGCCGCGCTCGTCGCGCTCCTCTTTGCCGCCGTCCCGGCCGGCGGGCCCGCGACGGCGCTTCTCGCCTTCGCCGCGGCACCCGCGTGGGTGCTCTTCGCGAAGCTCCAGGGCCTCTACGACGGCGACGAGCGAAGCCTGCGGCACCTGACGGTCGACGAGCTGCCGAAGCTCTTCGTCTGGGCGCTCACGTGCACCGTGGCGACGCTGCTCGTGCTCTGGTCCGCGCCCGTCACGCCGCCCTCGGTCGGCGCCGGCGTCGCCGCCTTCGGGCTCGCGGTCGTCGCGGCGACCGCGCTCCGCACGACCGCCCGGTTCTCCTGGCGGCGGATCGTCCCGCGGGAGCAGGCCGTCATCATCGGCAGCGGCCCGCTCGCCGACGAGACCCGGCGCAAGCTCGAGCTCTTCCCGGACATCCACGTCGACGTCGCCGGCCAGCACGACGAGAGCGTCGCAGTGAACGGAGCCGTCGTCGGGCTCGAGGGGGCGGATCGCGTGATCCTCGCGTCCCAGTCGGTGGACGAGGCGCTCATCGCCCGCCTCCTCCGGCACTGCCGGGCCCACCACGTGAAGCTGAGCATGATCCCACCCGTGCGCGGGATGTTCGGCACGGCGGTCCGCCTGAACCACGTCGCCGATCTCCCCGTGGTCGAGTACTCGACCTGGGGCGTCTCGCGCTCGTCGCTCCTCCTCAAGCGCTGGATCGACGTCGCCCTCTCCGCGCTCGCGCTGCTCGTGCTCGCGCCGCTCTTCCTCGTCGTCGCGGTCGCGATCCGGGTCGAGTCGCGCGGCCCCGCGATCTTCCGCCAGGAGCGCGCCGGCGAGGACGGGCAACCGTTCCGGATGCTGAAGTTCCGCACGATGGTCGCCGACGCGGAGGCGCGGCTCCCGCAGCTCGTCTCTTTCGAGAGCCTCCGCGACCCGATGTTCAAGCTTCGCGAGGACCCGCGCGTGACCCGCGTGGGCCGGATCCTGCGCCGGACGAGCATCGACGAGCTCCCGCAGCTCGTGAACGTCCTGCGCGGCGAGATGAGTCTGGTGGGCCCGCGGCCCGAGCAGGTCGAGCTCGTCGAGCGCTACCGGCCGGAGCACCGCTTCCGCCTGCTCGTCCGCCCGGGGATCACCGGCCCGATGCAGGTCTTCGGCCGCGGCGAGCTCACGTTCGAGGAGCGCCTCGCCGTCGAGCGCGAGTACATCGAGAACCTCTCCCTCGGCCGCGACGTCCGGATCCTGGCGCTGACGGTCTCGGCCGTCGTCCACGCGAAGGGCGCCTACTAGCGGCGACCGCGAATGCGGCTCGCTGCTCGCTAGTAAGACAGTGTTACTAGCCTCTGGGTCTCCGCACGCTTCGAACGCCTAGCCAGTAACACGGTGTTACGTGCGGATCCTCCGCGCCGCAGCGAGCCCTCCGTGAAAAGCTGACCGCGATGGCGCAGCCTCTGACGGAGCGGACGGCGATCGTCCACGACTGGTTCCAGGGCTTCCACGGCGCGGAGCGCGTCGTCGAGGCGATGCGCGCCGGGCTCTTCGCGGACGGGAACGAGCCGGACGTCTTCACGTTCCAGGCGGCGCGCGAGCTGCTCCCGCCCGAGCTCTCCGCTCGTATCCGACAGGAGTCGCGCCTCGCGAACCTCCCGGGCATCCGCCAGCGCGGGCACGACCCCGGCCGCTGGCGGATGCTCCTCCCGTTCATGCCCGGCTACTTTCGCCGGCTCGACCTCGACGCCTACGACACGGTGATCGCGTCGAGCCACGCGTGCGCGATTCACGCCCGGCCGCGCGAGGAGGCGCGCTACGTCTGCTACTGCCATACGCCGATCCGCTACGCGTGGCTGCCCGACACGGAGGCGAACCGAGTTCGCGGCCCCGCGGCGCTCGGTCTGCGCGCCGCCCGCGGCTGGCTGCGCCGGAAGGACCTCGAAGCCTCGCTGGGCCCGGACGTCTTCGTCGCCAACTCCACGGTCGTCCGGGAGCGGATCCGAACCGCGTACGGGCGCGACGCCGCGGTCGTCCACCCGCCGGTCGACGTCGACGACTTCGACCCGCACGCGGAGAAGGAGCCGGGCCATTTCCTCTGGGCGCACCGGCTCGTCGCGTACAAGCGGCCGCAGGTCGTCGCCGAGGCCTTCCGCGGGCTTCCGCACCGGCTCACGATGGTCGGCGTCGGCCCCCTCGCGGGCGAGCTCCGGCGCGACCTCCCGCCGAACGTCGAGCTGCGCGGCTGGGTCTCCCGCGACGAGCTCGCCCGGCTGTACGAGCGCGCGTCCGGCTTCATCCACGTCGGCGAGGAGGACTTCGGGATCACCATGGTCGAGGCGCTCGCGGCAGGTGCGCCCGTGATCGCACTCGCGCGCGGCGGGGCACTCGACATCGTCCGGCCCGACGAGGACGGGGTGCTTCTCGAGCGCGCCGAGCCGGCCTCCGTCCGTGACGCCGTCGAGCGGATCGCGGCACGCGACTGGGACCGCGATGCGCTCGCCGCGCGAGCGGCCGAGTTCTCGCGGGAGCGGTTCGTGGCCCGGATGCTCGAGACGATCGAGGGCGTCCGCCGGTGAGCGGACCGGTCACCGGCGCCCTTTGCCGGTGCGGCGTCAAGTCTTTGTGAAGCTTGACGAGCGCTTGTTTCGGAACGCGGGGTCGTCCCTAGACTGAGGAAGAGATGCGGCTCGCCTCTCTCTTCGTCTGCCTGCTCGCCGTCGGCGCCCTCGCGGCGGCGCCGGCGAGCGCGCAGCTTCGTACCGGGATCGTCGACCCCGAGTACTTCCACGACTTCGTGCAGCCGCAGTACGAGCAGGACTTCGACCGCACGACGGCGACCGGCGCCGGCTTCGTCCGGCTGACGCTCAACTGGCGGCAGGTCGTCGGCGACAGCCCCGAGCCGGCCGACCCGACGGACCCGAACAGCTCGGAGTACAACTGGCAGCAGTTCGACACACAGGTGCAGGAGGCCCGCGACCGCGGGCTCCAGATCATCGCCTCGGTGCAGAGCGCGCCGGACTGGGGCCAGGCCGTGCCGAACGGGAAGCCGGACGGCACGGTGACGCAGCCCTACCCCGGCAAGTTCGCGCAGTTCGGCACGGCGGCGGCGACCCGCTACGACGGGAAGATCAAGCTCTGGCAGGTCTGGAACGAGCCGAACCGCGACTAC
>JAICNY010000041.1 GCA_025930955.1 Thermoleophilia bacterium
CCGGCGCCGCGGTAGGCGTCGGTCGGCGTGGCGGTCGTGAAGGCGCCGACGACCTCGAGCGAGTAGCCCTCGACGTCGTACGGCCCGCCGTAGATCCACCCACCGAGGATCGGCGTGCCGGCGGTCACGAGCTGGAGGTACGCGCCGAGCCCCACGGTCGCCTTCGCGCGGACGGCGAGGATCTTCCCGTCCTCGTCGGCCGCGAACTCCATCTCCTGCCAGTGGTCGCGGCCGTGGATCGTGGCGAGGTAGCCCTCCGAGCGCTCCTCGATCCACTTGACCGGCCGACCCACGCGCCGCGCGAGGACGAGCGCGAGCGCCTCCTCCGCGTAGACGTTCAGCTTCGAGCCGAAGCCGCCGCCGACGTCGGGCGCGACGACGCGCAGGCGCGACTCCGGGAACCCGAGCACGACCCCGAGCCAGAAGCGGAGGATGTGCGGGATCTGCGTCGCCGTCCAGAGCGTGTACTCGTCCTGGGCCGGCAGGTACTGCGCGAGCACGCCGCGCGGCTCGATCGCGTTCGGGATGAGGCGCTGCTGGCGGAACCGCTCCTTCACGGTGACGGGCGCGCGCTCGAAGATCGCGTCGACGTCGCCGCCTTCGAGCTTCCAGACGAAGCTCTCGTTCGTCCCGAACTCCTCGTGGACGAGCGGAGCGCCCTCGGCGAGCGCGTCCTCGGGATCGATCACCGCCGGGAGGGGCTCGTACTCGACCTCGACGAGCTCGGCCGCGTCCTTCGCCAGGGCGCGCGACTCGGCGATCACCACCGCGACGCCGTCGCCCTGGTAGCGAACCTTGTCCGTCGCGAGCGGCCGGTGCATCGGCTGCTTCGTGTCCTCGGTGACGAGCCAGACGCACGGGAGCGTAGTGGCCCAGTCCCCCTCGAGGTCGGCGCCGCTGAAGGCGGCGACGACGCCCTCCGCCTCGCGCGCCTTCGAGACGTCGACGCTCGTTATCCGCGCGTGCGCGAACGGGCTGCGGACGACCGAGGCCCAGACCATCCCGGGGAGGGTCAGGTCGTCGATGTAGCGCGACTGGCCGGTGAGGAGCTTTCGGTCCTCCTTGCGGGCCACCCGCGCCCCGATGTACGAGCCCGGCTTCATCTCGGTGGCTGCCATCGATCCTCCCTTCTAGAGCTCGTTTCGGAAGGCTTCATTTCGAGCCGAGCTCTCTAAACGGCGGCCGCTTTGACGGCCTTGACGATGTTCTGGTAGCCGGTGCACCGGCAGAGGTTGCCCTCGAGCGCGAGCCGGATCTCCCCGTCCGACGGGCTCGGGCTCTCGGCGAGCAGGCTGACGGTGGCGAGCACCATGCCGGGGGTGCAGAAGCCGCACTGGAGGCCGTGCTCCTCGTGGAACGCCTGCTGAACCGGGTGCAGTTCGCCGTCTCGCGCGAGCCCCTCGATCGTCGTGATGTCCGCCCCGTCGGCCTGGACGGCGAGGAGCGTGCACGACTTCACCGACTCGCCGCCGAGGAGCACGGTGCACGAGCCGCACGAGGACGTGTCGCAGCCGACCACCGTCCCCGTGAGGCCGAGCTCCTCGCGCAGGAAGTAGACGAGGAGCTGCCGCGGCTCCACCTCCGCCTCGTGCCGCTCGCCGTTCACCGTGACCGAGATGCGTCTCATTGCTTCCTCCTTCCGACGAGGCGACCGAGGCGGCGCCACAGGGATCCGAAGAAGAGCGAGAGCCCGGAGATCGGCCGCGACTGGGCGACGACGGCCGCCTCCGCGTCCTCCTCGGACTCCCCGAGCTGCGCCTGCAGACACTCGGCGAAGCTCGTGACCATGCGGGACGAGATGTCCTCGATCATCCCGCGGCCGTACTGCGCGACCGACCCGGAGAGGGCCAGGTCGGTGACGATGTCCACGCGCGTGCCGCCGTTCGCGGCGGCGAGCGACGACTCGACCGTGGCCGTCGCGCGCCCGCGGTTGCGCGTCTCGCGGGCGTTCGCGACGAGCGTGACGCTGCGGCCGGCCTCGTCCACCTCGGTGCGCTCCACGTCGGTGGCGAACGTGAGCCCGATCGGCCCGAGCTTCACCTGCATCGTCGCCTTCCAGTGCGAGTCGTCGACCGTCTCGTCGAGCGTCGCGCCCGGCATGCACGGGACGACGCGCGGAACGTCCATGAGGAGATCCCACGCCCGCTCGGCCGGCGCGTCGACGTGGAACGAGTTCTCGAGCTTCATCGCGTGAGCGCCTCCTGCGGCTTGGGGGAGCGGAGCACCTGCACGATCTGCGCGGCGATCGCGACCGCGACCTCCTCGGGCGAGCGCGAGCCGATCTTGAGCCCGATCGGCGCGTGGATGCGCTCGAGCTCGCTCTCGCCCACGCCCTCGGCGCGAAGCCGCTCGGCCCTGTCCTCGTTCGTCCGCCGGCTGCCCATCGCGCCGATGTAGCCGGCCGACGTTCGGAGCGCGACCTTGAGGGCCGGCACGTCGAACTTGTGGTCGTGCGTGAGGACGCAGATCGCCGTGCGCTCGTCCACCGGCGCTCCTGCGAGGAAGCGGTCGGGCCACTCGACGACGAGCTCGTCGACGTCCGGGAACCGATCGGGCGTGACGAACTTCGCGCGCGCGTCGCAGACCGTGACGCGGAAGCCCAGGAAGCGGCCGATCGTGGCGAGCGCGGCGGCGTGGTCGACCGCGCCGAAGACGTACATGTTCGGCCGCGGCGCGAACGACGAGACGAAGAGCTGCCCGTCGGGGTCGGCGACGATCCCGGTCTCCCCGCGCGCGAGGAGCTGCGCGGCCGGGCCGCGGTCGTCCGGGCCGACGAGCCGCTTCTCGCCCGCGTGCTCCCCCGTGATCCGCATCTCGAGCGCGATCGGGCGTTCCTCCCGCACCGCCTCGGCGATCGGGCCGACGAGCTCGGGGTCGAGCCGGTCGACGAAGATGTGGACGGTGCCGCCGCACGGGAGGCCGACCTCGAACGCCTCCTCGTCCGCGATCCCGTACGTCTTCAGGCGCGGCTCGCCGCCGGCGAGCACCTCGCGCGCCTCGCCGTACACGGCCGGCTCGACGCACCCGCCCGTGACCGAGCCGGCGACGTCGCCGCCCTCCGAGACCGCGAGCACCGCGCCGGGGTCGCGCGGGGCGGAGCGCTCGGTCGCGACGACCGTGGCGACGGCGACGGGAGTCCCGTCGGCGGCCCAGCGCTCGAGCCTGTCGAGGACGTCCCTCACCGCGCGCGCAGGCCGCCGTACCGCTCGGGCTCGGCCTCGAACGCCTTCCGGCAGTGCGCCGAGCAGAAGACGACGACGCCCCCCTCGTGCTCGATCGTGGCCGCGGCGCCCTCGACGGACACGGTCATCCCGCAGACCGGGTCGACCGCCTCCGCCGGCGCGGGCACCGGGCTCTCGCCGGGACGCGTGTGCCGCCAGGCGACGAGCTCGGCGAGGATCGCGACCGCGATCTCCTCCTGCGAGGACGGGCCGAGGTCGAGCCCGGCCGGCGCGCGGACGCGGAGGACGGCCTCCTCATGGAGCCCCGCGTCCCGGAGGCCCGCCAGGACCGTCGCGGCCCGCTTCGCGCTCGCCACGAGCCCGACGTAGCCGGCGCCGGACCCGAGCGCCGCGGCGAGGAGCTCCTCGTCGCCGTGGCCCATCGTCGCGACGACGACCGCGTCCGCGCCCTCGACGCCGTCGTCCCGGACGCGCCAGCCCACGACGCGCGCGAGCTCGGCGAGCGTCCGCGCCGCCGGGCTCGCGCCGCAGACCGCGAGAAGCGGCGCCGGGAGCACGGGCTCCACGAGCACCTCGACGACGCCCTCCGAGGCGCAGCCGCCCTCCATCCGCGCGAGCCGAGCCTCGCCGTCGGCGATCGCGCGCAGCGCCTCGCGGACGACCGTGGGCTCGGAGCACGCCCCGCCGATCCAGCCGGTCACGCGCCCGTCCGGCGTCACGACGGCCCGGTCGCCGCGCCGCGCCGACGCGGGCCGCTCGACGTTCACGACCGTCGCCAGGGCGTAGCGCTCGCCCGCGGCGGCGAGCCGCCCCGCCTCCACGATGACGTCCGCGCGGTTCATCCCCCGAGGCCGGCCTCCTGCAGAGCCACCCAGACCTTGTCGGGCGTCACCGGCATCTCGAGGTTCCGGACGCCCGCGTGCGCGAGCGCGTCCACGACCGCGTTCACGAAGGCCGCGGGCGCGCCGACCGTTGCCGACTCGCCGACGCCCTTCGCGCCCAGCGGATGGTGCGGCGAGGGCGTCTCGGTCATGCCGAGATCAAACGCCGGCGTCTCCCACGACGTCGGGATGAGGTAGTCCATGAGGTTCGCGCCGATGCAGTTGCCGTCCTCGTCGAAGTCGATGAGCTCCATCGCCGCGATTGCGAAGCCCTCGGTGAGGCCGCCCATGATCTGGCCCTCGACGATCATCGGGTTGATCCGGACGCCGCAGTCGTCCACGGCCACGACCTTCCGCACCTTCCACTGCCCGGTCCCGCGGTCGATCTCGACCACCACCGCATACGCGCCGAACGGATACGTCATGTTCGGCGGGTCGTAGTAGTGGACGCCCTCGAGCCCGCCCTCCATCCCCTCGGGGATGTTCGTGTAGGCGGCGAACGCGATGTCCTGGATCGTGGTCGACTTCTCCGGCGCGCCCTTCACGCTGAAGCGGCCCGAGCTCCACTCGAGGTCGTCCTCGGAGGCCTCGAGCAGGTGCGCGGCGATCTTCTGCGCCTTCTTGCGGATCTTGCGCGCGACCATCGAGGTCGCCGCCCCGGAGACCGGCGTCGAGCGGCTCGCGTAGGTGCCGAGCCCGTAGGGCGTGTGGTCGGTGTCGCCCTCCTGCACCTCGACGTCCTCCGGCTGGAGGCCGAGCTCCTCGGCGACGATCTGCGCGAACGTCGTCTCGTGGCCCTGCCCCTGCGACTTCACGCTGAGCTTCAGCACGGCCTTCCCGGTCGGGTGGATGCGGAGCTCGGCGCCGTCGTTCATGCGCAGGCCGGCGATGTCGTACTCCGCCCCGTGCCCGGCGCCGACGACCTCGGTGAACGTCGCGACGCCGATCCCGATCAACTCGCCCCGCTCGCGCGCCTCCGCCTGCTCGCGCCGGAGGTCCGCGTAGCCGAGCTTCTCGAGCGCGAGGTCGAGCGCCCCCTCGTAGTCGCCCGAGTCGTACGTGAACCCGGTGGCCGACTTGTACGGGAACTGGTCCGGCCGGACGAAGTTCCGCCGCCGGAACTCGACCGGGTCTTCGCCGAGCTCGTACGCGGCCGTCTGGACGAGCCGCTCGATGAGATACGAGGCCTCCGTCACGCGGAAGGAGCAGCGGTACGCGACGCCGCCGGGCGCCTTGTTCGTGTACGCGCCCTCCGTCTGGACGTGCGCCGCCGGGATGTCGTACGAGCCGGTCACGATGTGGAAGAGCCCCGCCTTGCACCTGGTCGGCTGCGCGTCCGCGAAGAACGCGCCGTTGTCCGAGAGCATGTTCACGCGGAGCCCCGTCATCCGCCCGTCCTTCACGGCCAGCTCGCCCCGCATGTGGTAGTCGCGGGCGAAGCCGGTCGAGATGAGGTTGCCCGTGCGGTCCTCGATCCACTTGACCGGCTGCCCGAGGAGCAGGGAGGCGGCGGTCGCGACGACGTAGCCGGGGTAGATCGGAACCTTGTTCCCGAACCCGCCGCCGATGTCCGGCGAGACGATCCGGATCTTGTGCTCCGGCAGCCCGGCGACGAGCGCGAAGAGCGTCCGGTGGGCATGCGGGGCCTGCGAGGTCATGTAGATCGTCGCCTTGCCGGTCGCCGGGTCCACGTCCGCGACGCACCCGCAGCACTCGAGCGGGGCCGGGTGACAGCGCGGGTAGAACGTCTCGAGCTCGACCACCTGGTCGGCCTCGGCGAACGCCTGCTCGGTCGCCGCGGCGTCGCCGGCCTCCCAGCTGTAGATGTGGTTCGAGTCCTTCCCCTCCTTGTCGTCGCGGATCACGGGCGCGCCCTCGGCGAGCGCCTGCTGCGGGCTCGTGACCGGCGGCAGCGGCTCGTAGTCGACGTCGATGAGCTCGGTTGCGTCCTTCGCGACGTACGCGGACTCGGCGATCACCGCGGCGACCTCCTGGCCCTGGAAGCGCACCTTGTCCGTCGCGAGCACGGCCTGCGTGTCGCCCGAGAGCGTCGGCATCCAGGCGAGCGAGTGCTGCGCGAGCAGCTCGCCGGTCACGACGGCGACGACGCCCGGCACCGCCTCGGCCGCCGACGTGTCGATCGAGCGGATGCGCGCGTGCGCGAGCGGGCTGCGCAGGAACTCCAGGTGGAGCATCCGGGGCAGGACGATGTCGTCCACGTAGTTGCCCCGGCCGCGGATGAAGCGCCCGTCCTCGAAGCGTTTGACGGAGTGGCCGATCCCGCGGACGACTCGATCTTCGCTGACGGCCATGGCTAGCTCCCCTCCCGCAGCTTCGCGCCCGCGTGCTGAACGGCCTTGACGATGTTCTGGTAGCCGGTGCACCGGCAGATGTTCCCGGAGAGCGCCCAGCGGATCTCCTCCTCGGACGGGTCCGGGTTCTCCGCGAGGAGCGCGGCCGAGGCGAGCATCATCCCCGGCGTGCAGAAGCCGCACTGGAGCCCGTGCTCCTCGTGGAAGCCCTCCTGCACCGGGTGGAGCCCGCCCGCCGGGGCGAGGCCCTCGACCGTCGTCACCTCGCGTCCCTCGACCGACACGGCGAAGACGGTGCACGACTTCACCGGCGTCCCGTCGAGGAGGACGGTGCACGCGCCGCAGCTCGTCGTGTCGCACCCGACGTGCGTGCCCGTGAGGCCGAGCGTCTGGCGCAGGAAGTGGACGAGCAGGAGCCGGTTCTCCACCTCGGCGGAGCGCGCCTCTCCGTTCACGGTGACGGTGATCGCCCGCGTGAGCGAGCCCGTCTCGGCGGCGACGGTCATCGTTCCTCCTCCCGCGCCGCCGCGGCCGCCTTCCGGAGCCCTCGCTCCGTGAAGACCCTGACGACGCTTCGCTTGTAGTCGGCGGTGCCGCGGTGGTCGGAGCGCGGCTCGGCGGCCTGCGCGGCGAGCTCGGCCGCGTGGCGGATCGTGTCGTCGTCGAGCGTCGCGCCCGCAAGCGCCTCCTCGGCCGCCGTCGCTCGGATCGAGCGCGGCCCGACGGCCGTGAGCGCGATCCCGGCGCGGCCGACCGTCCCGTTCGCGAACGACACGTGGACGGCGACGCCGACGGTGGCGAAGTCGCCCACCTTCCGCTCGAGCTTGAGGTACGTCCCGCCTGCCCGCGGCCCCGGGTCGGGCACGCGGACGGCGGTCACGAGCTCGGTCGGCTCGAGGCTCGTCGTGAACGGCCCCTGGAAGAGATCGTCGAGCCCAATCGTGCGCGTCCCGCTCGGGCCGGTCGCCTCGACCTCCGCGCCCGCGGCGAGGAGCGCCGAGCCCCAGTCGCCCTGCGGGTCGGCGTGCGCGAGCGAGCCCGCGACCGTCCCGAGGTTGCGGACGATCGGGTCGGAGATCTGCGGCGCGGCGTCGGCGAGGACGCCGTAGCGCCCGCGCAACGTCTGCGAGCGCTCGCAGTCCCTGTGCCGGACGAGCGGGCCGATCGTCAATCCCTCCGGCCCCTCCTCCAGCGTGTCGAGCCCCTGGATGCGGTTGACGTCGACGAGCGCGCCCGGCGAGGCGAAGCGGAGCTTCATGAGCGGAATGAGGCTCTGCCCGCCGGCCAGCACCTTCCCCTCGTCGCCGTATCGCTCCAGGAGGGCGAGCGCCTCGTCGACGCTCGTGGGAGCGTGGTACTCGAACCTCGCGGGATACATCGATGGCCTCCTTCTCCCGCTCCGCAGGGCTGTGGGGGTGCAGCCCCTGCGAGGATACGCCCTCGCAGGGTTCCTTGTCACGTCAACCATCCCGTACGCTTCCGGCGTGCGGTTCGGTTCGGCCAGGGAGGTCGAGGAGGCGCTCCGGAGGGAGTCGTACCTGCCCGACCGGGGGCTCGCGACGGCCGTCTACCTCGCGCTCGCGATGCGCCGGCCGCTCCTCCTCGAGGGCGAGGCGGGGGTCGGGAAGACGGAGGTCGGGAAGACGCTCGCGCGGCTGCTCGGCGCCGAGCTCGTGCGGCTTCAGTGCTACGAGGGGATCGACGCGTCGCAGGCGCTCTACGAGTGGGACTACGCGCGCCAGCTCCTCTATGCGCGGGCGCTCCAGGCGGGCGAGGTCTCCGTCGACGAGCGCGTGGCGGAGCTCTACGGACCGGACTTCCTCGTCGAGCGGCCTGTCCTGCGCGCGCTGCGCGCCGGCGCCGGGGCCGTGCTGCTCGTGGACGAGCTCGACCGCGCCGACGACGAGTTCGAGGCGTTCCTGCTCGAGGTGCTCTCCGACTTCACGGTCACCGTGCCCGAGCTCGGGACGATCGCCGTCGACGAGCCGCCGGTCGTCGTCATCACCTCCAACCGGACGCGCGAGCTCCACGACGCGCTCAAGCGCCGCTGCCTCTACCACTGGATCGAGTTCCCGGACGTCGAGCGCGAGGCGCAGATCATCCGGCTCCGCGTGCCCGGCGTCGAGGAGGCGCTCGCGCGCTCGGTGGCGGAGACCGTCGCGCGACTCCGCGCGCTCGACCTCGTGAAGCGGCCGGGCGCCGCGGAGGCGATCGACTGGGCCGCGGCGCTGACCCTCGTCGGCGCGCCCGCCGCCGAGGGGGAGCCCGCGCGCGAGACGCTCGGCGCGGCCGTGAAGAACCGCGAGGACCAGGCGCGCGTCGAGGCCGCCTGGGCCGAGCTCGTGGAGTAGCCCGTGGCCGGGTCGGATCCGCACGCGACGCTCGTCCGCTTCGGGCGTGCGCTCCGTGCCGAGGGGCTGCCCGTCGGGCCCGACCGCGTCGCGGAGCTCGGCCGCGCCGCCGCGCTTCTCCGTCCGGGTGAGCTCTACTGGGCCGGGCGGGCGACCCTCGTCTCGCGGCCCGAGCAGATCGAGGCCTACGACGCGGTCTTCGGGCGCTTCTTCGGCCCCCCGACGCCGACGCCCGGCCCGCCGCTTCGGCTCCGCGTCGAGGCCGAGGTCGAGGAGGACGTCGGGCTCGCCTCGCGGGCGGAGACGCTGCGCGAGAAGAGCTTCGCGCAGTGCTCGCGCGAGGAGCTCTCGGAGCTCGCCGAGCTCATGGGCCGGATCGAGCTCGCCGTGCCGCGCCGGCGGACGCGGCGGCGCGAGCCCGCCCGTTCGGGCACGCCGGACCTGCGCCGGACGCTCCGCCGCTCGTTCCGGACCGGCGGCGATCCGCTCGAGCGCGCCTGGCGGCGCCGGCGCCCGCGGGCCCGGCGGCTGATCCTGCTCCTCGACGTGTCCGGGTCGATGGACGCGTACTCGCGCGCGCTCGTCCTCTTCGCCCACGCCGCGCTCCGCTCCGACCGCCGCTTCGAGGCCTTCTGCTTCGGGACGCGCCTCACGCGCGTCACGCGCCAGCTCGAGGGGTCGGATCCAGACGAGGCGCTGCGGCGTGCGGCCGCCGAGGTGCTCGACTGGGACGGCGGGACGAGGATCGGCGAGTGCCTCCAGCGCTTCCTAGACGAGCACGGCCACGGCGGGCTGGCACGCGGCGCGGTGGTCGTCCTCTGCTCGGACGGGCTCGACGTCGGCGACCCGGAGCTCCTCGCCGAGCAGATGGCCCGGCTCTCGCGCCTCGCCTACCGCGTCGTCTGGCTCAACCCGCTCAAGGGCGACCCGGCGTACGCGCCGCTCGCGCGCGGCATGCAGGCGGCGCTCCCGCACGTCGACCTCTTCGCGAGCGGCCACAACCTCGCGAGCCTCGAGGAGGTCGGCCGCGCGTTAGCGCGCCGCTACGGGAGGTAGCTGCGGATCTGGCTGCGGTCGGTGCGGTAGTCCATGGTCACGAGATGCGGCCCGGTGTCGCTCCCGTGCGAGACGACCTTGCCGTTTCCGACGTAGACCGCTACGTGCCTCGGACAGTTGCGCGGAGCGGGCTCCCAGCCGTAGAAGACGAGGTCGCCCGGGCGCGGCTCGGCCACCTGCTTCCCCGGCCCGATCTGCGTCCCCGTGAACCCGAAGCCGTCGTAGCCGCGGCCGTTCGGGTCGGGCGCGCCCGCGACCCAGTAGCACCACGTGGCGAACGAGGAGCAGTCCTCGAACTCCGGGAAGCGCGGCACGCGGATCCCCTCGCGCACGCCCTGCATGCGGCGCGCGTCCTGCGTGTAGTGGATCCGGTCGCGGTTCGTGTACCCGACGAACGCGGCCGCCACGATCCGCTGCCGCTTGCCGCTCGGGTTTGCACGCTTGGCCATGCGCTTGCGGACCTGGTCGACGAGGAGCTTCGAGTAGGCGTCGTAGTGCGGGAGGAGCGCGCCGAACGTGTCGTCCCCGACCTGCCCGTCGATCTCCAGACGGGTCGCCCGCTGGAAGGCGCGGACGGCCTTGTCGGTGTCCTCGTCGAAGAAGTTCGAGACCCGCGCGCCCTTCGGCCAGTGGCCGGCGCGGCGCAGGGCCCGCTTGAGCGCGCGGACGTCACGGCCCTTCGACCCGAGCTCGAGCAGGCGGGGGACCTTCTCGCCCGCCATCAGGCCTCGCCCTCCTCGGCGTGGACGGCGTCGTTGCCCTCCTCGCCCTCGGCCGGCGGGGTCAGCGGAAGGCCGGCGAAGAGGTCGTACTCGTCCTCGTCCGCGACGATCGGCGTGGCCTCGAGCAACTTGCGTGCGGCGTCGGCGGCTCCCACGGCGACTCGACTGTAGCGCCTATCCGGCCAATCCGCGAGCGGCGTGCCGGACGGTCTCGATCCCGCACACGAGCGCGACCGCGGCGGCCGCGACGAGGAGGGCTCCGCCGGCCCGCGCGAGCGCCGCCGACTCGACGAGCACGCCGAGCGCGAGGAGCTCCGCGCCCGGCGCGAAGAGGACGACCTCCGCCTGCCAGCCGCGGCGCGGGTAGAGCTCCGCCTGCTTCGGGCGCGGCCCCGGCGGCCACGACCCCCACGCGGAGAGCGAGACGAGCTT
Organism: Thermoleophilia bacterium; assembly: GCA_025930955.1. Classification (GTDB taxonomy): domain Bacteria; phylum Actinomycetota; class Thermoleophilia; order Gaiellales; family Gaiellaceae; genus JAICNY01. The sequence goes on from JAICNY010000041.1 coordinate 10,937, forward strand.
CCCCAGGTGCCCGAGGATCGTCCCCGCCGCCCAGCCGACGCCCAGGAGGAGCACGACCGTGACGGCCCCGCGGCGGCCGTCGACGGCGTCGGCTGCGGCGGCGAGGGCGAGCCCCGCGGCCTGGAGGACGAAGAGGAGCCCGAGCGTCACGTGCGCGACCGGGCCCTCCCGCCAGCCGATCGTCCCGGTGCGCGCGACGCGGAGGAACGTCCGTGCGGGCGCGGCGAGCCCGGCGAGCACGACGATCACGCCGGCCGCGAGGAGTGCGTCGGCGGGCGCGGCCAGGCCGGCGACGGCGAGCCAGAGGCCCGCGACGATCGCGAGCTCCGCGGCCGGCACGCGCCGCGGCGGCGCGGAGGCGGCGAGGCCGAGCATCGGCACGAGCGTCCGCCCGACCGCGGCGATGAGCACGGTGAGCCAGCCGACGAGCGCGACCGAGACGTGGACGAGGAGCGCGCGCTCGTACGAGAGCCCGAGCGGCTCGGGCCCGTCGCCCGCGAGCACCGCGACCCCGAGTCCGAACGCGGCGGCCGCGTGCGCGCCGGCGAGGGCGACCGCGGGGCGGCTGACGACGAGCGTCCGGCCGGGCGGCGCGCCCCGGATGAGCGCGGCGAGCTCCGCGAGAAGAAGAAGCATCCCGGCGCCGAGGAGCACGGCGGCGAAGGTCGCGAGGCGCTCCCGGTCGGTCGCGAGCGCGAACGCGAGCGGCGTGCCCGCTGCGAGGAGCGGGAGCGCGGCCCAGCGCGTCCACGCCCGGGGCGGGTCGTTCCGGAGCATGACGGGGACGAGCTGCCAGACTGCCGCCGCGACCGCGAACGGGAAGACGACGAGCCCGATCGCGTGCGCCGCGGCGACGACCGTCCCGTGAGACCCGGGTCGCCACGAGGTCCGGCGCGGCGGCGAGGAAGAGGATCGCCGCCGCGAGCCACCCGAGGAGGGCGGCGACGTACGCGGGCCCGCCGAGGCGAAACGGCGCCGGGCGGCCGGTCGCGGCCAGCGGGAGCCAGCGCGTCGTGTCCCGGCGGCGCGTGTCCTCGACGGGGCCCACGGCCCCCCAGGTTATGAACCGCCGGGCCGAACGGTCGCGCAGACGATCTCGCAGAGCCGCTCGAGCGTCGGGTCGGCGATCGCGTAGATGACGCTCGTCCCCGAGCGCCGCCTCGTGACGAGGCCGCCGTCCGCGAGGCGGTTCAAGTGCTGCGAGACGCTCGCGAGCGGGACGCCCGAGCGGCGGGCGACGTCGCCGACCGACGCCTCCCCCGCCCCGTGCAGCTCGCTGAGGACGCGCAGCCGCGTGGGGTCGCCGAGGTAGCGGAAGCGGCGCGCGACGCCGGCGAGCAGCTCGTCCGGAATCAGTGGGGTCGACGCAGCGTTCAACTCATCAATAGAATAATGGAACGGATGTCGAGATCGCTGAGCCCCGAGGACGCCTGGAAGGCCGTGAGCCGCGGCGAGGTCCAGCTGCTCGACCTGCGCACGAGCGCCGAGCGCCGCCGCTACGGGGCCCCGCCCGGCGCGCGGCCCGTCTCGCTCGCACGCCACGCCGTGCGGCCCGAAGGCGCCGGCGCCGTCTACCTCTGCCAGCACGCCGCCCGCTCGAAGCTCGCCCTGCACCGCGGCGCGGCGGAGGTGGCCGGCGGCTTCGTCGCCTGGCAGGCGGCCGGGCTCCCGATCGAGGCGGTGTCCGGGTGAGCCGCCTCCACAACGTCGACGTCGCCGCGCTCGAGGAGGCGGCCGCGCGCGCCTCCGCCGATCCCGCCACCGCGCGCCAGCCGGTCGAGCTCTCCGGCGAGTGGCAGGTCGAGGCGGGCCGGCCGCAGTTCCGCGGCGCGATCCCGTACCCGAGCGGGGAGGTCGAGTTCTCCTGCGACTTCCCGCCGGCGCTCGGCGGAAGCGGCGCGGCCCCGAACCCCCTCGCGTACTGCCTCTGGGGCGGGCTCGCCTGCTACGCGATGACGTACGCGATCGAGGCGGCGCGCCTCGGTGTCGGGCTGCGCGCGCTGCGCGGCACGATCACGACCGACGTCGACCAGTCGCGGGCGCTCGGCGCCTCCGACCGGCCGCCGGTCGAGGGAGTCGCCTGGTCGCTCGACGTCGAGGCCGACGCGCCGAGCGAGGTGCTCGGCCGGCTGAAGGAGCAGGCGGACGAGCGCTGCCCCGGCGTCTACTGTCTCCGCAACCCGATCCCCCTCGAGACCCGCGTGGAGGCCGCATGAGCATCGAGGTTACCGAGGCCACGTTCGAGGCGGAGGTCGTCGAGCGTTCGCGCGAGACGCCCGTCGTCGTCGACTTCTGGGCGGATTGGTGCCAGCCGTGCCACATGCTCGCGCCGGTGCTCGAGTCTGCGGTCGCCGAGCGCGACGGCGCCGTCGTCCTCGCGAAGGTGGACGTGGACGCGAACCCGGAGCTCTCGCAGCGCTTCGGCATCCAGGGGATTCCCGCCGTGAAGGGCTTCCGCGACGGCCGCGTCGTCGGCGAGTTCGTCGGCGTCAACCCCGCGGGCGTCACCGAGCTCCTCGAGACGCTCACCGGACCGTCGGAGGCGGAGCGCGCCGCCGCCGAGCTGCGCGAGGCCGGCGACCTCCCGGACGTGGTCGAGGCGCTCGAGCGCGGCGACTACGAGGCGGCGTTCGAGCGGCTGCTCGCGCACCTCGACGAGACGGACGCCGACGGCCGCGACCGCGTCCGCCGCGTGATGGTCGGGCTCTTCCGCGACCTCGGCGCCGAAGACCCGGTCGCCGCGCGCTACCGCCGCCGGCTCGCGAGCGCGCTCTTCTGACCGGACCGACCGGCTAGCCTCCGGCGCGTGATCGAGGAGCTCTCCCACGCGGAGATCGACGCGCTCCTCCAGGAGCAGGTCGTCGGCCGCGTCGGCTGCCACGCGGACGGGGTGACGTACGTCGTCCCGGTCATCTACGCGTACGACGGCGAGGCGATCGCGGTCGCGACGGTCGAGGGCCAGAAGACGCGGATGATGCGCGCGAACCCGAGCGTCTGCTTCGAGGTCGACGCGTACGAAGGGCCGGGGCGCTGGCGCAGCGTCATCGTCCAGGGGACGTACGAGGAGCTCGGGGGCGACGACGCGCGGGCGGCGCTCGCGACGCTCGCGTCGCGCTTCGCGGGCGGCGGGCCGGCCCGCCGCCCGGGCGCGAGCGGGCGCGAGACGGTCGTCTTCCGCATCGTCCTCGGCGAGGCGACCGGTCGCGCGGTGCGCCGCGGCGGGCGGTAGACACCCTCCGGCGAATCGCAGAGAATGGCCGAGTGGCAATCGCCGTGCTCCCCGACGGGCCGAAGAGCCGCTGGAACCGCTTCGTCACCGTGCTCTTCGTCGTCGGCGTGGCGCTCGTCCTCGGGCTGCTCGTGTTCTCGCTCCTCGACGCCTACGTCCTCTAGCGCTCGGGGAAGTAGTCGCGCGCCGGCGGGGGCTTCGGCCGCCACCAGAAGAGCGCGCGCGAGGCGGCGAGCGAATACCAGACGAGCGCACCGGCCGCCGCGACCACGGCGAGCCCGAAGCCCGCGCGGAGGTCCGCGTCCGCCAGGTCGAGCGAGGACGCCGTCGTGCGGAAGATCCCGGCGAGCCCGAGCAGCGCAAGACCGGCGAGCACGGCTCCGGCCAGGAGCCCGGCGCGCCCCGGGAGCCAGACGAGCCCGATCCCCGCGAGCGCGGCGACTGCGACGGCGACCGCCGGCCCGCGCGCCTCGTCGACGACCTCCTCCACCTCCCCCTCGTAGGCCGCGTGGACGTAGCGGCCGGTCAGCTCCGCCTCGCCCTCGGCGAGCTCGAGCCCGGACGCCTCCGCGCGCCGCTCGTCCACGGACACGGCGACGAAGGGCAGCGCGAGCGTTCCCGCGACGAGGAGGAAGAGCAGCGAGCCCAGGAGGCGCGCCGCGACCGGCCGCTCGGCGAGGCTGACGAGCACGACCCGAGTGTAGGGAGCGCCCTCAGGCGTCCGCGGGGGCGGGCGCGGAAGGCGGCTCCAGCGTCGGCTCCGCGGCCTCCCGCTCGGCCTTCGCCGCTGCGACGCGGGCCCGCCGCTCGGCCGTGACCTCGCGCAGGACGATCTGGATCGACGCCGTCACCGGCACGGCGACGAGCGCGCCGAGGACGCCGAGGAGCGTCCCGAAGACGAGCACGCCGAGGATGACGAGGAACGCGGAGATGTCCGTCGCCCGGCCCATCACGGTCGGCGTGACGAGGTTGTTCTCGAACTGCTGGTAGCCGATGATCACGCCGAGCATGATCACCGCATCGATCGGGCCCTCCTCGGCCAGGATGACGGGGACGAGGACGAACGCGGCAATCGTCGCGCCGATGTTCGGAATGAGGTCGAGGAGCCCGGCGATGAGGCCGAGCGCGAGGGCGTAGCTCGACCCGAGCAGCGCGGCGGTGACGCCCTGGACCGTCCCGGCGATGATCGCGACGACGAGCGCGCCGATCGCCCAGCGCGAGATCGTGCGCGTGATCTGCTCCCAGACCCTGAGCACCCGGTCGGCGGTCTCGGGCATGAGGACGCTGCCGACGGCCTCGCGGATCTTCGGCATCTCGATCACGAGGAACAGGGAGAGGAACGTCACGGTGAAGAGGACGAGCGCCGTCGTGAGCGCCTCGCCGATGAGCCCGACGAAGCCGCCCACCGTGCCCGGGATACGGCCGGCCAGGTCGCGCGCCGCCTCCTCGGCCTCGTCCCCAAGCCCGCTCTCGCGAAGCCAGCGGAACGCGCGGCTCTCCTGGAGGCTCTCGAGGATCTCCGGAAGCGAGCGGAGGAAGACCGCGAGATCGTCCACGAGCGGCGCGATGAGCGCGATGCCGAGCGCGATGAAGAGCAGGACGAAGCCGAGGACGACGGTCGTGGCCGCGATGCCGCGCCCGACGTGGAGGCGGCGCATGAGGGTACGCGTCGGATACTCGAAGACGAGCGCGAGAAAGACCGCGAAGAAGACGAGGACGACCGCCGATCGGATCGTCACGAGCGCCGCCGCGAGGGCGACCGCGCCCGCGACGAGGAGGAGCGTCCGCAGCGAGAGGATGACCTCGACGCGCCGGGCGGCTCCGTTCATGCGCGCGAGTGTACGCCCGCCGGTGGCCGGTGAACCGTCCGGGTTTCCTCCCCGCAGGGTTCGGGCACAAGCGCCGCCGTGGCGTGGTGGATCATCCTCATCGTCGTGCTCGTGGCCGTGGCGGTGCTCCTGATCGCGACCGTCGTCGGGCGGCGAGCGCAGGAGCGGCGGACGAACCAGCAGCGCGCGGAGGCGACCGAGCTCCGCGCCGACGCGGCCGCGCAGGCGCGCGAAGCCGACGAGCGGGAGCGGCTGGCCGAGGAGGAGGCCGACCGGGCACGCCGTCAGCGCATGGTCGCCGAGGAGCGGGCCCGCGAGGCCGACGATCTCGACCCGGACGTCGAGACCGACCGCGAGCCCGAGCGCCCCGTCGACCGCTAGCCCCGGCGCGAGGGCGCGCTGGTACCTTCGAGGCGTGACCGTCCGTCTCGAAGAGCTGCTCCGACAGGCGTTCCCGGACGCGACCGAGCTCGCGGTCGAGGACCGCACCGGCGGCGGCGACCACTTCCAGGTGATCGTGGCGAGCCCGCGGCTTTCCGGCCTCTCGCTCGTCGAGCAGCACCGCCTCGTCTACGACGCCCTGGCGGAGCCGCTCGCGGACGGAACCATCCACGAGCTGCGAATCAAGACGCGAGGTGACGACTGAATGGCGCTGAAGGACAGGATCCAGGAGACGATCGACTCGGAGGACGTCGTCCTCTTCATGAAGGGCACGCCGGAGCAGGTGCTGTGCGGGAACTCGGCCCGCGCGCTCGACGCGCTCCGCTCCGTCGGGGCGCCCGTCACGGCGGTCGACGTGCTGCCGGACCCGGCGATCCGCCAGGAGCTCTCGGCGCTCTCGAACTGGCCGACGATCCCGCAGGTGTTCGTGCGCGGCGAGCTCGTCGGCGGCGCGGACATCGTCCAGGAGCTCGCGGAGACGGGCGAGCTGCGCGAGAAGCTCGACGGCGCGCTCGGCGAGGGGTGGCAGGAGCGCGGCCGCCAGGAGCGGACGGTCGAGCTCGCGGAGGGGCAGGGGCCGGCGGGGCTCCGCCTCGTCCCGTGAGCTTCCTCGACCGCATCCTCGGCCGCTCGGGCAAGGACGCCTCCGGGCTCGACACGGAGCGGCGCGGCGAGGAGTACCGCACGGCCGACCCGCGCGACGTCGTCGAGAGCGGGGGCGGGCTTACTGCCGGCCCCGGCGGCACGCCGCAGGACGGCCTAGAGGAACCAGAAGAGCAGGAAGAGCCCCGCCAGTAGGGCCGCGCCGAGCGCGAGGACGACGAACGGCGCCGGGTTCCTCGAGAGCCGGTTGTCCTCCTCCCAGCGGGTCTCGCCCGCGCTGCGCCGTCCGATCCGCATCGGCCGGAGTCTATTCAGGGCTCGGTGTGGACGATGACGTCTGCGACGCCGGGCTCCGCCTCGCGCACGGCGGCCTCGATCTCGCTCGCGAGCGCGTGCGCCTCGACGAGCGTGCGCTCGGGCGCGAGGGCGAGCGTGAGGAAGACGACGAGCCCCGCGTCGGTGCGGTAGAGGCGCAGGTCGCGCGGCTCCGCGCCGGTGTGCTCGCGGACGACCCGCGCGACCCGCTCGCCGTCCGTCCCGGCGAGGGCGGCCGCCTCCGTCTCGGCGCCGAGCGGCTCGAGGTGTGTCTGCACGGCATCCGTCTCCGGCAGCTCGGCGCGAATGGCCGCCTCGACCTGGGACGCGACCTCGTGCGCCTCGGCGAGCGGAAGCGTCCCGGGGAGCTTCAGATGGAGCGAGACATCCGTCCGCTCCCCCACCTGGAGAACGGCGACGTTGTGGATCTCGCGCACGCCCGGCACGCGGAGGGCGGCGGCGTGTGCGCGCTCGACGAGCGCCGCCTGCGCGGGAGCGGGCTCGACGTGGACGACGACGTCGGTTCCGGGCAGCGCGTCCTCGACGGCCGCCTCGACCGCGTCCGCGGCGGCATGGCCCTGCCCGATCGCGGCGAGCGGCGGGACGGCGATCACGACGTCCGCGAAGTGAAGCCCCGCCGCGTGCCGGAGGCGGAGGCGCCGCAGCTCGACGCGCGGCGAGACGTCCTCGATCGCGCGCCGCACCGCCTCCTCCTCGGGCGCGGGGCTCCGGTCCATGAGGACGTCGACGTTGCGGGCGATCA
>JAICNY010000219.1 GCA_025930955.1 Thermoleophilia bacterium
CACGGGATGCCCGAAGCCCGGCACGCGCTTCCCGACTTCGCGGTGGCGGCGCACGATCTCCGCGGGCTCCCCGCCCTCGCCAAGCAGCCGGGCGCACTCCTCCGACGTCCCGAGCACGACCGGCCCGGCGCCGAGGATCCCCGCCGCGACGGCGCCGTGGAGTGAGCCGGGGTCGGCGGCGAGCGTCATCCGCGCGGCGACGTTCGACGGCATGAGCCCGTGCTCGGCGATCGAGACGAGCAGGAGGTCGAGGAAGAAGCGCTGCTCCTCGGTCGGCTCGTCCCCGGTCAGGAGCAGGTGGAAGTACTCGGTGAACGAGAGCCGCCCCATGAGGTCGCCGGCGAGGTCGCGCCCGCGCACCTCGACGCGGTCGGGATACGCCCGCGCGATCCGGCTCAGCGGCGCGTCACTCATCGCGCGCCTACGATAGAGGCTCGCCGGCCCGCGCCACCTCCAGGAGGTACGCGACCATCACGTCCTCTCCGCCGACCTTGATGTGGTACGCGTCCGAGAGCGACTCGACGCGCTCGATCTGCGGCTTGCTTGCCTCGAAGAGCGGCCCGAAGGGGAAGAAGCTGAAGTCGACCACCCGCGACTCGAGCCCCGCGCGCTCGAGCTGGCGCTCGGTCGCCGCCTGCCCGACGATCGAGAGCTGCATGACGTACGCGCGCCCGGCCGGCGCGAGCAAGCCGGGCAGCAGGCGCAGGAAGTGGTCGATGAGCGTCCGGCCCCAGTAGTCGAGCGGCCGGTGGCCGGTCGGCTCCTCGAACGGGTCGACGGGAAGCTGGTAGAGGCTCGCCACGACGAGGTCGTAGCTCCGCTCCGGCTCCCAGTCGAAGAGGTCGGCCGAGCCTCCCGTGACCCGGTCGCTCACGCCGTTGCGAAACGCGTTCGCGAGCGTGTTCGCGACCGCGTTCTTGTCGATGTCGATCGCGTGGACGCTCCGCGCGCCGTTCAGCGCGAGCTGCATGGCCAGGATCCCGCTCCCGCACCCGACGTCGATGCACTCGAGGCCCTTGCCGACACCCGTCTCGAAGAGGTACTTCCAGACGAGGTAGCTCCCCTGCGTCGGGACGAAGACGCCCGGGTCGACGACGAGCTCGGGGAACGGGAGCGGGAAGAGGCCGCGGCCGCGCTCGTCCGTCCACGGCCGCGCCGGCTCCTCGGGCTCCTCGTGCGCGGGCGGCGGCGCCGGGCGCGCGTCTCCCGGCCTCATGCCCTCGAGCGCGGCCGCGGCGGCGCGGACGTGCTCCGGGGTCGTGCCGCAGCAGCCGCCGACGATCGCGGCGCCCTCCGCGCGCCAGCCGCGCGCGAGCTCCGCATACTCCGCCGGGCCGGTGCCGTCGTCGAAGCGCCAGAGCTCGCCGGCGAGATGCCCGAGGTTCGGATAGACGCCGAGCGGCAGCGAGGTGAAGTCGCGCAGCCAGGAGAGCATCCCCGGCACGTGGTCGACCGGCAGGCAGTTGATCGCGAGCGCAGCGACTCCGAGCTCCTCGAAGCGGCGGGCGGCGCGGCCGAACGCGTCGCCCTCGGGCGGGCCCCAGTGCTGTCCGAAGACGCCGCAGACCCCGTGGCGGCAGCGGCGGAACGAGAGCCAGACGGGCAGGCCGGTCTCGAGCAGCCGCTCGACCGCCTCGAACGTCCCCGGCTCGCGGAGAAGCGTGAGCGTCTCGAGCAGGACGAGGTCGGGCGGCTCCTCCTCGAGCACGCGCGCGAGGAGCTCCACCGTCGCCTCGCGCTCGGGCGAGTTCACGTCCTCGGAGATGGCGAACGCGACGGCGCACTCGCCGTCGCGGCCGGCCTCGGCGATCGCCTCGCGGGCGAGGCGGACGCCGAGCCGCGCGACGTCCATCCAGTGTGTCGGCTCGTCCGCGGCGCGCGCGTCGGCCGCCGGCGCCGAGAGGATCGACCAAGTGTCGGTCGAGATCACGTCGCAGCCGGCCGCGACGTAGCGCGCGTGCACCTCCTTCACGGCGCCGGGCGCGCGATAGAGCCCCCACGTGCCCCAGAGCTCGGGATCCGGGCCCGGCTCGCCGCGGAGCGGGCGAAGGCGCTGGAGCTCCGTGGCGACGCCGCCGTCCAGGATGACCGCGCGCTCCTCCGCGAGCAGCCGCTCGACGTGGGCGTACACCGCTAGCGGCCGAGCTCGGCGTCGACGATGCGCGCGCCGGCGACGAGCGCCTCGAGCTTCGCGACAGCGCGGGCGCGCGGAAGGTACTTCATCCCGCAGTCCGGTGCCGCGACGAGCCGCTCGGGCCCGACGACCTCCACGGCGGCGCGGATGCGGGCGGCGACCTCGTCCGGCGACTCGACCTCCTCGGAGCCGAGGTCGAGGACGCCCCAGAGGATCGTCTTGCCCTCGAGGCGCCGCAGGATCGCCGGGTCGAGCCCCGGCTGCGCGGCCTCGAGCGAGAGCGCGGTCGCGGCGCACGCCGCGAGCTCGTCGAGGAACGGGTAGCCGTCAGGCCGCTCGTGCACGAGCGCGGCGTAGCCGAAGCACGTGTGGAGCACCGTCTCGCCCTCGATCCCCTCGAGCGCCCGGTCGATCGCCTCGACGGCGTACTCCCGCGCCGCGTCGGGCCGCGCCTGGAGGTACGGCTCGTCGATCTGGACGACGTCCGCTCCCGCGGCCTTCAGGTCGCGAAGCTCCTCGTTCACCGCCTCCGCGTACGCGAGCGCGAGGTCGCGATCCGACGCGTAGTGATCGTTCTGCGCCTGCTGGGTCATCGTGAACGGGCCCGGGACGGTGATCTTGATCCGCCGGTCGGCGATCGAGCGCAGGAACTCGACGTCGCGGATCTCGACCGGCCGCGCGCGCCTCACCGGCCCGACGACGCGCGGGACGGGCACCGGGTTCCCGGTGCGGTCGAGCGCCCGGCCGGGCGTGTCGAGGTCGACGCCGTCGAGCGCGGTCGCGAAGCGGTTCGAGTAGCTCTCGCGGCGCATCTCGCCGTCGGTGACCACGTCGATCCCGGCGCGTTCCATGTCCTGGACCGCCAGCCGCGTCGCGTCGTCCTGCGCCTCCTCGAGGAACGCCTCCGGCACGCGCCAGAGCTCGCGCGCGCGCACGCGCGGGGGGAGCCG
>JAICNY010000046.1 GCA_025930955.1 Thermoleophilia bacterium
GGAGAATCGAAATGTTCGCAAATTGCGCGAAACAATTCTCGTCCACATATTCCACAGCAATTTCATCCACCTGTGGAAATCCTGTGGATAAAATGGCGTGCCCGCCGCCGCGCTCAGGGAGCGGGGGCGAGGGCGCCCGGCGTGTAGACGCCGGCCGCGTTCCAGAGCAGGTAGCCGGCCTTCGTCAGCTTGCGCGCGGCGGTGACCTGGGCCTGGATCTGCTCGAGCCCGTACGGCCGTCCCATCGTGAAGTCCTGCAGCCAGGGGACGATGAGCGTGTCCGCGCCGCGCATGACCTCCTTGAAGTCGCGAAGCGCCATCGTGACGGTCGCGCCGGGCGTCCCGTCCGGGTCGGGGAGGTCGTACTCGCCGGGGCTGTAGTGCGACGGATAGACCATCGGGTAGATCACATCGAGGTGGGGGGCGAGGAGCCGCGGCCGCTGCCCGATCCCGAGGTCGCGCGTCGCGGCGAGGCCGAAGACGGCGGCCGAGATGCGCACGCCGAGCGGCTCGAGCCGGTCGCGCGCGTACGCGAGGAAGCGGGCGATCGTCTCGCCCTTCTTCTCATTCACGCGGCCGGACCAGCGCGCCTGCTCGATCGGCCCGTCGCTCGGAAAGCGGACGTAGTCGAACATGATCTCGTCGAAGCCGGCGCGCGCGGCGGCCTCGGCGATGTCGACGTTGTAGTCCCAGACCCGCTCGTCGTACTGGTTCGACCAGCCGAGCCCGCCGTAGTTCGTCCAGATCCCGCCGGCGGAGCTCTGCACGGCGAGCTTCGGCCGCTCGCGCGCGAGGTGGGGATCCTCGAAGACGACCACGCGGCCGATGAGATACAGGCCCTTCGCGTGCACCCGCTCGGCGACGCGCTCGGGCTCGTAGTAGTCGCGTGCTGCGCCGACCCGCGTCGCGAGCGGCGCGAGCGGCGACGCGAAGGCGACCTCGCCGTTCTCGTCCTTCACGTCGATCTGGACCGCCGTCATGCCCTCGTCGACGAGCGCGAGGTACTCGTTGAGCTTGCCGCGCAGTGACATGAGGCCCATCGTCACGTGGACGCCGCGAACCTCCTGCGGGAGCTCCCGCGGCTCGCGGGGCGCGGCCTCGTCGCCCTCGGTGGTCGTCCCAGCGGCCGGCGCGGTCGTCTGGGCGGCCTGCACCGGCGCTCGCTCACCCTCCTCGAGGAACCGGGCCCCGAGCGCCACGACTGCCGTCCCGACGGCGAGCAACGAGAACGCGGCGATTCGCTGCCGCGCACGCCGCCGCCGTGCTTGGCTGCGCCGCTCCCGGAAGCGTTCGTTCGGGTCGGGCTGCAGCATGAAGCGGCACGGTATGCGCTTTTCCACAGATCCGCAAATGGCACGAGGCGGGGAGGCAACGTCCGCTCGGAGCGCGAAATGCCGCATCCGCCTACTTGACATAACGCCGGTTATCGTGCGTACATCGCACGAGGGCGTTTCGCCGGGGCGCCTTTTGGGGTATCCGCAGGCCCGGTTGGTAGCCTAGACCCCCGCCGATGGCTCACGAGCGACCGATCCTCCAGACCTACGAGATCCAGACGCTCCTCGAGAAGGCAGAGGCGGCGGGCTTCGTCGACGCCGTCGAGCTGACCGAGACCTGCGACGCGCTCGAGCTGGACGCCGCGGACGTCGAGACGCTGCACCGCGAGCTCGAGGAGCGCGCGATCGAGATCGTCGAGCCGGCGGCGAAGGAGCCCCCGAAGGAGCCGACCGCGCCGCCGCGCAACGTCGACACGTCCGTGGAGACGACGACGGACGCGCTCCAGCTCTTCCTGCGCGAGATCGGCCGGCACCCGCTCCTCACCGCGGCCGAGGAGGTCGAGCTCTCGAAGCGCATCGAGCGCGGCGACATGGCGGCGAAGCAGAAGATGATCGAGTCGAACCTGCGCCTCGTCGTTTCGATCGCGAAGAACTACAGGAACCAGGGCCTCCCGTTCCTCGACCTGATCCAGGAGGGGATGTTCGGGCTCATCCGCGCGGTCGAGAAGTTCGAGTGGCGCCGGGGGCTCAAGTTCTCGACCTACGCGACCTGGTGGATCCGCCAGGCGGTCGCCCGCGCGATCGCGGACAAGGCGCGGACGATCCGCGTGCCCGTCCACGTCGTCGAGCGGATGCAGAAGATGCAGCGGGCCGAGCGGTACCTCTGGACGCAGCTCGCGCGCGAGCCGTCGCTCGAGGAGATCGCCGAGGAGGCCGGGCTTCCGCTCCAGCAGGCGCTCGAGGTGCGGGCCGCCGCCCGGGCCTCGACGAGCCTCGACCAGCCGATCGGCGAGCAGGAGGACGCGGTCTTCGGCGACCTCGTCGCCGGCGACGACCCGCTCCCGGACGAGGTGACCGCGAACCGGCTCCAGAAGGAGGCCCTCTCGCGCGCCCTCGAGTCGTTGCCGGAGCGCGACCGCGCGGTGCTCGAGCTCCGCTACGGCCTCTCGGGCGAGGAGCCGCACACGCTCGAGCACATCGGCCGCCGGCTCGGGCTGACGCGCGAACGCGTGCGTCAGATCGAGGTCGAGTCGCTCCACCGACTCGCGTCGCTCCGCGAGATCGGCGCCGCGGCGAGCGGCTAGCTCCCCAAGGCCCGCACGGCGACGATCCGCAGCGCCCGGAGGCCCGCCCCGTGAACCGGAGGTGGTAAGACCGTGTTGCTAGCTCGGGGGCTCCGCGGGCGCCAGGGACTCCAGGCGCTGGAGGGCGGCCGCGCCGAAGAGGTCGCCCGCCGCCTCCTCCCCCATCCGCGCGCGGACGGCCTCGTATGCCTCGTCGAGGAACGGCGGGCGCGCGGGGCGGTGGCCGTCCGATCCCATCACGGAGGCGAGCCCCTCCTCGACGAGCCGCCAGCCCGTCCGGCGCGGGCCGCGGCCGTGGCGGCCGAGGAGGCTCGTCGCGTTGACCTGGAGCAGCCAGCCGCGCCCCGCGAACGCGCGCGCCTGTCCCGGGTCGTCGATCACCTCGTCCGCCCGCTCCGGATGCGCGATCACGGGCGTGAGCCCGGCCGCCTCGATCTCCTCGGCAAGGCGCATCGCGAGCCCGAGCGGGCCGTCGAACGGCAGCTCCATGAGCACTGCGGGCAGCCCGCCGAGGCGAAAGCGGCGCAGGTCGGTCTCGAGCAGGGCCGGCGCGGGCGTCAGCTCGAACCCGAGGCGCAAATCGAGCCCGAACTCCGCCGCCCGGGGCGCCATCCGAGCGTGGGCAGCGCGTACCGCCTCCTCGCGCGCCTCGGAGAGCTCGAAGTGCGGCCAGACGTGCGGCGTCGCGAAGAGAACACTCGTCCCGCGCTCAGCCGCCTCGCGGCAGAGCGCGAGCCCGTCCTCCTCGGTCCGCACGCCGTCGTCCCCGGAGGGGACCATGTGGGTGTGCACGTCCCAGAACACCGATCGCAACGGTAGCCACCGAGAGGAGCCCCGAGATGCCGGTACAGGAAGCGAAGCTCGTCCGCACGGAGAACGGTCTCGCGCCGGAGGGCGACGGCTGGTTCGTCGTCAACGCCCGCGAGGCGGTTTGGGAGGAGAACGCGGTGATGGGTGCCGGGACCGGCTTCGAGGCGGCATCCAACCGCTTTCCCGACTTCGGGATCAACATCGTCGTTCTCGAACCCGGCCAGCCGAACTGCATGTACCACGGTGAGAACGAGCAGGAGGACTTCCTCGTCCTCGCGGGCGAGTGTCTGCTCCTCGTCGAGGGCGAGGAGCGCCCGCTCGGGCCGTGGGACTTCGTCCACTGCCCCGCCTGGACGGAGCACGTCTTCGTCGGCGCGGGCGACGGCCCGTGCGCGATCCTCATGGTCGGCGGACGGCGCAACAAGGGCGTCCTCTATCCCGTCGTCGACGTCGCCCTCAGGCACAAGGCCGGGGTCGAGACCGAGACGCGCGACGGGAAGGAGGCCTACGCTCCGTTCCCGGAGTGGACGAACCGCCCGTACCGGGACGGCGATCTCCCGTAGCGGCTATTCGGCGCGGAGGTACAGCTTGAGCTCGGGCGCGGCCGCCTGCAGCTCGCGGAGGGCGCGTGACTCGAGCTGGCGGACCCGCTCGCGCGTGACGCCGAGCTCGGTGCCGACCTCCTCGAGCGTCTTCGGCTTCTCGCCGTTCAGGCCGAAACGGAGGGCGAGCACGTGGCGCATCCGCTCGTTCAGGCCGATGAGCGCCGCCTGGAGCTCCTTCGTGCGCAGGAGCTCGGCGAGCACCGTGTCCGGCTGCTCGGCGTTCACGTCCTCGAGCATGTCCGCGTAGATCGATTCCCCGTCGCCGACCGGCGTCTCGAGCGAGACCGGGTCCTCGACGAGGTCGAGGAGCTCGTGGACGCGCTTCAGGTCGAAGCCGCTCTCGGCCGCGATCTCCTCGGGAAGCGGGTCGCGGTTCAGCTTCTGCGTGAGGACGCGGCGGGCGCGGGTCATCTTGCGCACCTGCTCGACCACGTGGACCGGCAGGCGGATCGTCCGGCCCTGGTCGGCGATCGCGCGGGTGACCGCCTGGCGGATCCACCACGTCGCGTACGTCGAGAGCTTGTACCCGAGCGTGTAGTCGAACTTCTCGACCGCGCGGATCAGGCCGAGGTTGCCCTCCTGGATGAGGTCGAGGAGCGGCACGCCGGCGTTCACGTAGTTCCGGGTGATCGACATGACGAGGCGGAGGTTCGCCTCGATCAGGCGCCGCTTCGCGTCCTCGTCGCCGAGGTCCTTGAGGCGCGCGAGCTCGCGCTCCTCGGCCGGCGTGAGGAGCGGGCCGTCGCCGATCTGGCGGACGTAGAGCTTCAGGGGGTCCTGCGTCTGCGCGGGCTCGCGCTTCGCCTTGGGCTTCGCCTCCGCCTCGGCGTCGGCTTCGGCCTCCGGCTCGTCCTCCTCGTCGTCTCCGTCCTCGGCCGCCGCGTCCTCGGCTTCCGGGTCGGGGTGCGGTGCGAGCTCGAGGCGGGGCGTCTCGTCGGCCGGGTCGGGAAGCGGCAGGTTCGGGAGGGGGTGCTCCACGCCCCCTGTATCGGCGGGGCCTCGAGCGGTGCTACCCCCCGGCGGGGGATTTAGGTTTCGCTGCGCAGTACGAAAGCCATAACGAACCTTTACGACGCACCTCGCCTGTTGCGGCCCCGTCGTCGGAGGGTTTGAGTACAGTCATTCAGTCGTGTGTGGGATCGCCGGATACAGCTTGCATCCGGGCAGCGGGATCGACAGGACGCTGGCCGCGCAGTCGCTGCTGGCGGCGATCGCCGAACGGGGCTCCGACGCGGTTGGATACGCGTACCGGCGCGGCGACGGCCCGATCGTCGTCCACAAGCAGCGGACGGGCGCGAGCCAGCTCCTCGAGGCTGTCTCGATCCCCCGTGACGCGACGCAGGGGCTCTTCCACGTCCGCGACTACACGAAGG
Source organism: Thermoleophilia bacterium (assembly GCA_025930955.1). Lineage (GTDB taxonomy): Bacteria > Actinomycetota > Thermoleophilia > Gaiellales > Gaiellaceae > JAICNY01. The sequence continues at coordinate 5,367 of JAICNY010000046.1, forward strand.
GCCATCCCTCGCTCGCCGCGAACAACCATCCGATCAGGCACGGCGCGGTCGTCGGGATTCACAACGGCGTGATCCGAAACGACGAGGAGCTCCTCGCCGGGCACGGGATCGAGCGGGCGGAGCCGGGGATGACCGTCGACTCCGAGGCGATCTTCGCGCTCGTCGACGAGACGCCGCACGTGCCGGCCGCGCTCGAGAAGCTCTACGGCTCGATGGCGACGGCGTGGCTCGACGAGCGCACCCCCCACGCCGTTTCGATCGCGCGCGGGATCGGGCGGCCGCTCTGGCTCGGCGAGACGGACGGCGCGGTACTCTTCGGCTCCACGGTCGACGCGCTCGAGCTCGTGGAGCGCTATCTCGGGGTCTCGCTCGCGAAGCGCGAGGTGGCCGAGGGGACTCTCATGACGATCGAGGATGGCCGGATCCTCGGGGCCACGTCGTTCGAGCCCGACCGAACCTTCTCCGAGGAGCCCCTCCCGGCCGTTCGGGCCCCGGAGGAGGGGCGCTCGTGCCTCGAGCGCCTCGCGGCGCTCGCATCGCGCCGGGCGGCCTTCGCGCCCGCCCGCGCGCGCTAGGCGTAGCCGAGCGTCTTCAGAAGCCCGCCCGCCTCGGCCTCGACGTCGGCGAGCTGCTCGGGCCCGAGATCGGTCGCGTACCGCCCGACGGACTCGGCGTGCGCCCCGCGCAGCGCGGCGGCGAGCGGCGCCTCGGCCGCGTCCAGGTACGCCGCGAGCTCGGCGGCGACTGCGTCCGGCTCGGCGGCCAGGCGCTCGTAGCGAACCTCGTGCGCGGCCTCGCCGAGCGCGCGTCCCGCTGACACGTAGCGCCGCCAGGCCCAGGCCGCGCGGCGGGCGTCGCTCGCGCGCCGGAACTCGTCGCGCCGCTCGGTCTCGACCCAGAAGCGCGCGTCGGGGCCGTACCGGAGGCCCGCGTCGTCGGCGCCCGTCCGCGTCGCGCTCAGCCAGCCGCGCTCGAGGAGCGAGCAGGTGACGTCGCGCCCGTCGCGGACGAGGTGGACGACGCGCGCCTCGGGATACGCGCGCAGCGCGGCGGCCGCGACGAAGACGGTCTCGGGCGTCTGCTCGACCGCGCGTCGGGCGCCGACGAGGCCGTAGCGGCGCGTCCGGTCGAGGATCCGCCGGATCTGCGGCGCCGCGCCCTCCCCCGGCCCGGCGAGCTCAGGGATCGCCGCCTTGAGCGTCGGGACCTCCCCGAGGTCGACGAAGCCCGGGAGCGAGCCGAGCGAGCGCCCGAGGAACGTCGTGCCCGAGCGCGGGCAGCCGACGACGAACACGAGCCGCTCGTCGCGGGCGCCGAGGCGCTCCCGCAGGCCTCCTCCACCGCGCACGGCGACGCGTCCCGCGGCGCGGAGCTCGAGCGCGGCCGACCGGAGCGCAGACACCCCCGTATCGTCGCAGGAGCCGTTACGAGGCGTTCGCGAGAACCGGGACGCGGATCCCGTAGTCCGCGAGGCCGTCGGCCTCGACGAGGCGCTCGAGGGCGCCGACGCAGCGCGGGCAGAACTGTGTGCCGGAGGCGATGCGAAGCTCCGCGACCGCCTCGGCGACCGGGCGCGCGGCGCGGTAGATCCGGGTCGTCAGCATCGAGTCGAGCGCGTCGGCCACGTGGATGATGCGGGCACCGAGCGGGATCTCCTCGCCCGCGAGCCCGTCCGGGTACCCGGCTCCGTCGAAGCGCTCGTGGTGGTGGCGGATGGCCGGGACCGCGTCCTGGAGGAAGCCGAGCCGGTCGATGATCCGCGCGCCCTCCTCCGCGTGGCGCTGCATGAGCGACCACTCGTCGACCGTGAGCTCGGCCGGCTTCAGGAGGACGGCGTCCGGGATCGCGAGCTTGCCGATGTCGTGGAAGAGCGCCGCGTGGCCGAGCAGGTCGAGCTCGGCCTGCGAGAGCCCGAGCTCGCGGCCGATCGCGAGCGAGAGCTGCTGCACGCGCCGCGAGTGGCCGGCGGTGTACGCGTCGCGGGCGTCCACGGTGGCGGAGAGGCTCTCCATCGCCGCGGTCGAGCGCTCCTTCAGGAGCCGGTTCGCCTGCTCGAGCGAGGCGTTCTGGTTCCGGATCGTCTCGGCCGCCTCGCGGAGCTTCGAGCTCGAGCGGGCGGTGTGGCCGATGTAGGCGGCCATGGTCTTGCGCATGAGCAGGAGCGGGAGTGCGAAGACCGCGAGGCCGTAGAGGCCGATCGCCTCGTACGCGAGCGCCATCGCCGCCGCGACCGCGCCGAACGCGACGTAGTGCGGTCCGAGCCACGAGAAGCGCTCCTTCCAGACGCGCGCCCAGGAGTCGTGTCCCTCGAGCGCCATCGCGCCGGAGAGGAGCCCAGTGTTGATCACGAAGTAGAGCCCACCCGCGACGAGGCCCGCGAGCGCGGTGACGAGGTGACCGATCGCGTCGTCGCCCCAGCCGATCGAGAAGACCGCGGCGGCCGAGAGGGAGGCGATGCAGAGCGTGCCGACGTTGAAGAGCGACTGGTGGAGCGGGTTCCGCATCGCGCTCCACTGGACGGCCGCCATGGTGACGGCGAGCGGGAGCGCGGCGCGCGGCCCGAACATCGCCGCGCCGGCGAGCGCGCCGACCGCGCTCACGGACACGGAGCCGCCCTCGAGCTCGAGCGAGAGCGCCTGCCCGATCCCGACGGCGAGGACGATCGCCAGCAGGCCGACGACGTCCTCCGTCCCGCCGAGAAAGAGCCCGAGCACGCCCGCGGCGGCGCCGGCCAGCGCGACGACGGCGACGAACGACCCGAGGAGCGGCGAGAGGGCGACGAAGCGCGGCCCGACCGGCATGTGCCGACGGGGCGCGCTCTGGCGGCGGTCCGGCCCTCCGGCGGCTGGCGCCTCCACGGGGAGCGGAACCGCCGAGGGAAGGTCGACGGGCTCCTCCGGAACGGCGGCGAGGCGTGCGCTCCGTTCCGCGGGCATGAGCAGCGGTTCGGAGCTCGCCCCGAGAGCGCGGTTCCGGCCCTGGAGCTTCGCGCGGTAGACGGCGAGGTCGGCCTGGTGGATGAGCTCGTTGACGTCCGTCCCGTCCTTCGGGTACCCGGCGACGCCGCACGAGATCGTCGCGCGGATCGGCTCGCTCGACGTGGTCACCTCGAACCGCGTCGCGGCGACCGTCCGCCGGATGCGCTCGGCGATCTCGAGCGCGCGCTCCGGCGGCGTCTCGGGAAGCAGGATGGCGAACTCCTCCCCGCCGAAGCGCGCCGGCACGTCGTAGTCGCGGAGCGCGGCCCGGAAGGTGTCGGCGATCCCGCGCAGGACCGCGTCGCCCGCGAGGTGGCCGTACGCGTTGTTGATGTCCCGCAGGAGGTCGAGGTCGGCCATGATCACGGACATCGGCCGGTCGAAGCGCTCGGCGCGGGCGAGCTCCTCGCGGAGCTCCGCGGCGAAGTGGCGGGCGTTGAAGAGGCCTGTCTTCGCGTCGACGCGCGCCTCCTCCTCGAGGGCGGGGACGTTGAGCGAGCGGTGGATGAGGACGAGCGGGGCGACGGCCGCGACGATGAGCCAGGTGTTGACCTCCCAGAGCGTGGCGAACGCGACGCCGAGGAGGGCGAGGATCAGGTCCGTGGAGAGGCTCTCGAGCGTGAAGAGCTCGCTCTTGCGGAGGGGCGTCCGCTCGGCCACGTGCATCATCACCGCGAGCAGGACGTGGTTCGTGACGACGAAGACGACGCACGCGACCGCGCCCGCCGCCGCCCACCGCTCCGGCGCGTCCGCCGCGCTCGCGCCCGCGAGGACGAAGTGCGCCGCGTACCACGCCGCGAGGCAGTTCAGCGTGTAGTTCGCGATGTTGAAGGTCTGGATGTACCAGGGGTGGCGCATCTTCAGCCACTCCGGCACGTGCTGGATCACGCCCATGAGCGCGACGAGGCCCGCCGGCAAGAGGAGCACGGCCGCGATCAGGAAGACGATCGTCGTGTAGTAGCGAGCCGCGTTGCGCGGCGTCCGCGCGACGAAGAGCTGCGCGGCCGCGGCGGCGACGGCGAGGACGACGAACGTGAGCCAGTCCGCCTCCCTCCCGTCGAGGTTCGCGATCGGGAGCGCGGCTGCCGCGACGGTCGTCGCGCCGGTCAGGCCGAGGAAGACGAGCGCCCGGCGGGGAAGCCCTTGCGGCTCCGGCTCGGCGCCCACGCCGTCGACCGTCAGCTCACCGGAGACGGCCGTCATCGTGCCCCCCGCCGGAGCCGTCGCCGACCGTCCGCACTCGTCGCCATCCGTCTCATCACACTCCACGCAGTCGCTTGCGCGGGCCGCCCGTGTGCCCTGATTGCAGGCTAGGGCGGGCGAAACGGCGCGGCATCCCCCGTCCGGGGTACGAGCCGAGCGGCCCAAACCCCTGAAACGGGGGAACTACACTGGGCCGGGTGCGGCTCCGCCTCGAGATCGGCCTCGCGCGGCTCGCCGGCCGCCTCTCGCGCCTGGCCGCGCGCGGAGGCGGCACGACGCTCCCGGGCAAGCTCCTCGTCGCCGTCGACCCCGGAGCGCTCGCGACGCTCGCGGAGCGGCTCCAGCACGGCGCCGCCCTCGTCTCGGCGACGAACGGGAAGACGACGACGGCCGCGATGACCGCCGAGATCCTCGGGCGGCGCGTCCGGCTCGCGCACAACCGGGCGGGCGCGAACCTCGTGTCCGGCGTCGCGTCGGCGCTCCTCGACGCGGACGGCGCGGAGCTCGGGCTCTTCGAGGTGGACGAGGCCGCCTTTCCGGAGGTGGCGCGGCGCGTGCGGCCGCGCGTCGTCACGCTCGGGAACCTCTTCCGCGACCAGCTCGACCGCTACGGCGAGCTCGAGCTCGTGGCCGAGCGGTGGCGCCACGCGCTCGCCTCGCTCCCGGCGGACACGGTCGCGGTCGTGAACGCGGACGACCCGCTCGTGGCCGGGCTCGCGCGCGGGCGCGGGGCTGCGCTCCGGTTCGGGCTCGACGATCCGTCGGTCGCCCGCGAGCGCCTCCCCCACGCCGCCGACTCGAAGTACTGCGTCTCCTGCGGCACGCCGTACGAGTACGAGGCCGCCTATGTGGGCCACCTGGGCGCCTACCGCTGCCCGCGTGGCGACGACGAGCGGCCGCCGCTCGACGTGGCGGCGCGCTCGATCTCGCTCGAGGGGCTCGAGCGCTCGTCGTTCGACCTCGTGACGCCGCAGGGAACGCGACGGGTGACGGTCGGACTGCCCGGCCTCTACAACGTCTACAACGCGGTCGCGGCCGCGGCGCTCTCGCTCACGCTCGGCGCCACGCTCGACGAGGTCGCGGAGGGGCTCGCGCGGTTCCGGGCCGCGTTCGGTCGCTTCGAGCGGATCGCCGTCGGGGACAGGACCGTACTCATGCTCCTCGTGAAGAACCCGGCCGGTGCGAACGAGGCGATCCGGACGCTCGTTGACGGCGGCCCGCCCGCGCTGGCGCTCGTCGCGCTGAACGACGAGATCGCGGACGGGCGCGACGTCTCGTGGATCTGGGACGTCGACTTCGAGCCCCTCGCCGCGTCGCTCGAGCGACTCGTCGTCAGCGGCTCGCGGGCCCAGGAGCTCGCGCTCCGGTTCAAGTACGGGGGCCTCGAGCTCGACCGGCTCGACGTGGTGCCGGACCTCGAGGCCGGCCTCGACCGCGCGCTAAAGCTCGCGCCGCCCGGGTCGACGGTGCCGGTGCTTCCGACGTACACGGCGATGCTCGCGCTGCGGCGCGTCGTCGCCGACCGGGGTCTCGTGCGGCCCTACTGGGAGCGCGAGGAGCGGTTCGACGAGCTCGTCGGGAGGGCGCGGTGAAGGTCGTCGTCGGCCACCTGTATCCGGACTACCTGAACATCTACGCCGACCGCGGGAACATGGCCGTCCTCGCGGCGCGGGCGGCCTGGCGCGGGATCGAGCTCGAGGTGCGCGGGATCGGGCTCGGCGACCGGCTCGTCCCCGGCGAGCACGACCTCCTGTACATCGGCGGCGGGCAGGACCGCGAGCAGGCGCTCATCGCCCCGGACTTCGCCGGGCGCGCCACGGCGCTCGAGGAGGCCCTCCTCGGCGGCGCGGCGGCGCTCGCGGTCTGCGGCGGCTACCAGCTCTTCGGGCGCTACTACCGGGATCGCGGCGGCGTCGAGCTGCCGGGGGCGGGCTTCTTCGACCTGCATACCGTGGCGGGCGAGCGGCGGATGATCGGCGACGTGCTCCTCTCGTGCTCGCTCGAGCCGGGCGTCGAGCGGACGCTCGCGGGGTTCGAGAACCATGCCGGCCGCACGATCCTCGGACCGTCCGCCGAGCCGCTCGGGCGGGTCGTGGCCGGGTTCGGGAACGACGGCGAGAGCGGCTACGAGGGCTGCCGCCGCGGGAGAGCGCTCGGGACGTATCTCCACGGCCCGCTCCTGCCGCGGAATCCCTGGCTCGCGGACTGGCTGCTCGCCCAGGCGCTCGCGCACTCGACGGGCGGCGAGCCGCCCGAGCTCGAGCCGCTGCCCGACGACCTCGAGGCGGCCGCGCACGAGGTCTCCGCGGAGCGCGCGCACGAGCGCGGCGGCCGCTTCGACTGACCCTCCGCGTACTCGGCCGAGCCGAGCCTGCGGAGTTCCACCACTCCGTAACGTCCCCACCCAGGGTGGGGAGAAGAGTCCACCCGCCGCCCACGGCCACCGTAGCCCCTCGCGGCGCACGGAAGTGTGCCGATTCCGTGCCGGAACCGTGACGATTCGTCCCCACGCCGCCGTGGGTGGCCGCGCTGCCGCGCGGCCGGGGGGCCGGGCGGGCTCGCGCTCAGCGCGCCCACATGGCGCCGAGGTACACCGTCGGGTCGCCGGGCTGCCAGCGCTCGAGGAACCGCTGGATCGGCGGGTGGAGCGGGAGGCCGGCGAGCTCGTCCACGCCGAACAGCCGGTGGCCGCGCACGGCGGCGTCCTGCGAGGTGACCGCCTCGAGCGACCGGCCGCCGAGGTAGCCCGCGAAGATGATGTGGACGACGTGCTTCCGCACGGGCGTCCCGTCGGGCGCGATCGAGTCGCACACCGCGACCGGGCCCTCGAGCGGGAGCTCCTCCGCGATCCCGACCTCCTCGGTCAGCTCGCGCTGGAGCGCGTCGGCGAGGCTCTCTCCCAGGTTCACGCCGCCGCCCGGAAGGAGCCAGTACGCGCGCCCGGCCTTCTCGTGCCGGCAGAGGAGAATGCGCCCCTCACGCCGCAGGAGGGCCGACACCCGGATCCGCGGCTCCGCGCTCACCGGCCCGCCAGGCTCGACGAGCCGAAGCCCAGGGCGCCGCGCTCGCTCCCCGGCAGCGCGTCCACCTCGACGGGCTCGACCGCGGGCACGCGGAGGACGACGAGCTGGGCGATCCGCTCCCCCGGCTCGGCCACGAAGCTCTCGACGGGGTCGGTGTTCAGGAGCACGACCTTGACCTCGCCGCGGTAGCCGGAGTCGATGAGCCCGGGCGAGTTGACCACCGTGATCCCCCGGCGCGCCGCGAGCCCGGAGCGCGGCTGCACGAAGCCCGCGTACCCGTCCGGAACGGCGACCGCGAGGCCCGTCGGGACGAGCGCCCGCTCGCCCGGCCCGAGCTCCACGCGCTCGCAGGTCGCGAGGTCGAGCCCAGCGTCGCCCGCGTACGCCTTCTCCGGAAGCACGGCGTCGTCGCGCAGCCGCCGGACCGGAAGCTCGAGCCGCCCGCCGCCGTCGTCAGGCGCCATGCTTCGCGCGCGCGTCCTCTTCGACGACGAGATACGGCGCATAGCGGCCGAGCTCGCCGCGGGGAAGCCGCGCGAGCACGTGGACGCCGTCCGGCCGGTCGGCCCGCTCCTCGATCGGCGCGCCGAGCTCGTAGAGGTCGGCGAGGACGCGTCCCTCCGAGTACGGGACGAGGAGCCGCACCGGCTCGAAGCGATCGGCGAGCCGCTCGGCCACGCGCGCCTTCAGCCGGTCGAGCCCCTCCCCGGTCCGGGCCGAGACCTGCACAGCGTCCGGGAAGCGGTTCGCGAGCCGCCGCCGCCCGAGCGGGTCGACCGCGTCCACCTTGTTCAGGACGAGCTCGCGCGGGAGGTGCGCCGCCCCGATCTCCGCGAGCACCGACTCGACGGACGCGATCGTCTCGGAGATGTGCTCGTCCGAGGCGGACGCGTCCACGACGTGCAGGACGAGGTCGGAGAGGAGCGTCTCCTCGAGCGTCGCCGCGAACCCCTCGACCAGCCCGTGCGGCAGCCGGCGGATGAAGCCGACCGTGTCGGTCAAGAGGTAGCGCCGCCCGTCCTCCTCGAACGCGCGGGTCGTCGGGTCGAGCGTCTCGAAGAGGCGGTCGTTCACGGAGACGTCCGCGTCCGTGAGCGCGTTCAGGAGCGTCGACTTGCCCGCGTTCGTGTAACCGGCGAGCGCGACGAGCGGCGTCGCGGCCTCGCGGCGCGCTTTCCGCTGCGTCTCGCGCCGCTTCTCGAGCCCGCGGAGCCGCTCCTTCAGGACGGTGATGCGCCGCCGTGCCAGCCGGCGGTCGGTCTCGAGCTGCGACTCGCCGGGGCCGCGCCGGCCCGCCCCCGCCCCGCCGCCGAGGCGCTCGAGGTGGAGCCACATGCCGCGCATCCGCGGGAGGTTGTACTCGAGCTGCGCGAGCTCGACCTGGAGCTTTCCCTCGGCCGAGACGGCGTGCTGGGCGAAGATGTCGAGGATGAGCTGCGTCCGGTCGAGGACGCCGAGCCCGAGCGCCTCCTCGATCCGCCGCTGCTGGCTCGGGTCGAGGTCGTCGTCGACGATGACGATCTGCGCGCCCGACGCCTGAACGGCCTCCTTCAGCTCGGCCAGCTTGCCCTTGCCGACGTACGTGCGCGGGTCCGGCGCCGTGCGGAACTGGACGAGCTCGCCGGCCGGCTCGACGCCGGCTGTCCGGCAGAGCTCGGCGAGCTCGGCGAGCTCGTCGGCGGGGTCGGCCCCGGGCGCGGCGACCAGCACGGAGAACCCGCGCTCGGGCCCTGCGCCTGGCGCGGGATCGGGTCGGCGTTGAGGCATCCGGCACGGATTATGCCCGCCCCCGGCCCGGATAGGCTGCCGCGGTGCCCGCCCCCGCCGGAGACGCGTCCCGCCTCGCCGCGACGACGCTGGCCCTCGTCGACATCCCGTCGGAGAGCGGGAACGAGGCCGCGGCGGCCGCCTGGGTGGAGGACGCCGTGCCGGTCGGGCGGCTCGCGCTCGTCCACGCGGCCGACTCGGCCCTCCTCTACGTGACCGAACGTCGCGCGGGCCGGCCGCTCGTCCTCCTCGCGGGGCACCTCGACACCGTCCCCGCGCAGGGGAACATTCCCGGCCGGATCGAGGGCGGCGCCGTGCACGGGCTCGGCGCGAGCGACATGAAGGGCGGCGTCGCCGTGCTCGTCGAGCTCGCGCGCTGGCTCGAGGAGGAGGGCGCGCCGCTCGCGGTCGACCTCGCGCTTCTCTTCTTCCCGCGCGAGGAGCTGCCGCCCGACGAGAGCGCGCTCCCGGCGCTCTTCGCCGCCTACCCGCCGGTGCTCGAGGCGGAGCTCGGGATCATGCTCGAGCCGACCGACTGCGCGATCCACGCGGGCTGCCTCGGCAACCTCGTCGCAGACCTCGTCTGGCACGGCGTGAGCGCGCACTCCGCGCGGCCGTGGACGGGGACGAACGCGGTCGAGCGCGCGGTCGCCGGGCTCGCGGACGTCGTGCCGTGGCCCGCGCGCGAGGTCGAGCTCTCCGGCCTCCGCTTCGTCGAGGTCGCGAGCGTGACCGGGATCGAGGGCGGGATCGCGATGAACGTCGTCCCCGAGCGGGCGACCGCGCGCGTGAACCTCCGCTACGCGCCCGACCGCTCGGCCGGGTCGGCGGAGGAGCTCGTCCGCGAGCTCGCGGAGCGCGCGGGCGCGGACGAGGTGGCCGTCGTCGGGAACTCGCCGTCGGCGCCCGTCGTCGTCGAGACGCCGCTCGTCGATCGACTACGAGCCGCCGGGGATCTCGAGGTGCTCCCGAAGCAGGCCTGGACGCCGGTCGCCGAGCTGGCCGAGGCGGGCGTGGACGCGGTCAACTTCGGGCCGGGGGCGACCGCCCAGGCTCACCGGCGCGAGGAGCACGTCGAGATCGACGCGCTCGAGCGCGTCTTCCGGGTGCTGCGCGACTTCCTGCGAGACTGACGCCGTGCGCCTCTCCCCCGTCCTCCGCGCGCAGGCCACGTACCCGTTCGTCCGGCTCGACGAGGCGAAGCTGCGCGTGGCGGAGCGCGGCGTCACGCTCGTCGACTTCGGGATGGGCGACCCGCGCGAGAAGACGGACGAGCGGATCGTCCGTGCGCTCGTCGACGCGCTTCCGGCGACCGAGGGCTACCCGCGCGCGCAGGGCCTCCCCGAGCTGCGCGAGGCGATCGCCGCGTGGGCTCTGCGGCGCTTCGGCGTCGAGCTCGACCCGGCGACGGCGATCGTCCCGACGTACGGCTCGAAGGAGGCGATCTTCTCCTTCGCGCAGGTGCTCCTCGACCCGGCCAGCGGCAAGGACGTCGTCGTCGTGACCGAGCCCGCCTACCCGGTGCCGGAGCGCGGCGCGGCCTTCGCGGGCGCGGAGATCGTGCGGCTCCCGCTCCTCGAGGAGCACGGGTTCCTGCCCGAGCTCGACGCGGTTGCGGACGAGGTCTGGCGCCGCGCGGCGGTCGTCTGGGTGAACTACCCGAACAACCCGACCGCCGCCGTCGCGCCGCTTCCGTTCTACGAGCGGCTCGCCGGGCTCGCGGCCGAGCACGAGTTCGTCCTCGCCTCGGACGAGGCCTACAGCGAGCTCTGGTTCGACGAGCCGCCCCCCTCGGCCCTCCAGGTGCGCGAGACGGGAGCGCGTGTCGCGGTCTTCAACTCGCTCTCGAAGCGCTCCTCCATGACCGGCTACCGCTCGGCGTTCGTCGCGGGCGACGCGGAGGTCGTCGCGGCGCTCAAGGCCTTCCGCCCGAACGTGGGGACGGCTCCCCAGGAGTTCGTCCAGCGCGCGTCGGTCGTCGCCTGGGGCGACGAGGGGCACGTCGAGCGCACCCGCGCGCTCTACGGACGCAAGCGGGCGCTCCTCCTCGGCCTCTTCGAGCGCGCCGGCGTTCGCGTGGCGGGAAGCGCGGCGACGATGTACCTCTGGGTCGCCGTCCCGGACGGCGGGAGCTCGGAGGCGTTCGCCGAGCGGCTGCTCGAGACGGGCGTCGTCGTGACGCCCGGGTCGTACCTCGGCCCGTCCGGGGAGGGGTACGTCCGGCTCGCGCTCGTCCCGACCGAGGAGGAGTGCGCGGTCGCGGTCGAGCGGCTCGAGGGGCTCCTGTGAGCGCCGACATCGCCCGCGAGGTGGAGCGCCTCTGGGACGCGCCGCCGGACGGCGCCGCGGGCGGGCTCGCGACCGTCGAGGAGGCGGTCGGGCTCCTCGACCGCGGCGAGGCGCGCGTCGCCGAGCCGGGCCCGGACGGCTGGACGGTGAACGAGTGGGCGAAGAAGGCGATCCTCCTCCTCTTCCGCCTGCGCGCGATGGAGCCGGTCGAGGTCGGGCCCTTCGAATACCTCGACAAGGTGCCGCTGAAGGGGGACTGGGACGGGAGCGGCGTGCGCGTCGTGCCGCCCGCCGTCGCGCGCTTCGGCTCGTATCTCTCGCCCGGCGTCGTGCTCATGCCGAGCTACGTGAACATCGGCGCCTGGGTGGGGCCGCGGACGATGGTCGACACGTGGGCCACGGTGGGCTCCTGCGCGCAGATCGGATCGGACGTGCACCTCTCGGGCGGGGTCGGCATCGGCGGCGTGCTCGAGCCGCCGCAGGCGGCGCCCGTGATCGTGGAGGACGGCGCGTTCGTCGGCTCGCGCTCGATCGTGGTCGAGGGCGTGCGCGTCGGCGAGCGGGCCGTGCTCGGCGCGAACGTCGTCCTGACGGCCTCGACGCCGATCATCGACGTGACCGGCTCCGAGCCGGTCGAGCACCGCGGCGTCGTCCCGCCGCGCGCCGTCGTGATCCCCGGGACGCGGCCGAAGCGGTTCCCCGCCGGGGAGTACGGCGTGCCGGCCGCGCTCATCATCGGCGAGCGGAGCGCCTCAACCGACCTGAAGACGAGCCTGAACGACGCGCTCAGGACGCA
>JAICNY010000184.1 GCA_025930955.1 Thermoleophilia bacterium
AGGACGGGAGGTTATGTTCATGGAGACAAGCTCGCAGCGGAAGGGCTTTCGCGGTCCTTCGCCCGCGATGGTCGTCGCGTGCATCGCGCTCGCAGTCGCCCTGAGCGGTGTCAGCTATGCCGCGTCGCACCTTGCGAGGAACAGCGTGGGCACCGCGCACCTCAAGGACGGCGCGGTGACTGCGGCGAAGATCAGGGCGAACGCGGTCAACGGGTCGAAGGTCGCGAACAACTCCCTGACGGGCGCGGACGTGAACGAGGGCACCCTCCAGGGTGTCGACGCCGCGACCGTGGGCGGGATCGAGCCCGACGATCTCCTCGTGAAGACCCCCGACCACACGGACGCCTTCGTGGCCGCCGGCGGAACCTGGGTCGACGCGGACGGCGCCGATCGCACGCCCGTGAACGCGACGCTCGCGAACTCGACGCAGGTCTGCACCAGGACCGGCGCGTCGGTGTCCGGTGCGTCCGCCGCCTACCAGGACGTCCACCTGCCGCAGGGCGCGCTCATCACCGGGATCGTGGCGGAGTACATCGACGACGCCGGCACGACGAGCTCGAACGGGAGCGTCGGCCTCGTGCGGCAGCCGCTGTTCTCCGAGCAGGACGGCTCGCAGCTCGAGGTCTTCACGGCCGGGCTCATCAACACCGGCTCGGGTCTCGCGGCCGGGCTCCCGGGCATCGGCACGGATTCCTCGCCTGCCGGCAACGACTTCGCGAACGCGACCGTGGACAACACGCGCTACGCCTACGCGCTGCACGCGAACCCCGGCGCGAACACGGGCGTCGCGTTTTGCAGCGTGAAGGTCACGTACGAGCTGCCGTAACGGAACCCGAGGGGCCGGGTCACGACCCGTCCACCGAATGCTCGAGCGAGGGGCGCCGAAGGCGCCCCTCGTCTCTTCTCCCCGCGGGCGTGCGAACGGGCGGACGGGGGCTACCATCCTCTCCGTGGAAGACCGGAAGATGCTCGAAAGCCGCGACGGCGACCGCCGCCGCGTCAAGCGCATCGCAGCGGAGTTCTTCGAGGGCTTCGAGGCTGTCGCGCAGATCCCAAGCCCCGCGGTGTCGATGTTCGGCTCTGCGCGCGTGCGCGAGGGCCACTTCGCCTACGACTACGCGCGCAAGACGGCCCGCTGCTTCGCGGAGAAGGGCTGGTCGGTCGTGACCGGCGGAGGGCCCGGCGTGATGGAGGCGGCAAACCGCGGCGCGAAGGAGGGCGGCGGCATCTCCGTCGGCTTCAACATCGACCTCCCGCACGAGCAGTATGCGAACCCGTACCTCGACCTCGAGGTGACGTTCGCCCACTTCTACGCGCGCAAGACGATGTTCGTGAAGGCGGCCGAGGCGTTCGTAATCTTCCCGGGCGGGTTCGGGACGCTCGACGAGCTCTTCGAGTCGCTGACGCTCATCCAGACGGGCAAGATCCTCGACTTCCCCGTCGTGCTCGTCGGCTCGCGCTATTGGGGCGAGCTCCTGCAGTGGATCCGCGAGCGGCCGCTCAAGGAGGGGATCGTGACCCCCGACGACGTCGAACTCCTCTACCTCACGGACGATCCCGACGAGGCCGTCCGCACCGTGATCGAGCGACACGCCCAGCGCACGGGGACGTCGCCGGCCTCGGCCGCGAAGGCCGACGCCGAGTAGCCCGGCGCCGCGGCCGCGCGCAAGACGCGGCCTATCATCCGTCGTATGGAGCCGCGCGCCCTCCGCGACCTGCCCTCCGTCGACGCCCTGCTCGCCGACGCCCGGGTGCGGGAGCTCGAGCGGGAGCACGGGCGCGAGGTCGCGCTCGCCGCGGCGCGCGCGGCGCTCGCGCGGGCGCGGGAGGAGATCCGCGCCGGCCATCCGGCGGGCGAGCTCGAGGCGCGCGTCGAGGCCGAGGCGGCCGCGCTCCTCCGGCCGCGCCTGCGCCGCGTCCTGAACGCGACCGGGGTCGTCGTCCACACGAACCTGGGCCGCGCGCCCCTTCCGAAGGCAGCGCTCCAGCGGATCACCGAGGTCGCGCGCGGCTACTCGAACCTCGAGCTCGACCTCGGCGCCGGCGTCCGCGGCTCGCGCCACGACCACCTCGCCCCCGCCCTGCGCCGGCTGACCGGCGCCGAGGACGCGCTCGTCGTGAACAACAACGCGGGCGCGCTGCTCCTCGCGCTCGCCGCCCTCGCCGAGGGCCGCGAAGTGGTCGTCTCGCGCGGCGAGCTGATCGAGATCGGGGACGGCTTCCGCATCCCCGATGTGCTCGCCCGCTCCGGGGCCCGGCTCGTCGAGGTCGGGACGACGAACCGGACGCGCGTCCGCGACTACGAGCGGGCGCTCGGCGACGCGACCGCAGTGCTGCTGCGCGTCCACCAGTCGAACTTCCGGATGGTCGGGTTCGCCGAGCGCCCGTCACTTCGCGAGCTCGCATCGCTCGCCGAGCGGCGGGGCGTCGTGCTCGTCGACGACCTCGGCTCCGGCGCGGTCGCGCCGCTCGGAGACGAGCCGTCGCCGCGGGCGAGCGTCGAGGCCGGCGCGCACCTCGTCGCCTTCTCCGGCGACAAGCTCCTCGGCGGCCCGCAGGCGGGGATCGTCGCCGGGCGCGCCGAGCTTGTCGAGCGGCTGCGCCGCCATCCGCTCCAGCGCGCGCTCCGGGCGGACAAGCTCCAGCTGGCCGCGCTCGAGGGGACGCTCGCCGCGCACCGGACCGGCGCGGTGCCCGTGCTCCGCATGGCGGGCGAGGCGGCCGCGGACGTCCGGGCCCGGGCCGAGCGGCTCGCGACCGCGACCGGCGGCGAGGTCGTCGAGACCGTCGCGCGGATCGGCGGCGGGGCGCTCCCGCTCGCGGAGCTCCCGAGCTTCGCGTGCGCGCTCCCGGTCGAGCTCGCCGTCCCGCTCCGCCTCGGCGAGCCGCCGGTCGTCGGGATCGTCCGCGACGAGCGGCTCCTCCTCGACTGCCGCACGCTCACGGACGCCGAGGCGGACGAGGCGGCCGGTGCCGTCGAGCGCACCCGCGCGGAGCGGTGAGCCGGCCGCTCACCGTCGGCACGGCGGGGCACATCGACCACGGGAAGACCGCGCTCGTCCACGCCCTGACGGGCAAGGACACCGACCGCCTGCCCGAGGAGCGCCGGCGCGGGATCTCGATCGACCTCGGCTACGCGCCGCTCGACCTCCCGGACGGGCGGCGGCTGTCCGTCGTCGACGTCCCCGGACACGAGCGATTCGTCCGCACGATGGTCGCCGGCGCGACCGGGATCGACATCTTCCTGCTCGTCGTCGACGCGGCCGAGGGCGCACGTCCGCAGACGCACGAGCACCTCGCCATCCTGCGGCTGCTCGGTGTCGAGCGGGGCGTCGTCGCGCTCACGAAGGCGGACACGGTGGACGACGAGACGCTCGCGCTCGCGGAGGAGGAGGCGCGCGGGCTCGTTCCGGATGCGCCGGTCGTCGCCACGAGCGCGAAGACCGGGCGTGGGCTCGACGAGCTGCGCGCGGCGCTCACCCGGGTCGCCGAGGAGGTCGCGCCGCGCGAGGCCGAGGGCCCGGCGCGACTCTTCCTCGACCGGGTCTTCACGCTGCGCGGAATCGGGACGGTGGCGACCGGGACGCTCTGGAGCGGCTCGATCGGCGAGGGGGACGTCCTCTCGGTCGAGCCCGGCGGGCGCGAGGTGCGCGTGCGGAGCGTCCAGGTGCACGACCGGCCGGTCGAGCGCGCCGAGGCGGGCCAGCGCGTCGCGGTCGCCCTCCCGGGCGTGGAGCGGCGGGACGTCGCGCGCGGCGACGCGCTCGTCGCGCCCGGCGCCTTCCCGGTCGGCTACCGCCTCGACGTCGCGCTCGACGAGCTCGTCCCGATCCCGGACGGCGCGCGCGTGCAGGTCGGCCACGGGACGGCTGAGCACCACGGGCGGGTCGTCCGGGCGGGCGGGCGGTGGGCGCAGCTCCGGCTCGCCTCGCCGGCGGTCGCGGCGCGCGGCGACCGGGTGATCCTGCGCGGCGAGACGACGCTCGGCGGCGGCACCGTCCTCGACCCGTCGCCGCCGCGGCATGCGTCGGCGGAGCGGTTCGAGCGGCTCGAGCGCGGAGATCTCGCGGCCCTCGTCCACGCGCCCGTCCGCGCCGCGTCCCTCGCCCACCTCGCGGACGGCGCGCCGGCCGGTCTTGCGCGCGCCGGGGACTGGCTGTTCGCGCCCGCGTGGCTCGAGGAGCTGCGCGAGCGGCTCGCGGCCCGGATCGCGGCCGCCGACCCGCTCGAGCCCGGGATCCCGGCCCCCTCGGAGCCGTGGGCGCGCGACGTCGTCCCGCTCCTCGGCCTCGAGCGGCGCGGCTCCCGCCTCTACCTCCCGCAGGCGGCCCCGGCGCTCGAGGGCGCCCGCGCCGAGGAGGCCGGCCGCCTGCGCGCGGAGCTCGCCGCGGCCGGCCTCGAGCCGGTGAAGGTGGAGGACGCGAGGCTTGCCGCGTTTCTCGAGGAGGCCGGCGAGCTCGTCCGCGTCGGCGACGGCCTCGCGCTCGGCGCGGACGCGTTCACCGAGGCGCGGCGCCTGGTGGTCGAAGAGTGCGAGGACGCGGGCTCGGTCACGCTCGCCCGCCTCCGCGACAGGCTCGGCACGGGCCGGCGGCCCGCACAGCTCATCCTGGAACGGCTCGACGCCGACGGCGTCACGCGTCGCGTCGGCGACGAGCGCGTGCTGCGCCGGAAGAAACGGTAATGAGCGTCGCCGCGCCGCCCCGGGGCGTCCAGCGGCCCCCGAGGGCTCACGGCTTC
>JAICNY010000087.1 GCA_025930955.1 Thermoleophilia bacterium
CTCGGTTCTCGCTGAGAACCGCGGAAAGGCCGTCTGGCGGATGGAGGGTGACGGCGGAACCTTCGCGCTCCGGATCTTGCGCCCTGACGAGCACGAGACCGCCATCGCCGAGCAGGGCGTCATGGAGCTTGCGAGGGGCGTCGGCGTTCCCGCGCCTCAGGTGCTGGCGACGGGCACGTGGCGCCGCCGCCCCGTGATGCTCCTCTCGTGGTGCCGGGGGCAGACGCTGACCACGGCGGTTCGCGATCGACCATGGGACGCGTTCAGGCTCGGGCTGGTCTGCGGCCGCGAACAGGCGCGCTTGAACGAGACGCCGGCGCCGGAGCCACTCGGAGCTGCGCCCTGGCTCACCCGCTTCGGCCCTCTCGACCCGGAGCTTCGCCGACGGCTGGAGCGCATCGAGAGCTCGCATTCAGGCGTGCTTCATCTCGATTGCCATACCGGCAACATCCTCGTGGCCGGAGGTGAAGTCACCGGTTTCCTCGACTGGACGAATGCGTGTGCCGGTGACCGTCGCGCGGATCTGGCGCGAAGCTGGTCGTTTCTCACTCGCCGCTCCGGCCGCGGCCCCCGCGCAGGAGCAAGGGCGATCCTCTGGAGGGTCGTCGCCGCAGGCTGGCAGCGAGGCTACGAGCAGGTCGCCGGACGTCAACGCGACATGCTCCTCTTCCGGATCTGGGCGCTCACGGGTCTTCTACAGACCTCACGCGCCGAGGCCGAGCGAGCCGGGCGAACGCCCGACGTCGCCGCGCTGCAGCAACGGCTCGCGCGGATGCGAGATCGGGCGGGTCTTCCACCGGTCTGAGGAGCGGACGACGGGGCTCGAACCCGCGACCCTCAGCTTGGGAAGCTGATGCTCTACCAACTGAGCTACGTCCGCGTGCGGGTCATTCTAGCGAGGGATAGGCGAATCTCCGGCCCCGCCCGACAATGAGGGCAGAAAGCCGGGCGTGCGGCCGCCGGGAGACAGGAGGTGACGCATGCGAGCGGTTTTCCGAGATCTGAGGCGCGAGGAAGGGCAGACGATGAGCGAGTACGCCGTCGTCCTCGCCGTCATCACGCCCGCGATCCTGGCCGCCCTCGCCGTGCTGTCCGACCGGGTCGCTGCCCGGCTCGACTTCGTGCGGGCGTTCTTCTCGTAGCGACAAAGACAACGGAGGGACGCCCGCCGCAGAGCCGTCCCTCCGTCTTGTCAGGATAGTAATCGCACTTGGCCCCGGAGGGAAGACCCCGGGCCTTTCCGCGTGGCGGAGCGTCGACGCATCGACGCGCCGCGAAGGGGGATACTGACGGCAGCGAATCGCGCAGGAAGGAGCCGTCATGGACATCGCCACGCTCAACGAGACAGCCCGCGCGCTCGTCGCCGAGGGCAAGGGGATCCTCGCCGCCGACGAGAGCTCGGGGACGATCAAGAAGCGCTTCGACTCGATCGGCGTCGAGTCGACCGAGGAGAACCGCCGCGGCTACCGCGACCTCCTCTTCACGACCGAGGGCGCGGAGGAGCACATCAGCGGGGTCATCCTCTTCGACGAGACGATCCGCCAGAGCTCGAGCGACGGGACGCCGTTCCCGAAGCTCCTCGAGTCGAAGGGGATCGTGCCCGGGATCAAGGTCGACACGGGCGCGAAGCCGCTGGCGCTCGCCGACGGCGAGACGGTCACCGAGGGCCTCGACGGGCTGCGCGAGCGGCTCGCGGAGTACCGCGGGCTCGGCGCGCGCTTCGCCAAGTGGCGCGCGACGTACTCGATCGGCGACGGCAAGCCGAGCGAGTACTGCGTCTGGGTGAACGCCCACGCGCTCGCGCGCTACGCGGCGCTCTGCCAGGAGGCCGGGCTCGTCCCGATCGTCGAGCCGGAGGTGCTCCAGGACGGGACGCACACGATCGAGGAGAGCGCGAAGGCGACGGGCCGGGTGCTCCAGGCGGTCTACACGGAGCTGCACGACCAGCGGGTCGAGTACGCGGGCACGCTCCTCAAGCCGAACATGGTGCTCTCCGGGTACGAGGCGTCGACCCGCGCCGGCGCGCGCGAGGTCGCGGACGCGACGCTCGAGTGCTTCTACAAGCACGTGCCGGCGGCGGTGCCCGGGATCGTCTTCCTCTCGGGCGGCCAGACGGACGAGGACGCGACGGCGCACCTGAACGAGATGAACTCGCTCGGGCCGCACCCGTGGCAGCTCTCGTTCTCGTACGGCCGCGCGCTTCAGGCGCCCGCGCTCAAGGCGTGGGGCGGCTCGGCGGAGAACGTCGAGGCGGCGCAGCGGGCCTACCTCCACCGCGCCCGGATGAACGGGCTCGCGCGGAGCGGCGCCTACTCGCCGGAGATGGAGGAGGCCGTCGCCGCGTAGGCCGGGGCGTGCGCGCACGCCGCGGCCGTCCGCGTGGCCCCGATCCCGCGTGCTTCCAGGCGCCCGCTAGAGCCCGAACGGGTCGAGGATGAGACGCGCGATCGTGATCCCGACGACGCTCGTCGCGATCGTGAGGACGCGCGCGACGGTCCGCTCGTCGATCGGCCACTCGTGGATAGCGTGCGCCCGCTTCTCGAGCGCGTCGGCCGCCGCGAGGAGGCTGCGCTGCCGGTCGAGCTCCTCGAGCGTCCGCACCGAGCGGACGGGCTCGTATGCCTCCGCGTACAGCCTCCTGGCGAGCCCGACCTCCCGGTCTTTCACCTCCACCATGCGCCGGTGGAGGCGGGCGAGCGAGAGAAAGAAGCTCGCGAGGGCGACGGCGAGGACGGCCGCGCCGACCGCGACCGCGACGACGTCCTCCAGCGCGGTGAGCATGACCGGGACGAGCCACGCGAGCAGGAGCCAGAGCCCGGTGAAGGCGAGCCGGCCGACCGGTGCGAGCCCGAGCGTCGGATCGGCGGCGGCGGCGTCCCGGCCGAGCGGTTCGCGGCCGAGGCGGTCGAGGCCGAGCTGGAGCGCTCCGTACGTCCAGAGGAAGCCCCAGAACGCGACGCCGAGCACGAACCACGTGGGCGCGCGAAGGGCGGCGGGCCCCCATCCGGCGTCGGCGAGCGCGACGAGCGCGAAGGCCACCGCGGTCGCCACCGCCCCGAGGAGCGGCCCGACGACATCGTTGATCTCGGCGAACCGCTGGGAGGCGTCCACGCGCAACGTGCTCGTCCGCGCCGGCAGCTCTTCGACGCGCCGGGCGATGTGATCGGCTCCCCACACCGTCAGCACGACGGCCGCGCTCAGCGCGGCGTAGTTCAGCACGACGAGCGCGCCGCTCTGCTCCCACACCTCCGTCCGCGAGTCGGCCGGCAGGAGCAGGTTCGCCCCCGCGTTCAGCCACGGGACGAGCGCCCAGACGGCGATCCCTGCGGCCCGCGGGCCGGGAAAGCGCGCGAGGACGCGCTCGGTGAGGGGCCTGAGGCGGCGTATCGACGCGGCCGGTGCACGGTGCTCGGGAACGCCCATGGTGCGGGTGACACGTGATCGTGCCGCCGCGGGCGTGTTCGCGCAAGCGCCTCGTCAGCGATACTCGCGGCCGGAGAAGCGCGCGAGCTTGTCGAGCTCGTGCCAGGCCTGGACGCGCCGCACGGTGCCGGAGCGGGAGCGGATGACGATCGAGTCCGTCTCGGCGCCGTCGCGCGTGTAGCGGACGCCCGAGAGCAGCGCGCCGTCCGTGACGCCCGTTGCGGCGACGAAGAGGTTGTCGCCGCCCACGAGGTCGTCCGTGGTGAGCTTCACGTCCGGATCGAGGCCGGCGCCGACGATCGCCTCGCGCTCGTCGTCCGAGCGCGGCCAGAGGCGGCCCTGGACGGCGCCGCCGAGCGCCTTCACGGCCGCGGCCGCGATCACGCCCTCCGGCGTCCCTCCGATTCCCATCATCAGGTCGACGGGCCGGCGTGGGTTCGCGGCCGCGATCGCCGGCGCGACGTCGCCGTCCGTGATGAGGACGACGCGGGTGCCGACGTCGCGGAGGCCGGCGATGAGCTCCTGGTTCCGGTCGCGGTCGAGGACGACGACCGACATCTCGCTCGGCTTCACGCCCTTCGCCCCGGCGGCGGCGCGGACGTTGTCCTGCGGGCTCGCGTCGAGGTCGATCGCGCCCGCGACCTCGGCGCCGGCGGCGATCTTGTCCATGTACACCGCCGCGCCCGGGAAGAACATCGTCCCGCGCTCGGCGACGGCGATGACGGCAATCGCGTTCGGCTGGCCGGTCGCGGTGAGCCGCGTTCCCTCGAGCGGGTCGACGGCGACGTCGACCTCCGGCCCCTGTCCGTTGCCGACCTCCTCGCCGTTGTAGAGCATCGGCGCCTCGTCCTTCTCCCCCTCGCCGATCACGACCACGCCGGACATGGCGACCGTGTCGAGGACGGCCCGCATCCCGTCGACGGCGGCCTGGTCGGCGGCGATCTTGTCCCCGCGCCCGACCCAGCGTCCCGCTCCGAGCGCCGCCGCCTCGGTGACGCGGACGAGCTCGAGCGCGAGGTTCCGGTCCGGGATCGTCGGCACGGGCTGATCCTAGACGGGCTCGGGCTCGCGCAGCGGGGGCGCCTCGCGCGGCGGCGCGTCCGGCTCCTCGCGCAGGACGACGATCGCGCCGCCCGCGAGGACGGCCGCGCCGCCGACGACGACCGCCCAGCCGAGCGCCTCGCCGAGCACCGCCCACGCGAGGAGCGCCGCGGACACGGGCTCGACGTACGAGAGCAGGCCGGCCGCCTGCGCCTTCACGTGGCGGAGGTTCCAGATGTAGAGCGCGCCCGTCGCGGCGGTCAGGACGATCCCGAGCACGATCACCGCCGCCCACTCGCCCCCTGCCGGGAGCACGCGGTCGGCGGTGAGGAGGAAGGGGGCGAGCGCGACGGAGACGACCGCGTACTGCCAGAACGCGAACGCGAACGGCGACACCTCGCTCGTGATCCGCTTCACGCCGATGATGAGGAACGCGTACGTGATCGCGGCGCCGAGGCCGAGCGCGATCGCGGCCGCGCTGGGGGGCTCCCCCGCGTCCCCCGCGAGCGCGATGAGGACGAGGCCCGGCGCCGACACGGCGAGCGCGAGGAGGGCGACCCGCGAGGGGGCCTCCGGCAGGAAGCGCGGCGCGAGGAGCGCGACGAAGATCGGCGCCGTGTAGACGGTCAGGATCGCGACCGCGACCGACGACGCCTTGATCGCGGCGAAGAAGAGCACCCAGTGGAGCGCGAGCAGCGCGCCGAGGGCGAGGACGCGAAAGCGGTGGCGCGCGAGCCGGAACGGGAGGCGGCCCCGCAGGAGGTAGAGCATCGCCGGAAGCGCCGCCGCCGCGAGGAGGCAGCGCCAGAAGACGAGCACTTCGGCGGGGAGGTCGACCCCGCTCGCGATCACGGACACGAAGCCCCACGAGGCGGCGATCCCGGCCAGGAGGAGGTTCCAGCGCACGGCGGCCGATCGTAGCCGCGTGTCCCCGGCGGCCGTGGCCGGTGCCTGGCACCGGACGATGGCCGCCTGCGACGCGGCCGGAACGGGCTACATCCGCTCGGGGGCCTCGACGCCGATCAGGTCGAGGCTCCGTGCGATCACGGCCTGGGTCGCGCGGCAGAGCGCGAGCCGGAAGCCCTCGGCCTCGCTCTCGAGCACGCGGTGGTGGTGATAGAAGCGGTGGAAGTCGTCCGCGACGCGGATGGCGTAGTTCGGGAGCGCGTGCGGCCCGCGCCGCTCGGCCGCCTCGGCGACGACGCCGGGGAACTCGGCGAGCCGCTTCACGAGCTCCCGCTCCTCCCGCTCGGGCTCGACCCCGGGCTCGGGCTCGGCGCGCGCGTCGCCCGCGTTGCGCAGGATCCCCGCGATCCGCGCGTGCGCGTACTGGACGTAGTAGACGGGGTTCTTCTCCGACCGCTCGCGCGCGAGGTCGACGTCGATCTCGATCGTCTGGTCGTGGCCGCGCGAGACGAGGTACCAGCGCGCCGCGTCCACCCCGACCTCGTCCATGAAGTCGTCGAGGAAGACCACGTCCCCGCGCCGCTTCGACATCTTCGTCTGCTCGCCGCCGCGCGTCAGGTGGACGAGCTGGTACAGGAGCACCTCGATGTGCGCCGGGTCGTAGCCGAGCATCCGCGCGACGGCCGCGTACCAGTTCCGCGTCCCGTGATGGTCGGCGCCGAGGACGTAGATCGCCCGGTCGAAGCCGCGCTCCAGCTTGTCCACGAGGTAGACGACGTCGGCGGCCCTGTACGTCGGCGCACCGCCCTCCGAGCGGACGAGCACGCGGTCCTCGTCGTCGCCGTGCGCGGAGGAGCGCGCCCAGAGCGCCCCGTCCTTCTCGTACGTGTCGAGGCGCGGGAGGTACTCGGGAAGCCGCCGCTCGAGCTCGCTCTGTCGCGTCCAGGAGTCGAAGTGGATCCGGAACCGCTCGAGCGACGCCTCGATCCGCCCGAGCATGTGCGGGACGGGATCGCCGTCGAGCGCCGCGAGCTCGTCGAGGTAAGCGCCGCGGTAGCCGTCCTCGGGCGGCTCCTCGCCGCGCCGCACGGCCTCGACGGAGGCGCGGAACCGGTCCATCTGCGCGCCCGCGTCGTTGTAGTAGTACTCGCGCTCGACCTCGTTCCCGGCAAACGCGAGCACGCGCGCGACCGCATCCCCGTACGCTCCGTTTCGTGCGGAGGCGACGGTGATCGGGCCCGTCGGGTTCGCGGAGACCATCTCGACCTGGACGCGCTCGCGCGGCGACGCGAACCCGCCGCCGTACTCCCCGGGCCGGTCCGCGATCTCGACGACGGCGTCGCGGTACCAGCCGCTCGTCACCCACAGGTTCACGAATCCGGGGCCCGCGACCTCGGCTCGCTCGACGAGCGCGCTCTCGGTCGCGGCGCCCGCGATCTCCTCGGCGAGCTCGCGCGGCGTCCGGCCCCGGGTCGGCGCCAGCCGGAGCGCGACGTTCGTCGCGTAGTCGCCGTGCGCCGCCTCCCGCGGGCGCTCGAGCACGACCGGCGCGCCCGCGGCGCGCGCCAGCTCCTCGGTCAACCGGTCCACGGCGAACGCTCCGGTCACGGCGCACATCGTACGAGGCGGCCGCGCTAGGCTCGCCGCATGCTCGACCACGTCAAGCTCTTCGTGAGCGACCCCGCCGCGAGCCGCGCGTTCTACGAGGCGGCGCTCGAGCCGCTCGGGTACCGCGTCCTGCTCGATCGGGGCGGCGGCGTCGTCGGCATGGGCCGCGACCGGCCGGATCTCTGGCTCGCCCCGGGCGAGCGCACGACCGTGACGCACCTCGCCCTGCGGGCGGACGATCGTGCGACCGTCGACGCCTTCCACGCCGCCGCGCTCGCGGCCGGCGGGCGCGACAACGGGGCGCCCGGCCCGCGGCCGCAGTACCACCCGACGTACTACGGCGCGTTCGTGCTCGACCCGGACGGCGTGAACCTCGAGGCCGTCTGCCACGAGCCGGAGGCGTAGGCCTCCGCCATCGCGATCCGGTTGATCCCGGGCGGGTGCGTCGAAAGCATGATCCGCGCCCACGCGGGCGGGTCGGGGACGCCGAGCCCCGTCAACGAGAACCGGACGGTGAGACCGATCGAGCTCTTCGGGTCGTCGGTCGCCTCGAGCGCGATCCAGTCCGCCTCCGCCTCGTAGACGCGCGAGACCGCGTTCGCGACCGGCTGCGTCAGGAGGATCGCGACCAGCGCGAGGAGCAGCGCGAGCGGCACGAGCGCCGGGTCGCGGAGCCCGCCGCGCCGCTCCGTCCCCCACGCGACGAGTGCGAGCCCGGGGAGCGCGAGGAGCGCAAACCATGCGAGCCCCTTCCAGAGGTGGTTCCGCTCGACGTGGGCGAGCTCGTGGGCGGCGAGCGAGGCCAGCTCGTCGTCGGTGAAGCGCCCGTCGAGCGCCGTGTCGTAGAAGACGACCCGCCGGGTCGGGCCGAGGCCGGCGACGTACGCGTTCGCGGCCGTCGTGCGCCGGCTCGCGTCCGCGACCTGGACGCTCTCGACCCGCACGCCGATCTCGTCCCCGAGCCGCTCCACCTCGCGCGCTAGCTCCGTGTCGGGGAGCGGCTCGAACCGGTTGAAGAGCGGCTGGACGACGACCGGCTGGATGACGACGTACCCGACGCCGAGCGCGACGAGCGCGGGCGCGGCCGCAACCCACCACCGCGAGCCGAGCCGCCCGGCGAGGAAGAGCGCTCCCGCGACGGCGATCGTGAGCAGGAGCGCGGTCAGCCCCAACGAGATCGCGCGGTCGCCGAGCCACGCGAGATAGCCCTGCTCGGAGAGCCCGTACCGGCGGTTCCACGAGTGGCGAAAGACGCCGAGCGGCAGGCCGGCGACGGTCGTCGCCACCAGCGCGAGGAGCGCGAGCGCGACGCCGGTTCCCACGCGACCCCGCACCCGCGGCGAGAGCCACCCGGCGAGCCGCCGCGCCTGCCAGACGACGAGCGCGAGCACGCCGAGCTGGACGAGGACGCCGAGCGCCCAGAGCGCGCGGGTCACCGTGCGGAACCGGTCGGCGCGCTCGAGGTGCTCCGCAGGGAAGTACGCGTCCGGGTCGAGGTCCGGCAGGACGAGCCCGGCAGGCGTCCGGGTGTCGAGGAGGAGCCAGGCGGCCGCGATCCAGAGGCAGGCGAGGGCGATCCCGCCCGCGGCCTTCGCTAGCGTTGCGCCGCCGTGCGCACCTGCGTCGTGTCCGACATCCACGCGAACCTCCACGCCCTCGAGGCCGTCCTCGAGGCGATCGACGGCGAGGGCGCCGACGAGCTCTGGTGCCTCGGGGACCTCGTAGGGTACGGGCCGCGGCCGAACGAGTGCACGCGCATCGTCCGCGAGCGCGCCGACGTCTGCCTCGTCGGGAACCACGATCTCGGCGTGCTCGGCCGGCTCGACCTCGACCTCTTCGCCGCCGACGCGGCCGCGAGCGCCCGCTGGACCGGGGTTGAGCTCGCGGAGGACGCGCGCCGGTTCCTCGAGTCCCTCCGGCCCGAGGGGACGCGCGCCGGCGTCGCGCTCTTCCACGCGAGCGCGCGGGACGCCGTCTGGGAGTACGTCATGACCGAGGACGTGGCCGCCGAGTCGCTCGTCAGCTCGCCGGAGGCGCTCACGCTCGTCGGGCACAGCCATCTTGCGCTCGAGTTCTCGCTCACCGGGCCCGTCGTCCGGGGCAGCCTCGCGCCGGAGGGGACGGAGCTCGAGCTCGACGGGCCCGACCGGCGGCTCCTGAACCCCGGCTCGGTCGGGCAGCCGCGCGACGCCGACCCGCGCGCCGCGTACCTCGTGCTTGACCTCGACGCACGCAGGGCAACCTTTCGGCGTGTCCCCTATCCGGTCGAGCGCACGCAGGCGGAGATCCGCGAGCGCGGCCTCCCGGAGAGCCTGGCGGCTCGCCTCGAGCACGGCCTCTAGCGCGCTCCTGCTCGTGCTCGTCGTCGCGGGGTGCGGCGGCGCCGAGGAGAAGGCGACGCTTCCGCCGGAGGTCGGCTCCGAGCTCGCCGCAGCCGCCGGCGACGTGACCGCGGCCCTCGAGGCCGGCGACCCGGTGACGGCGCAGGCGGAGGCGGCCGAGCTCCTCGCCGCGGTCGAGGCGACGCTCGCGGACGGCGACGTCCCGCGCCCGCTCGCCCGCGAGGTGCGCCGCGGGGCCGAGCGGCTCGCCGCGCTCGTCGACGCCGCACAGCCGCCGCCCGCGCCTCCGCCCGTCCAGCAGGGGGACGACGACGAAGAGGAGGAGGACGACGACGACTCCGGCCCCGGGAACGGCAACGGGAAGGCGAAGGGCAAAGACAAGGACAAGGAAAAGGACGACGAGTGAGCGACGTGACGACACGTGCGTTCGCCCGCGGGCGCTACGCCGTCGAGCGGGAGCTCGCGCAGGGCGGGATGGCGACCGTCTTCCTCGCGCGCGACCGCGAGCTCGACCGGCCGGTCGCCGTGAAGGTGCTGGGCGCGCAGCTCGCGGGCGACGAGGACGTGGCCGGCCGCTTCCGCCGCGAGGCGCTGACCGCGGCTCGGCTCGCGCATCCGAACGTCGTCCAGGTCTTCGACGCGGGCGGGGAGGCGGGCGAGCCGTTCATCGTCATGGAGGTCGTCCAGGGCGAGCCGCTCGCCGCCTTGCTCGCCCGCGAGGGCACGCTCCCGCCGGAGCGCGTCCGCGACCTCGGCCTGCAGGCCGCCGCGGCGCTCGGGCACGCGCACGAGCACGGGATCGTCCACCGGGACGTGAAGCCGGCGAACCTCCTCCTGCGCGACGACGGGGTGCTCAAGGTGACCGACTTCGGGATCGCCCGCGCGCTCGACGCGACGACGCAGCTCACGCAGGCCGGGACGCTGCTCGGAACCGTCTCGTACGTCGCCCCGGAGCAGGCGCGCGGCGAGGCGGTCGGCCCGCCCGCGGACGTCTTCTCGCTCGGCGTCGTCCTCTACGAGGCGCTGACCGGGCAGGCGCCGTGGCCGATCGAGAGCCTCGCGGAGCTGCCGGCCGTCGCCTCGACGCCCGCGCGGCCGGTCCGCGAGCTCGCACCGGCGACGCCGGCCGACCTCGAGTCGGCGGTCATGCACGCGCTCGCACGGAACCCGGACTACCGGCCGGCCGACGGGAACGCGCTCGCAGCGGAGCTCCGGGGCGACGAGGAGACGCCCGCACCGACGGGCTCGGAGGCGCCGACCGTCCTCTTCCCCGCGCCGGAGGAGCCCGGCAAGCGGTCGTCGCGGGCCGGGTGGCTCGTCGTCGCCGCCGCGCTCGCCGTCGCGCTCGTCGCCGCGCTCGCGGCGCTCACGCTCGGCGGCGGCGAGGATCCCGCCCCCGCTCCCGTGGAGCCCGCGCCTGCGCTCGACGACCCGCTCGACCAGTCGCGGAGCTACGAGCAGTGGCTCCGCGACGTGAGCGCCGGCGGGTAGCTACGTGGAGACCGCGTCGTCGCGGGCGACGACGCCGCTCTCGCGCCCGTAGAGCCGGATGCCTTCCCGCTCGAGCGCGAGCTGGACTTCCTCGCGCGCCTTGTAGATCCGCCACTTGACCGTGGCGAGCGTGATCTCGAGCGAGTCCGCGATCTCGTGGTACGAGAGGCCGACGACGTCGCGCAGGAGGAGCGACATCTTCAGGTCGGGGTTCAGGAGCGCGACCGCCCGCCAGACGGCGTCGATCGTCTCGATCCGCTCGGGCGGGGCGTCGACGACGTCGATCGGGGGCGCGTCCTCGATCGCGACGGCCGCGTACGGCCGGCGCTCGCGGGCGCGGAGCTCGTCGAGCAGCCGGTTCTTCGCCACCTGGAAGAGCCAGGTCGTGAACCGGCAGCGCAGCGAGAA
>JAICNY010000114.1 GCA_025930955.1 Thermoleophilia bacterium
CTCGCGGCCGTGCTCGCGATCGGGTTCGCGCTCGGCGCGCTCTACTGGCTGCTCGTCGTCGTGCTCGGCCGGGATCGCGGCGGCGAACCTGTCGCCCTCGGCTGAGCTTCGCTCGTCGGGCCTGCTCGGGGGTGGCGGTGTCCACGGATCGTGCTCGTCCACACGGCGATCGTCGACACGGCCGGTGCCAGGCACCGGCCGTGTCCGCCGGGGCCACGGCCGCGCGCCAGGACGCTAGCGTAGGGCCGTGCTCGAGGTCTGGGAGAGCGGCGATCCGATCGGCGACCTGTGCGCGTACCTCGACGAACGCGGGTTCTTCGCCGGCGGCGCGCCCGATGCGGTCGCGGACGTCTTCCTCGCGTACGGGGCGTCAGCCGGGTTGCGCCGGCTCCCGCTCGCGGCGCCGCCCGAGCCGTGCCCGCTGCCGCTGGCCGCGTGCCGGATCCGCCCGGCGGGAGAGCCCGTCGCACCTACCGGGCCGTTCGCGATCGGCGACTGGGAGACGACGTGGGCGCCGGAGGACTACGCGACGGCGGTCGAGGAGGTCCGCTCCGCGATCGAGCGCGGGGACGTGTACCAGGTGAACGTCGTCCAGCATCTCGCGGCGTCGTTCCGGGGCGACCCGGCCGGGCTCGCCGCACGGCTCGCACCGCTCCGGCCGCTCCATCCGGAGCCGCTCGCGGGCGACGGCTGGACGATCGTCTCCGGCTCGCCCGAGGTCTTCCTGCGACGCCGCGGCCGGACGCTCGCCACGTTCCCGATCAAGGGCACGCGCCCGCTCGGCGACGGCGACGAGCTCGTCGAGTCGGAGAAGGACGCGGCCGAGCACGTGATGATCGTCGATCTCGAGCGCAACGACCTCTCGCGCGTCTGCGAGCCGGGGAGCGTCCGCTGGCCGGAGCTCATGGTCGAGCGCGAGCTGGCCGGCGTGGCGCACCTCGTCTCGCGGGTCGAGGGGCGGGTGCGCGAGGACGCATCGCTCGCCGACGTGCTGCGGGCGACGTTCCCCGGCGGCTCCGTGACGGGCGCGCCGAAGATCGCGGCGCTCGACCTGATCGCGGCGCTCGAGCCGGTCGGGCGGGGCGCGTCGATGGGAGCGCTCGGGCGCATCCGCCCTAACGGCGACCTCGACCTCGCGCTCACGATCCGCACCTTCGCGGTCGCGGACGGGCGGATCCACCTCTGGGTCGGCGGCGGGATCGTCTGGGACTCGGACCCCGACGCCGAGGTGGAGGAGTCCTGGGTGAAGGCGCGGCCGTTTCTCGCGGCGGTGGGCGGGCGCGTGCCGGGGCCGGTGGCGGCGTGACGCTGCTCGCGCTCGCGGTGCTCGGGCGCGGCGTCGTCCCGCCCGAGGAGCCGGTGCTGCACGCGGACGACGAGGCGCTGCTCCGCGGCCGCGCGGCGTTCGAGACGATGCGCGTATACGGCGGCCGGCCGTTCCGGCTGGACGACCACCTCGCGCGGCTCGCGGGGTCGGCGGCGCGGATCGGGCTTCCGGCGGTCGACGATGACGCCTGTCACGCGCTCGCCCGTGACGCGCTCGGCGCGGCCGGGGCCGGCGACGCCGTGCTGCGTCTCTACTGGACGGCGGGCCGCGAAGGGACGAACGCGCCGAGCGGGCTCGCGCTCGTCTCGACCGTTCCGCCCGAGCTCGAGGAGCGCCGCTTTCGCGGGCTGCGCGTCGTGGCGCTGCCACTCGGCTTCGAGGCTGACCTGCGCGCCGTCGCGCCCTGGATGCTCGGCGGAGTCAAGTCCACGAGCTACGCCGTGAACATGGCCGCGGAGGCCGAAGCCAGGCGGCGCGGAGCGGACGACGCGGTGTTCCTCGCCCGGGACGACGTCGTCCTCGAGGGGCCGGTGACGAACATCTGGTGGCGGCTCGAGCGCGTGCTGTACACGCCCGCGCTCGAGCTCGGGATCCTGGCCGGCGTGACGCGCGCGACCGTCGTCGAGGAGGCGGGGGCGCTCGGCTACGAGGTGCGGGAGGGCGTCTTCCCGCTCGCCCATCTCGCGGGGGCGGAGGAGGCGTTCACCTCGTCGTCGGTGCGCGAGGTGATGCCGGTCGTCGAGCTCGACGGGCACCCGGTCGGCGACGGGGCTCCGGGGCCGGCGGCGCGCGAGCTCCAGGCGGCGCTCCGCGCCCGGGCAGCGCGGGGCTAAGCTCTCGCGCATGCGGATTCTCTCGATCATCCACGGCACGAACGCGCGGGCCGGCGTTTTCGGCGAGGAGGCGCTCGCCGAGGGGCATGAGCTCGACGAGAAGAGCTTCGCGCTCGGCGACCCGCCCGACGACGCCGAGCGCTACGACGGCGTCCTCGTCTTCGGCGGCTCGATGAACGTCCACGAGCTCGACGGACATCCCTGGATCCCCGACGAGGCGCGCTACGTCGAGCGGGCGCTCGAGCGGGGCGTCCCCGTCTTCGGCGTCTGCCTCGGGAGCCAGCTGCTCGGCGCGGTCGCCGGCGCGGAGGTGTCGCGCGCGCCGCGGCCGGAGATCGGCTGGTTCGACGTCCAGACGACCTCGGACGCGCCGTTCGACCCGCTGCTCCGCGACCTGCCCGAGCGGTTCACGGCCTACCAGTGGCACAGCTACCAGTGCGAGCTGCCCGTGGGCGCGACGGCGCTCGCGGAGAACCCCGTCTGCCTCCAGGCGTACCGCCTGGGCGACGCGCCGGCCTGGGGGACGCAGTTCCACGCCGAGGTGACCCGCGAGATCTGCGAGAGCTGGATCGCGAAGTACGACACGGATCCGGACGCGGTCGCACAGGGCTTCGACCCGGAGGTCGAGCGCACCCGCGTGGCCGACGAGATCGGCCGCTGGAACGAGCTCGGGCGGCGACTCATGCGCGGCTTCCTGTCCGTTGCGGCCGAGCGCGCCGGCGCAGAGCCGGCCGCCCGCGCGAGCGCGTGACCTCCCCCCTCGCGCGGCCCCGCGGAGCGTTCCGTGCGGCGGCAGCGGCGAAGGTCGCGGACGCGCACGCCCAGCAGGCGCTCGACGAGGCGACCGGGCGGCTCTACGGGCACCGGCTGGCAGCCTGGGGCGAGCTCGAGGACGTCGAGGCGCTCCGAGAGCGCGCGCGGCAGATCCGCACGGGAACGCTCGAGCACCTCGAGGCTCACGTCGACGACTTCGCGCGCGCCGTCGAGGCCCGCGGTGGACGCGTCCACCGTGCGGCGAGCGCCGCGGAGGCCCGCGAGGCGGTCGTGGAGATCTGCCGGCGGGCCGGCGCGCGGCGGGCCGCGAAGTCGAAGTCGATGGCGACCGAGGAGATCGGCCTGAACCCCGCGCTCGAGGCGGCGGGAATCGAGGTCGTCGAGACCGACCTCGGCGAGTACATCCTCCAACTCGGCGGCGAGCATCCGGTGCACATCGTCGCTCCGGCGATCGAGAAGACGGCAGCCGAGGTCGCCGAGCTGTTCTCGCGCGTTGAGGGCCGACCGGTCTCCGACGACCTCGCGGAGCTGACCGCGACGGCGCGCCGGCGGCTGCGCGAGGTCTTCCTGACCGCGGACGTCGGGATCACGGGCGCGAACTTCGGCGTGGCGGAGACCGGCTCCATCTGCCTCGTCTCGAACGAGGGGAACGCGCGGCTCGTCTCGTCCCTCCCCCGCGTGCACGTCGCCGTCATGGGGATGGAGCGCGTCGTCCCGACCCTCGACGAGGTCGCCGTCCTCCTCCAGCTGCTCGCGCGCAGC
Source organism: Thermoleophilia bacterium (assembly GCA_025930955.1). Classification (GTDB taxonomy): domain Bacteria; phylum Actinomycetota; class Thermoleophilia; order Gaiellales; family Gaiellaceae; genus JAICNY01. The sequence goes on from JAICNY010000114.1 coordinate 3,697, forward strand.
GCGACGGGCCAGAAGCTGACGAGCTACACCACCCTGGTCACGGGCCCACGCCGCGAGGGCGAGAAGGATGGTCCGGAGGAGCTGCATGTCGTCATTGTGGACAACGGGCGGACGGACATCCTCGCCGGGCCCCACCGGGTCATGCTGAGCTGCATCCGGTGCGGCGCGTGCATCAACGCGTGCCCCGTCTACCGGAAGGCTGGCGGCGCGGCGTACGGCCCCGTCCTCTCGGGCCCGATGGGCGCGGTCTACGGGCCGCTCCTCGCGGGGCTCGACCGCGCCGCCGACCTCCCCCACGCGTCATCGCTGTGCGGCGCGTGCACCGCCGCGTGCCCGGTGAAGATCCCGCTCCACGACCTGCTCCTCGACCTGCGCCGCGACCAGGCGGCCGCCGGTGTCGCGCCGCTCCGGGAGCGGCTCGCGTTCGCGCTCTGGTCGCTTGCGTGGTCGCGGCCCGCGACCTACCGGCTGTCGACGCGTCTCGCGCGCCTGGGCCAGCCGCTGGCGGGCCGCGTCGGCCCCGGGCGCGCGTGGGCACGGGAGCGGGCGCTCCCCCGCTTCGCGCGGCGGCGCTTCCGCGACCGGTGAGCGAGACGCTGCTCCAGCGGTTCGTCCTGAACGCCGAGCGGAACGGCATGACCGTCCACCGCGGCGAGGCGCCCGCGCTCGAGGGCGCGGAGACGTCCGAGGCGATCTACGGCCTCGCGGACACGGGCTCCGTCGTCCTCGCTGCCGCGCCGGACGAGCCGCGCGCCCGCTCGCTCCTCCCCGACCGGCATGTGACGCTCCTCCGGGAGGACCGCATCCTCCCGGGTCTCGCCGACCTCTTCGCCGCCCTCGGAGGCGAGCTGCCGAGCGCGCTCGCGATCGTGAGCGGCCCGAGCCGAAGCGCCGACATCGAGCAGCGGCTGACGACCGGCGTGCACGGGCCCGGCGAGGAGCACGTCGTGCTGCTTCCGGCCTAGGCCCCGCCGGGGTCGCGGCGCGACCACTCGTGCCACGAGCCCTCGTAGTTCTCGGCCGTGAGGCCGGCCGCCCGCAGTGCTGCGGCCGCGTGCGCGGAGCGGTGGCCCGAGTGGCAGTACGCGACGATAGGGCGCGTGACGTCCGCGCCGCGCTCGGCGAGGAGGCCGGGAAGCGCGGCCGGCTCCGTCTCGAGGATCTCGGCGATGTCCGCGTGGACGGCGCCTTCGATGTGGCCTTGCCGCGGATCGCAGCCGTAGCCGGCCTGCCCGTCGTACTCGGCCCGCGAGCGGACGTCGAGGAGCGTCACCGAGCCCTCGGCGAGCGCGCGCTCGAGCTCGTCGCCGGTCACCGGACGTCCTCCAGGAGGCGGAGCAGGACGCGGGCCGTTTCCTCCGGCCATTCGAGCGGCGGGAGGTGGCCGGTGCCGGCGAGGCGGACGAGCTCGCCGTGCGGGAGCGCGCCGGCGACCGCGTTCGCCTCCTCGAGCGGGACGACGGCGTCCTCCTCGCCGCGGACGACGAGCGCCGGCACCGCGATCCCGGGGAGCAGCGGACGTGCGTCGGGCCGGTCCCGCATCGCCGCGAGCGCGGCGACGAGGCGGCCGGTGTCCTGCGCGAGCGCGATCTCGCGCGCACGCTCGACGACGTCCGCCGGGGCGTCCGCGGGCAGAAGCCGCTCGGAGAGCCCCGGCCAGAGTTCCTCGACGCCCTTCTCCTGCAGGAACGCGATCGTCTGGTCGCGGTTCTCGCGCACCTCGGGCGAGTCGTCCGCCGCGCGCGAGCCGACGAGCGCGAGCCCCTCGATCCGCTCCGGCGCGCGGCGCCACAGCTCGAGCGCGAGGTAGCCGCCCATCGAGCTCCCGACCGCGACGAACGTGCCGGGCTCGTCCTCGAGCACGCGCTCGGCCCAGGCGCCGAGCGACTCGAGGCCAGGCTCCGGCGGCAGGTCGGGCGCCGTGGTCGTGTGCCCGCCCGCCCGGAGCCGCTCGGCGACGGCGTCCCACATCCGGCCGTCGAACGGGAACGCGTGGAGAAGAAGGACGTGGCTCATCGAGGCTCGGCGGCGGGGCGGCGGACGAGCACAGCGTAGACCGCTGCCGCGCCGGCGAGCAGGACGAGCCACGCGAGGGAGAGGGACGGCCGGAGCGCGCTCGGGATCTCGACCGACACCGTCCCGCGCTTCACGAGCTGCTCGAGCCAGAAGTCCTGCACCGCGTTCCAGAGGCCGTACGCGAGCATGAGCGAGAGGTACGCGGTCGTCGCGAGACGGAGTCTCGGGCGCACCATCCGGCCGAGCTGCCGCGAGAGCGCGAGCGCGACGAGCGCAAGGAGCGCGCCGTCCGTCCCGTGATGGTGGCCGAGGTGCACCGCGCGAAGCCGCGGCTGCCCCGGCTCGGGCGTCACCTCCTGCGCGTAGACGAGCGAGCCGAGCCCGGGGATGTCGTCCGCGTAGAGGCCGAGCTCCGCGAAGAGCCACGGAACGGAGATCACCGCGACGACGCTCGCCGCGGCGAGGCGCAGCCAGTCCCCAGGCACCCGCTCGCGCCAGCCGCCGATCCCCCTCCGGCGCGCGACCGCGATCGTGAGCCCGAGCGCGAGCGCGACGCCGAGCCCGGGAATCGCGTTGACCCACTTCGCGTCGAGGTCGGACTGGTCGACGACGCCGGGGACGACGACCACGAGGCAGAGCGCGACCGCGAGGAGCGCGAGCAGGTCGACCGTGCGCGAGCGGCCGCGGTCGGCGACGAGCCCGAGGATCCCGACGGCGACGAGCGCGAGCGGGAAGTTCACGACGACGAGCGCCCGTCCGAACCCGCCCGGGACACCCTCGACCGACGTGTTGTAGAGCTCCTCCGCCGGCAGGCGCGCATACGTCCCGAGCACGGCGAGAGCGAGAAGGGCGCAGAGCGCCCAGACCGCGAACGCCTCGCCGAGGCCCGCGCCGCGCTGCGCGTCCGGCTCGGACATCGGAGCGAGCGTAGTTCAGCGGGGCGCCGTTGAGAAGAGCCGTGCGGCCGAGAGCCGGCCGTCGAGGAGCGCGCGGCCGACGACCGCCCCCTCGCAGCCGGCGTTCGCTACGGCGCGGAGGTCGTCCTCGGACGCGATCCCGCCGGCCGCGAGCACCGGCAGCCCGGAGGCGTCGACGACGCGGCGCAGGAGGTCGACGTCCGGCCCGCGGAGCATCCCGTCCCGCTCGACCGCCGTGCAGAGGAGGCGCGCGACGCCCGCCTCGGCGCACCGAGCGGCCGCGTCCTCCGCTGTGAGACCGGTCTCGCGCCGCCAGCCCTCGACCGCCACGCGCCCGTCGCGCACGTCGACGGCGACAAGGACGCGTTCGCCGAACGCACCCGCGTACTCGGCGAGCGCGCCGGGCGCCGCGAACGCGGCCGTCCCGACGACCACCCGCTCGGCTCCGGCGGCGAGCAGCGCCTCCACGTCGCCCGGCGAGCGCGCGCCGCCCGAGACCTGGAGCACGGCCGGCGCGGCCGCCTCGACGAGCCGCGCCACGAGCGCCGGCCGGATCCGCCCCGTCCGCGCTCCGTCGAGATCGACGACGTGCAGGAGCGGCGCCCCGGCCTCCGCGAACGCGCGGGCCCGCTCGGCCGGATCGCCGGCCCGCACGGTCACGCGGTCGTAGCTCCCCTGCTCGAGCCGGACGCTCTCCTCGCCCAGGACGTCCACGGCCGGCAGCACCTGCAACCCGTGCCATGTCATCGTGGTACTATGCTACTACGCTGATGGAGGCCCGACACGGACGCGGAGACGAATGGCGGACACCGGAGACACGAGAGCTCGTCGAGACCCTGCTGACGCTGCGGACGCCGGAGGAGCTGGAGGCGTTCCTCCGCGACCTCTGCACGCGCTCGGAGCTCGAGGCGCTCGCCCACCGGTGGCACGTGGCGCGGCTCCTGGACGAGGGGCTCTCCTATCTGGAGGTCGCGCGGCAGGCGCACGCGTCGACGACGACGGTGACGCGCGTGGCCCAGTGGCTCAAGCACGGCGAGGGCGGGTACCGCTTGGCGCTGGAGCGCCGGGCCGGCGCGGCGACCGGCTGACGATCGCCGTCCCCGCGAAGGGGCGCCTGCGCGAGCCCGCCGTGGAGCTGCTCGAGCACGCGGGCCTCGGGCCCGAGCGGCCGGGCGACCGCGCGCTCGCCTTCCCGTGCCGGGACGCGCCCGTGGACGTCCTCCTCGTCCGCGCGGCCGACGTGCCGGAGTACGTGCAGGACGGCGTGGTCGACTGCGGCATCACGGGCGCCGATCTCGTGCGCGAGCGCGACGCGGACGTCGAAGAGCTCCTCGCCCTCGGCTTCGGGACGTGCACCCTCGAAGCGGCCGTGCCGGAGGAGTCGTCCGCCGCGACGCTCGCCGATCTGGACGGGCTCCGCGCGGCGACGGTCTACCCACGTCTCGCGCGCGAGACGCTCGACGAGCACGGCGTCTCGGTCGAGCTCGTCGAGGTGACCGGTTCGGTCGAGGTGGCGCCGCGACTCGGGCTCGCGGATGCGATCGTCGACCTCGTCTCCAGCGGGAACACGCTGAAGACGAACGGGCTTCGCTCGCTCGGCGTGCTCTTCCGCTCGGAGGCGGTGCTCGTCGCGCGCCGCGGCGGCGACGGGCGGGCGCCGGAGCTCGCGGCCATCCTCCGCTCGGTCGTCGACGCGCGTGGCGCGCGCTACCTCATGCTGAACGCCCCGCAGGGCGCGCTCGACACGATCGTCGGGCTCGTGCCCGGCTCTCGCTCGCCGAGCGTCCTGCCGCTCGCCGAGCCGGGGATGGTCGCCGTCCACGCGGTCGTCCCCGCGTCGCAGGTGTGGCGCCTCCTGCCGCAGCTCGAGGCGGCCGGTGCGTCGTCGATCCTGCTCATGCCGGTCGAGCGGATGCTCGCGTGAGCGTCGAGGGCGTCGCGGAGATCGTCGCGGACGTGCGGGCGCGCGGAGGCGCCGCCGTGCGCGAGTGGAGCATGCGGCTGGACGGCGTCGCGCCGCACCGCGCCGAGCCCGGCGGTGACGTGCCCCGCGAGGCCCTGCTGGCGCTTGCGAACGCAGTGGAACGCTGGCACGCCGCGCAGCGTCCGGCCGACCTGCGGCTCGAGGTTGCCCCCGGCGTCGAGCTCGAGCGCCGCTGGGTGCCGCTCGAGTCCGTGGGGATCTACGTGCCGCGGCGGCTTCTCTCCACGCTCGTCATGTGTGCCGTCCCCGCGCGGATCGCCGGCGTCGGGCGCGTGGTCGTCGTCACGCCGCCGGAGGGCGCCGGGCTCGTGGCGGCCGCCGCGGAGCTTCTCGGCGTGGACGAGGTCTGGGCCCTCGGCGGCCCGCAGGCGGTCGCGGCGCTCGCGTACGGGACGGACGAGATCCGCCCGGTGGACAAGATCGTCGGGCCGGGAAACGCGTACGTGAACGAGGCGAAGCTGCTCGTCGCCCGCGACGTCGCGATCGACCTCCCCGCCGGGCCCTCGGAGCTCGTCGTGCTCGCCGCGCCCGACGCCGACCGCGAGGCGGCCGCCCGCGAGCTCGCGGCGCAGGCCGAGCACGGGCCGGGGGCGCGCTGCACGCTCGTCGAGCTCGACGGGGACGCGGACGCGGCGCTCGCCGAGGTCGAGGCGGCCGCGCCCGAGCACGTCCTCCTGCTCGGCACGGAGGCGGAGGCGCTCGCGCCCCGGATCCTAAACGCCGGGGCGGTGTTCGTCGGCGCCTCGTCGTCGGTCGCGGCGGGCGACTACGCGACCGGAGGGAATCACGTCCTCCCGACGGGCGGCCGGGCGCGGGCGCTCGGCGGGCTCGGGCTCGAGACGTTCCTGAAGCCGGTCACGGTGCAGCGGCTGACGCCGGACGGGCTCGCACGGCTGCGCCCGACGGTCGAGGCGCTCGCGGCCGCGGAGGGGCTGCCCGCGCACGCCGAGGCGGTGCGGCGGTGAGGGCGCTTCCGGCGTCGTTTC
>JAICNY010000175.1 GCA_025930955.1 Thermoleophilia bacterium
AGCACTCGACCGGCGGGGTGGGGGACAAGGCGTCGCTCGTGATCGGCCCGGTCGTCGCTGCGTGCGGAGTCCCGTTCGCGAAGATGAGCGGACGCGGCCTCGGCCATACCGGCGGCACGCTCGACAAGCTCGAGTCGATCCCCGGAATGGCGATCGAGCTCGCGCACGACGCGTTCGTCCGCCAGGTGCAGGAGGTCGGGATGGCGATCGTCGGTCAGACCGCCGACCTCGTGCCCGCCGACAAGCGGCTCTACGCCCTCCGCGACGTGACGGCGACCGTCGACCAGGTGTCGCTCATCGCCTCGAGCATCATGTCGAAGAAGATCGCCGCGGGCGCGGACGCGATCGTCCTGGACGTGAAGGTCGGGGACGGCGCCTTCATGAAGACGCTCGACGCCGCCCGGGAGCTCGCCGAGGCGATGGTCTCGCTCGGTCGCGAAGCCGGCCGCGAGGTCGTGTGCGAGCTGACGGACATGGACCAGCCGCTCGGGCACGCCGTCGGAAACGCGCTCGAGATCCGTGAGGCGGTCGAGACGCTTCGAGACGGCGGGCCGCCGGACCTCCGCGAGCTCGTGCTCAGCGCCGCCGGGCACCTGCTCGCGCTCTCCGATCTCGGCGTGGACGCCGACGAGGGTCGCCGGCGCGCCGAGCAGGCGATCGCCAGCGGCGAGGCGCACGCCGCGTACGAGCGCTGGATCCGCGCGCAGGGCGGAGACCCGGACATCGACGCGCTCCCGACGGCTCCCGCCGTCCGGGACGTGCCCGCGCCCGAGACCGGGTACGTAGAGGCGATCGGGACGACCGCCCTGGGGCTCGCCTCGCTGCACCTCGGTGCCGGACGGGTGACGAAGGAAGACGTGATCGACCACGCGGTCGGCGTCGTGTGCCGGTCGAAGCGCGGGGACGAGCTCGAGCGGGGCGAACCGCTCGCGACGATCCACGCCCGGGATGACGTGGCCGCCGAGCGTGCGGTGGCGGAGGTGGCGTCGTGCTTCCGTATCGGCCCCGAGGCTCCGGACCCGCGCCCGATCGTCCTCGACGTCGTCCGCTGAGCCTCCCGGCCGCGCGGCACGGCCGAATACGCCACGGCTAGCGTTCGCTCATGCCCGAGCTTCCGGAGGTCGAGACCGTCCGCAGCACGCTCGCACCGGTGCTCCGCGGCCGGACGCTCGAGCGGGTGGCGGTCCTCGACGGCCGGCTGACGCGGCCCGAGGCGCCCGAGGCGGTCGCGGCGGAGCTCCAGGGCGAGCTCGTCGCCGATGTCCGCCGTCGCGGGAAGTATCTGATCGTCGTCTTCGCGAGCGGGCGGCACCTCCTTGTCCATCTGCGGATGACGGGAAGCTTCCAGCACCCGGTCGCAGAGGGCCCCGATCCGCACCGGCGTGCGGTTGTCACATTAGACGACGGGTCGGATGTTGCGTACCGGGACGTCCGGCGGTTCGGCACGTGGATCCTCCTGGAGCCGGGCGAGCTCGAGGCCTATCTCTCCGACCGAATCGGGGGGGAACCGCTCGAGCGGGCGTTTACGACGGCCCGGTTCGCCCGCGCCCTGGAGGGCCGGCGGGCTCCGATCAAGGGCGCGTTGCTCGACCAGCGCGCGGTCGCCGGCGTCGGGAACATCTACGCCGATGAGGCGCTCTGGCTCGCGCGCATCCATCCGGAGCGCCCCGCGGGCGAGCTCGACGCGGAGGAGGTGGCCGCGCTGCGACGGGCGATTCGCCGAGTGCTCCGCCTCGGCATCGAGCGCCAGGGCGCGACGCTCAGGGATTACCGGGACGCGAACGGGCGCGCCGGGGCGATGCAGCACGAGTTCCGCGTGTACGGACGAGGGGGCGAGCCGTGCGAGCGCTGCGGGACGCCGATCGCGAAGACCCGGGTCGCCGGGCGCGGCACGTGGTTTTGCCCGGCGTGCCAGGCGCCACCGAGCGGCCGCAGCTAGGCCGCGAGCCGGGCGAGGTCGCCGGTTCGGTCCAGCGCGACGAGCTCGACGTAGCCGCCGATCGGCTCTCCGTCGACGACGATCTGCGGCACCGTCCACCCGCCGGTCAGCTCCTGCAGCCGCGTCCGGAAGTGCGGATCCGAGTCGACCCGGATCTCCTCGAACGGCAGGCCGCGCTGCTCGAGCAGGCTCTTCGCGCGGACGCAGTAGCCGCACCAGGCGGTCGTGTAGAGCTCGATCCGGGCCATCGCTACAAGACTCACCGTACTCGCCTGCGCGGAAACCGTGCGCCGAGGCCCTGTCTACACTGGCCCCGTGGACGCCCGGACCTGGAAGACGGAGGCGGTCGTCCTGCGCTCGATCCGCTTCGGCGAGGCCGACCGCGTGCTCCATCTCTTCACGCTGGAGCGCGGAAGGGTCGGCGCGATCGCGAAGGGCGCGCGGAAGACGACGTCGCGCTTCGGCGGGCGGCTCGAGCCGTTCAGCCATGTCGAGCTGGTGCTCCGGCAGGGGCGCGGCGACCTCGCCCTCGTGACCGCGGTGCATCTCGTCCGCTCGCACGACGCGAGCCGGATCGACCCGTACCGGATGGGCGTCGGCCACATCGGGCTCGAGGCGGTGCTGAAGCTCTTCGTCGAGGGCGACGCGAGTTCGCGCGCGTTCCACGGGCTCGCCCGGTTCCTCGACCTGCTCGACGACACGGCGAGCGCGCTCCCGGCCCGGCCCGCGCTCGACCCGCTCGTGCTCTCGTTCCAGCTCAAGCTGCTGTGGCTCTCCGGGTACCTGCCGCATCTCGCGGGGTGCTCGGCCTGCGGGAGCGAGGCCGGCCTCGTCGGCTTCTCGCCGGCGGCGGGCGGCGGGGTGTGTGCGGCGTGCGAGGCCGGGTCGCGCGCGATCTCGCCCGAAGGGTTCGCGGGGATCCGGGCGCTCCTCGAGCGGCCGCTCTCCGAGGCGCAGGCCGTGGGACTCTCGGAGCGCGGCCGGCGCGACGCGCTCGCCGTGGTCGAGTCGTCGTACGAGTACCACGGCGGGTTCAGGCTGCGGACGACCGCGCGCGCCTGACGAGTGCGCCGCGATCGGCACAGACTCGCGGCAGTGCGTCACAGACACGTGCGCTTTTCGGCAGTACGATGAATCTCATGGGGTGGGGGCGAACCACCCGTTACCCGCGTGCGTCTATCCCAGGGACGCGGCTTCCCCGCCAGTAGGATCGGGCCCGTGACCGCCCCGACCTATCAGGAGACGATCCTCCGCCTCGAGCGCTTCTGGGCGGACTACGGCTGCGTCGTCCAGCAGCCGTACCACACCGAGGTCGGCGCCGGCACCTTCAACCCGGCGACCTTCCTTCGCTGCCTCGGGCCGGAGCCGTGGAAGGCCGCGTACGTCGAGCCGTCCCTCCGCCCGTCGGACGGACGCTACGGCGAGAACCCGTACCGCTTCCAGCAGTTCTGGCAGTACCAGGTCGTCCTCAAGCCGGCGCCCGAGGACGTGATGGACGTCTACCTGCGCTCGCTCGAAGCGCTCGGGATCGACCCGGTCCGGCACGACGTTCGCTTCGTGGAGGACGACTGGGAGGGCCCGACGCTCGGCGCCTGGGGCCTCGGCTGGGAGGTCTGGATCGACGGCCTCGAGGTGACCCAGTTCACGTACTTCCAGCAGCTCGGCGGTCTCGACGTCGACGTCGTGACGGCCGAGCTCACGTACGGGACGGAGCGCCTCGCGATGTTCCTCCAGGGCAAGCAGAGCGCGTTCGACCTCGAGTGGGCGCCCGGCGTCACGTGGGGTGACGTCTTCCGCGAGAACGAGCGCCAGTGGTCGGTCTACAACTTCGAGGAGGCGGACGTCCCGCTCCTCACCCGGCGCTTCGAGGAGCACGAGCGCGAGTGCGAGCGCCTGCTCGCCCGCGAGGAGCCGCTGCCGCTGCCCGCCTACGACCAGGTGCTCAAGTGCTCGCACGCGTTCAACCTGCTGGACGCCAGGGGGGCGATCTCGGTCACCGAGCGGGCCGGCTACATCGCTCGCGTCCGCAACCTCGCACGGCGCGTGGCCCTCGCCTACCTCGCGCAGCTCGTGCCGCAGGAAGCCGACCCCCTGCCAGAGCCGCAGGTCTAGCCGCTTGCCGACCCTCCTCTTCGAGATCGGGTGCGAGGAGTTGCCCGCCTCCGCGTGTGACGCCGCGGCGGCGCAGCTCACGCACCTGGTCGCGCGGCACGTCCCCGGCGACGGCGAGCCGCACGTCTTCGTCGGGCCACGGAGGATCGCGTTCCTGCTCCACGACGTCCCCGAGCGGGAGCAGGACCGAGTCGAGCGCCGGCGCGGCCCCTCGGAGGCGATCGCGTTCGGCGACGACGGCGGGCCGACGGCCGCGGCCGAGGGCTTCGCGCGCTCGAGCGGCCTCCTCGTCGCCGAGCTGGAACGGCAGGGCGGCTTCGTCTGGGCGAACAAGCTCGTCGAGGGACGCCGCGCCGCGCAGCTCCTTCCGGACGCGCTCGCGGAGGTCGTGCGCGGCATCGTCTTCTCCAAGACCATGCGCTGGGACTCCTCGGGCCTGCGGTTCGCCCGCCCGGTGCGCTGGGTCTGCGCGAAGCTGGACGGCGACACGCTCGACGTGCAGGTCGGCGAAGTCCCGTCGAGTGGGCACTCCTACGGCGAGCGGTTCGTGACCGGGGCGGTCGAGATCCCGACCGCAGCGGAGTACGCCGAGCGCCTCCGCGACGCGGGCGTCGAGCCCGATCATCGGGTGCGGCGCGAGGAGATCCTCCGCGCGCTCGACGACCTCGGCCAGTGGAGCGACCCGAACGGCGTCCTCGCCGAGGTCGTCCATCTCGTGGAACGGCCGTTCGTCCTCACCGGGCGGTACGACGAGCGCTTCCTCGAGCTGCCCCTCCGCGTGGTCGAGACGGTCATGCAGTCCCACCAGCGCTACTTCCCGCTGGAGCCGGGCCGCTTCGCGTTTGTCGCGAACGGCGGTGACCCGGAGCTGATCGTCGCCGGGAACGAGAACGTGCTCGCCGGACGGCTCGATGACGCGGCGTTCTCCTACGCGCGCGACGTAGAGCGCGGGCTCGAGGCGATGCGAGAGGGACTGGGGTCGATCACGTTCCACGCGCGGGCCGGGTCGTTCGCGGACAAGGCGGTCCGGCTCGAGGAGCTGTCGGAGCTCCTGGGCGGGGGGGAGGCGTCGCGTCATGCCGCGCGCCTC
>JAICNY010000207.1 GCA_025930955.1 Thermoleophilia bacterium
CGTTCCCGCGGAAGGAGAACGAGAGATTCGAGATCCCGCCGGAAACGCGCGCGCCCGGGCAGCGCTCCTTGATCAGCGGGATCGCCTCGATGAACGCCTTCCCGAAGCCCGCGTGCTCCTCGATCCCCGTCGCCACCGCGAGGATGTTCGGGTCGAAGATCAGATCCTCGGGCGGGACGCCCGCCTCCTGCGTGAGCAGGTCGTACGCGCGGCCCGAGATCTCGACCTTCCGCTCGACCGTCTCCGCCTGACCGTCCTCGTCGAAGGCCATGACGACGAGCGCCGCGCCGAAGCGCCGCGCCTCGCGCGCCTTCGCGAGCAGGTCCTCCTCCCCCTCCTTCAAGCTGACCGAGTTCACGATCGCCTTCCCCTGCACGCAGCGCAGGCCCGCTTGGACGACCGACCAGCGCGAGCTGTCGATCATGATCGGGAGGCGCGCCACCTCCGGCTCGGTCGCGATCAGGTTGAGGAAGCGCGTCATCGCCGCGTCCGACTCGAGGAGGTCGGCGTCCATGTTCACGTCGAGGATGTTCGCGCCGCCGCGCACCTGCTCGAGCGCGACCTCGAGCGCGCCCTCGAAGTCGCCGCCCTCGACGAGCTCGCGAAACCGGGCGGAGCCGGTCACGTTCGTCCGCTCGCCGATCATCGTGAACGTCGTGTCCTCGTAGAGCTCGAACGGCTCGAGGCCGGCGTAGCGCGTCGTGCGCCGGCGCGCGGGCACGCGGCGCGGCGGGATCCCGGCCACGGAGGCGGCGATCGCGCGCGTGTGCTCGGGCGTCGTGCCGCAACAGCCGCCGACGAGATTGACGAGCCCCTCCTCGGCGAAGCCGCGCAGGAGAGCCGAGGTCGTGTCCGGGCCCTCGTCGTAGCCGCCGAAGGCGTTCGGCAGGCCGGCGTTCGGATGGCAGCTCGTGTACGTGTGCGCGAGGCGTGCGAGCTCCTCGACGTGCGGGCGCATCTCCTTCGCGCCGAGCGAGCAGTTGACCCCGACGACGAGCGGCTCGGCGTGCTCGACGGAGACCCAGAACGCCTCGAGCGTCTGGCCCGAGAGCGTGCGCCCGCTCAGGTCGACGATCGTGACGGAGAGCCAGAGCGGGAGCTCCGGCGCCGTCTCGCGCGCGGCGGCGATCGCCGCCTTCGCGTTCAGCGTGTCGAAGATCGTCTCGACGAGCAGGAGGTCGGCGCCGCCGTCGGCGAGACCGCGCATCTGCTCCGCGTACGCGTCGTGGACCTCGTCGAAGGTCTTCGCCCGGTACGCCGGGTCGTCGACGCGCGGCGAGAGCGAGAGCGCGATGTTCAGCGGGCCGACCGACCCGGCGACGAAGCGCCCGCCGGCCTCGTCCGCCGCCTGCCGCGCGAGCCGCGCGCCCGCGACGTTCATGTCGTAGACCGCCTCCTCGAGCCCGTAGTCGGCCTGCGCGATCGCGGTCGCGGTGAACGTGTTCGTCGTCGTGATGTCGGCGCCGGCCTCGAGATACGCGCGGTGGACGTCGAGGACGAGCTCGGGCCGCGTGAGGTTCAGGAGGTCGGGGTCGCCCTTGAGGTCGCTCGGGTGGTCGCGGAAGCGCTCGCCGCGGAAGTCCTCCTCCGTGAGGCCGCGGCCCTGCAGCATCGTCCCCCACGCGCCGTCGAGCACCGCGATGCGCTGCGCGAGCAGCTCGCGCAGGCGGGTTTCCGTCGAGGCGGAGGTGGCGACGGCCATCTCCTCCGAAGTTTGCCTCTTGGAGCCCCGTCCGGGAGGGCGCCGGACGCTTTCTCTCCGAAATGGGCCCCTTAACGGAGAAACGCCCCCGGGGGGACGGGGGCGCTCTCGGGTGTTGAAGAGCCCGAGCAACCCAGGAGAGGGAGGCGTTCGATCACGCCATGGCCGCTCGGAGCGGGTGGGTCGCGCTCCAACCTACCGGGCCGGCGGCCACGATCAAGGCCCCGGGGCGGCGCTTAACGCCGTCGTAATCGAGCGCAACGAGGCCTGAACGGGCGCTAGGGCACCTCCTTCAGCATCCGCTCGAGCTCGCCGGTCTGCCGGCGCAGCTCGGTGAGCTCCGCGCTCGTCCGCCCGAGCTCCTCGGCGGTCTTGGACTGAACCTGCACCGCCTCCTCGGCGAGCCGCTTGTAGGCCTGCTCGCGGGAGACGGCCATGCGGGCCTTCGCGGTGGCGAAGATCTGCCAGATCGCCACCACCGACAGCGTGGTGACGAACAGGATCCCGACGATCGCGATGCTCGCATCGGGCCAGCTCGTCTGCGCCAGTGCCGTCATTCGTCTTCCTCCTTCGGGTCGGTCAGGGTCTCCGCGGCCGCGGCGATCACCGCCGGCGTCAGCTCGAGCGCGAACGGGGTCACCTCGAAGAACTTGAGCGCCTTGCCGTCGTCCGAGAGCTCGAGGCTCCCCGCGACGAGGCCGGCCGCCTCGAGCCGCTGGAGGTGCATGTGCACCAGCGGCCGACTCAGGCCGACCTGCCGCGCGAGCCCGCTCACGTGCACCCGCTCCGCCGCCAGGGCCGCGAGGATGCGGATCCGGTGCGGGTTCGCGAGCGCGGCCAGGACGCGCACGAGGCGGTCGCCGGTCAGCGTATCTCCCTGTATGTCTTTCATGTGTCAGAAAAATATTACACCAGGCGCGCGATGTCACGCAAGGCGCCTCGGCGCCACCCACGGTGGGGCGCTAGCGTCCGGAGACCTCGAGCTTGTTCTGCGCGTGGCGGAGCCGCTGCTCGACGCGCCAGCGGTCGATCTCCTCGTCGCCCGCCTCCGCGCGCTCGAGGAGCGCCTCCGCCTCCTCGATCTCCCGCCGCGCCTGCTCGACGTCGATGTCCTCGGCCCGCACGGCGTCGTCGACGAGCACGATCGCACGGTCACGCTGCACCTTGAAGTACCCGGGCCCCGCGGCGAAGCTCTGCCACTCGCCACCCGACTTGATCCGGATCTCCCCCGCGCGCAGCATCGCAACGAGGGGCGCGTGTCGCGCGAGCACGCCGATCTCGCCGGCGTCGCCCGGGACCACGAGCCGCTCGGCCTCACCCTCGTACGCGGCCCCCTCCGGCGTGACGACGGAGAGCGAGAACGTCCGCGTGCCGGTCTCCGCCATCGGCCGTTACGCGGCGGCCGGCTCGGCCATCTCCGCGCCGCGCTCGACCGCTTCTTCGATCGTCCCGACCATGTAGAAGGCCGCCTCGGGGAGCTCGTCGTGCTTGCCGTCGATGATCTCGGCGAACCCGCGCACCGTGTCCTCGAGGCGCACGTACTTGCCCTCGGAGCCGGTGAACGCCTCGGCGACGAAGAACGGCTGCGAGAGGAAGCGCTGGATCTTGCGCGCGCGCTGGACGACGAGCTTGTCCTCGTCCGAGAGCTCGTCCATCCCGAGGATCGCGATGATGTCCTGGAGCTCCTTGTAGCGCTGGAGGATCCGGACGACGGTCTGCGCGACGTCGTAGTGCTCCTGCCCGATGTACTGGGGCGCCATGAGGCGGGAGCGCGACTCGAGGGGGTCCACGGCGGGGTAGATCCCCTTCTCCGCGATGCCCCGCGAGAGCACCGTCGTCGCGTCCAGGTGCGCGAAGGCGGTAGCCGGGGCCGGGTCGGTGAG
>JAICNY010000162.1 GCA_025930955.1 Thermoleophilia bacterium
ATCGTGCGGGCGAGCTCGTCGCGGATCTGCCACGGCCGCTCGCCGTCCTCGCGGTCGAGCAGCTCCCGGACGTCGCGCTCGGCATCGGAGAGGACGCTCGGCGGCACCGTGACGGTGGTGTTCGAGAGCGCCCAGTCGGCGGCGTGGCGTCCGGCGCGCTTGCCGAACGTGATCGTCTCCATGAGCGCGTTGCCCCCGAGCCGGTTCGCGCCGTGGACGGAGACGCACGCCACCTCGCCGGCCGCGTAGAGGCCGTCGAGCGCCGTCTTGCCCCACTCGTCCGTCTCGACCCCGCCCATGTGGTAGTGCGCGCCGGGCGGCACGCGGCCGAGGCGGCGCACGGGGCCGCCGGCGCGCCGTCCGCGCCCGAGTCGGCGCTGCGCGATGCCGAGCGCGACCTCCAGGCGCTCCTCGACGTCCGCGACGGCGAGCGGCCGTGGCAGATCCGCGACGAGCTCGGCGCCTCGATGCTCGAGAACTTCGGCGTCTTCCGCCGCGAGGAGCAGATGGCGCGGCAGATCGAGATCATCCGCGGCCTGCGCGAGCGGTACGACCGCGGCATCGTCGTCGAGGACAAGGGGCGCGTCTTCAACTCGGACCTTACGCAGGCGATCGAGCTCGGCTACCTGCTCGATCTCGCCGAGGTCATGCTCCAGGCGGGGATCGCGCGCAAGGAGAGCCGCGGCGCGCACTCCCGCCCGCACGACTACCCGAACCGCGACGACGAGCAGTTCCTCAAGCACTCGATCTCGACCTGGAACGGCGGCGGGCCCGAGCTCTCCTACCGGGAGGTGCGCATGACCCGCTGGCAGCCGACGGAGCGGACGTACTGATGCGCGGGCTCGGGGGGCTCGCGGCGGCGGTCTCGCTCGCCGCCGTCCTCGCGGCCTGCGGCGGCGACGGGAACGGGAGCGGCGAGGAGGCGGACGCGCCGGCCGGTGGCGACGCCGCGACCCCGGTCGCGGTCGCGGCGGTGGAGACCGCGCAGGCGGAGAGCTACCGCTCGAGCATCGCGATCGAGTACGAGAGCTCACAGGGGGCCGTGCGGATCGCCGGCGAGGGCGAGTTCCAGGCCGAGCCCCCGCGCGGCCGCCTCGCGCTGAACGTCGCCGAGGCGGGCGGGCGCGCCGACGTGGCGGGCACGGAGATCGTCTACGACGGCCAGGTCCTGTACATGGCCGCGCCCGGCGCCGCCCAGGGGCCCGTGCGTCGGTGGGTCGCGGTCGACCTCGGCGAGGGCGGCCGTCTCGGCCAGTTCGGCGGCTTCGACCGCGCCGATCCGGCCCAGGCGCTCGCGTACCTCCGCGTCGCCGACGACGCGGAGGAGGTCGGGACGGAGGAGGTGCGCGGCGAGGAGACGACGCGCTACCGGCTCACGATCGACCTTCGCGAGGCCGCGGAGCGCTCGCCGGAGTACCGCTCCGTGATCGAGCAGAGCCTCTCGACCGGCGGCTCGGCCGACGTGCCGACCGACGTCTGGGTGGACGACAAGGGGCGCGTGCGGCGGGTGCGCATGGTCTACGCCGACGTCACGACCGCCGATGGCTCGGCCGCGGACGTGACGGTGACGACCGAGCTCTACGACTTCGGCGCCGAGGTCGAGATCGAGCCGCCGCCGCCAGAGCAGGTCCTGAACCTCGGCGAAGACGGCGGGGTAGGGACGTCGTAGCGTGGCGACGGGCAGGACGGATACGTTGCAGGAGACCGACTAGGAGGCCCATGGCGACGGAACTGCAGACGAACGGCGGGGGGGTTACGCTCGGGGCGATGGACGTCGTCCTAAAGATCTGGCGCTCCGACGCGGAGACCGGCGAGCGCAGCCTCGAGCGCTACGAGGTCACGGTGGGCGAGGAGGCGACGCTCCTCGACTGCCTCGACGTGGTGAAGGACAAGGTGGACGGCACGCTCGCGTACCGCAAGAGCTGCCGGATGATGATCTGCGGCTCTTGCGGGATGCGGCTCGACGGCCGCGCCGTGCTCGCGTGCAAGGAGCGCATGAAGCCCTACGTCGACCGCGGCCACGTCCCGGTCGTCTCGCCGATGGGGAACCTCCCCGTCGTCCGCGACCTCGTCGTCGACATGGGGCCGTTCTGGAGCAAGATCCGCGCCGTCAAGCCGTGGCTCGACACGGGCTACCAGGAGCATCCCGAGGGCGAGTTCCGCCACTCGCAGCAGGCGATGAACCCGATCCACAAGGAGTCGCTCTGCATCATGTGCGGCTGCTGCGTCTCGGAGTGCAACTCCATGGAGGCCGACCCGGAGTTCCTGGGGCCCGCGGCGCTCGCGAAGGGCTTCCGCTTCGTCGGAGACCCGCGCGACCGGGGGAAGATCGAGCGGCTCGAGGCCCTGAACGAGGAGCACGGGATCTGGGACTGCACCCGATGCTACTTCTGCAACGAGCGCTGCCCGAAGGGCGTCGACCCGCGCGACGCGATCGCGAAGCTCGGCGCCGAGTCGATCGAGGCCGGCATCGACCGCGACATGGGTGCGAAGCACGCGAAGTGGTTCGTCCGCTCGGCCGAGACGACGGGGTGGCTCCGCGAGACCGAGCTCGTGCCGAAGACGCAGGGGCTCGCCGAGGCGATCAGGCAGACGAAGTTCGCGGTCTCCCTCGCCAAGCGCGGCAAGGTGCCGCTGCCCTTCCCGCCGCACGTCGCGAAGGACGTCCGCGAGGCGCGCATGCTCCGCGAGCTCGTGCGCTCGCAGGGCCGCACGGGCGCGGCCGGCCACATCCAGGGCGAGCGCGCGCTCTCCCGCATCGAGCACGTCCTGCACGACGACCCGGAGAAGGCGCCCGCGAGCCGGATCGCGCCGGAGAAGGCACGCGGATGAGGGTCGCCTACTACAAGGGCTGCCTCGCGTCGCTCTCGGCGAAGGAGCTCGACACGTCCACGCAGGCGCTCGCGCCGAAGCTCGGGATCGAACTGGACGAGCTCGAGTCCGTCACGTGCTGCGGCGCCGGCGACATCCACGAGGCGGAGCCGGACTATTACCTCCACCTGAACGCGCGGATCCTCGCGTACGCGGAGGCGACCGGCTCGGACACGCTCATGACGATCTGCAACGTCTGCACGCTGAACCTGCGGCAGGCGAACCACATGCTCCAGAACGACGAGGCGCTCATGAAGCGCGTCAGCGACAACCTCGAGGCGGTCGGCGCGCCTCCGTACTCGGGCGGCGTCGAGGTGAAGCACTTCCTCTGGCTCATCGCGGCTGGCGAGGGCTACGACAGGCTGAAGTCGGTCGCCCACAAGGGGCTCAAGGGCCTCAAGGTGGCGCCGTTCTACGGGTGCCAGATTCTGCGGCCGTCCAAGCTCCTCGGGTTCGAGGACCCGGACCGTCCCTCGTCGCTCGAGGCGATCATCGAGGCCTGCGGCGGCGAGGCGATCGACTACCCGGCGAAGATCAAGTGCTGCGGTTTCCCGATCATCCAGGCCCGCGAGGAGACGGCGCTGAACGAGCTCATCCAGCCGATCGAGCAGTCGATGGAGGCCGGCGCGGACGCGATGGTGACGCCGTGCCCGCTCTGCCACCTCTCGCTCGACGCGTGGCAGCAGAAGCTCGAGGCGTCGACCGGGCGCTCGTTCGGGATGCCGATCCTCCACCTCTCGCAGCTCATCGGCGTCGCGGCCGGGCTCGAGGACTCGGAGCTCCGCTTCAGGCGCCACGTCGTCTCGATGGACCCCGTGCTGGAGAAGGTCGAAGCCCCGTAGCCCGCGGCCGGTGGCTCGGCGGGGCGGCCGGCCTCGGGGCCGGGGCGGCGGCGTGGTCGCTCTTCGAGTCGCAGTGGGTGGAGCTCCGGCGCGTCCCCGTTCCGCTGCCCGGGCTTGCGGGAGCGCTCGACGGCCTCCGCGTGCTGCACCTCTCGGATCTCCACCTCGGGACGATCTCGCTCGGGGCGCGGGCGCTTCGCAAGGCGGTCGCCTGGGCGGACGAGGAGCGCCCCGATCTCGTGGCGATCACGGGGGATCTCGTCACGCGGGCGCGGGGACGCCGGGCCCTCGAGGACGCGCTCGGGCGGCTGCGACCCCGGCTCGGGACGTTCGCGGTCCTCGGGAACCACGACGTGGACGACTCGCGCGACCCGTTCCGCCGGCCGGCCGACCTCTCGGATCTCGCCGTGCCGGGGACGCGGCTCCTGCGCGACGACGAGGCGGTGGTGGAGGTCGGGGGCGCGCGGGTGCAGATCGTCGGCGTCGACCCCTCGTCGTACCGGCGAGGCGGATCGCGCCCGGCGGCGCGCGCCGACCGGGACGCCGACCTGCGCATCCTGCTCTGCCACTACCCGGACATCGTCAGGCGGGTGCCGGAAGGCCTCTTCGAGCTGGTGCTCGCGGGGCACTTCCACGGCGGGCAGCTCGCCGTGCCCTCGCCCTGGGGGCGAATCCGCCTGAAGGACTTGAGGGCGACGTACTGGGAGGGCCTCTTCGACACTCCGGCGGGTGCGTTGCACGTGTCCCGGGGGCTCGGGACGAGCTTCGTCCCGTTCCGGCTGTGGTCGAGGCCGGAGGCCACGCTCCTCACGCTCGGCCGCGCCTAGGCGCCGGTTCGCCAAACTACCGTCGTGCCCTATCGGCTCCAGCCCGTCACCGGCGCCTCGATCGGCGGGGCGCCGCCGCCGTGCGTCGAGTGCGTCTTCTGGCAGGCGCGGCCGAACCGGACGACGGACAAGCGGCGCTGGGCGCACCGGGTCGAGGACGACTGGGGCGCGTGGGGGACGCTCTACGTCGGCGACGAGGACCGGCTGCTCGGGTTCGTCCAGGCCGGGCCGGCGCATTTCTTCCAGCGCGCCCGCGTGATGCCGGCCGGGCCGCCGTCGGGCGACGCGGTGCTGATCACGTGCGCGTACCTCGTCGACGCGTCGGCCCCGTGGGTGATGCAGAGCCTCTTCCTCTCGGTCATCGGCGAGGCGCGCGATCGGGGCGTCAAGGCGATCGAGACGTTCGGCTACCGCTACCCGGAGGGCGAGAGCGCGTACGAGCGGTTCTTCGTCCACCGGACGATCTTCCCGAGCGACTTCCTCGCCGACTTCGGGTTCACGCCGATCCGCTGGTCGGGGCAGGTTGCGCTCGCGCGGCTCGAGCTGGGCGGGCTCCAGCCGGTCGAGGAGGGCGCGCCCGCCCGCGTCCTGCGCCACGTGAAGGAGGCGTTCGCCCCCGCTCCGCCCGTGCCGCAGCGGCCGTAGCCCTTTCGGCCGTTGCGGCTACCAGTCAGCTTCAGCACGATGGCCCGCTGGACAACGAACCGCGCATCGACTGGGATCTCGAGGACGCGCTGATTCAGTTGCTGATGCGGGTCGACGCTAAGCTCGATGTGTTGATCGAGCTCTTCGAGGATGACGATGGCGAAGAAGAGACTGACCTCTGACCAGCGGCGGCGGTTGACGGCCGAGCTCCGCGAGATCCAGCGGGATCTCCGCGAGCTCGTGACGCGCCTCGAGGCGCGCCGTCGCAGGCGCAGCTCGGCGACCTAGCTAGGCCGCGAGCCGCTGACGCGCCAGTAGCGTCTCCGCGATCTGGACGGCGTTCAGCGCGGCGCCCTTGCGGAGGTTGTCGTTCACGATCCAGAGCGCGAGGCCGTGCTCGGAGGTCGTGTCGCGGCGGATGCGACCGACCTGCACCGTGTCGCGGCCGGCTGCGCTGCCCGGCGTCGGGAAGTCGGCGAGCTCGACGTGCGGCGCCGCGGCGAGGAGCTCGCGCGCCTCGTCGGGGGCGAGCGGCCGCTCGGTCTCGACCCAGACGGCCTGCGCGTGGCCGACGAGCACCGGCACGCGCACGCACGTCGCCTGGAGCGGGAGACCGGGCTCGCCGAGGATCTTCCGCGTCTCGGCACGGAGCTTCCACTCCTCGCTGAACTCCTCGCCGTCGAAGTCCCAGTCCATCGAGAGGTCTGCCCGCATGGGCTCGGTCTCTCGGAGC
>JAICNY010000169.1 GCA_025930955.1 Thermoleophilia bacterium
CGGCGCCCGCCTCCTGCCAGAGGCCGAGGAGCTGCGCATACGAGCGCTGCGCGGGCCGCGCCGGCGGGGTCGAGATCGAGAACGGGACGACGATCGTGCCCGGCGCGTTCGGGGTCGTATAGCCGGGCAGCGGGCTCGGCGCGGCGGCCTGCGCGCCCGGGACGGCGAACGCCGCCACGAGGGCGGCGGAAAGGACGAAGGTGAAGCGCCGCAGCATCGTGCCTAGGGCCCGGCCAAGCGGAGCGTCCCGAGCTCGTCCTCCACGCGCGGCGCGCCGTTCACCGCAGGCCCGGCGGGCGGCGGGGGCGGCGCGGCGGCGCTCTCGGCGTTCTTCAGGCGCGCCGCCTGCTGGACGGCGATCTCGAAGTCGTGCCGGTTCGTCGCGGCCGTCGCCGCGACCTCGAACTCGACGCGTTCGTCGAGGACGAGCCGGACGAGATGCTGGGAGAAGCTCTGCATGTGGTGGTACCCGCCCTCCTCGATCGCCTCGAGGATCCCGTCGGTCTTCAGCGGGTCGCGGATCAGATCGGCGATCCGTGCAGTGTTAACCATCACCTCCACGGCTGCCAACCTGCCACCGTCCTTCGCGGGGAGAAGACGCTGGCTCACGACCCCCCGTAGGACGCCCGCGATGATCTGCCGCAGCATCAGCTGCTTCGTCGGCGGAAAGAACTCGATGAGGCGCCCGACCGTCTCGGCCGCGTCGACCGTGTGCATCGTCGAGAGGACGAAGTGGCCCGACTCCGCGGCCTGGAGCGCGGTCTGCGCCGTCTCCTCGTCGCGGAGCTCGCCGATCAGGATCACGTCGGGGTCCTGCCGGAGGACGCGCCGGAGCGCCTGCCTGAACGACTCGGTGTCGAGGCCGACCTCGCGCTGGTTCACGATCGAGCTCTGATCGCGGTGGATGATCTCGATCGGGTCCTCGATCGTCACGATGTGCTGCTTCCGCGTCCGGTTGATCTTGTCGATCATCGCGGCGAGGGTGGTCGACTTCCCCGAGCCGGTTGCGCCGGTGACGAGCACGAGGCCGCGGTGCTCGTCCGCGAGCAGCTCGACGCCGCGCGGGAGGCCGAGCTTCTCGAACGTCGGCACCTCGTCCGGCACGTGGCGGAAGGCGATCGAGATCGAGCCGCGCTGGCGGAAGCCGTTCACACGGAAGCGGCCGACCCCGGCCGCGGTGTACGCGGTGTCGAGGTCGCCGCTCTCCTGGAAGAGCTGGAGCTTCTGGGGCGTGCGGGCGGCGACGATCTCGAGCGCGCGCTCGAGGTCCGCGTCCGTGAGCGGGGCCTCCGCGATCGGCCCGAGTGAGCCGTCGAGGCGAGCCATCGGCGGCGAGGAGACCTTGAGATGGAGGTCGCTGCCGCCGCGCGCGACCGTCTCGGCGAGGAGTGCGTTCAGGTCCATGGCCTCTCCGCGTATCGGCCGCCCCCACGCGCGCCTTGAGCCTGGATGGCGGGGATGCTCGGCTACAATCCGCGTCCGCCGGGGGAGTTCCCGAGTGGCCAAAGGGGACCGGCTGTAAACCGGTTGGCTCCGCCTTCGCAGGTTCGAATCCTGCCTCCCCCACCTCGTCGTGCGCGCGGCTGGGCCGACCGGCTGCCGCGCCGGCGCGCAATCCCCCGTCGGGGGCGCGAGGCTCCCAGGACGAACGCTATCGCGGGCCGGCGCGCGCGTCCGTGCCGGAGGTGTGCCGGCTTCGTGCCGGTTCGTCCACAGCCTCGGGCCCGCCGCGCGCCGAAGCGCACCCGGAGAGGCGCGCTACGAGACCGGCCCGGAGTTCGTGCGCCACCACTGGTAGAGGCGCGGGAAGCGCGGTCCGGACGCATGGGCATAGACACCGAGAACTCCGGTCGTCCATTCGATGTGCGCGACCCCGCCCCTCTCGTAGCAGAGGACGCGCCCGTCGGCGGACGCGCCCGGCAGCTCGCCGGCCGACTGGTGACCCGCTAGCCCGAGCTGGAACCAATGCTCGATCGCCGGAAGCACCTGCTCGGCGCACGAGCCCTCGGCCACGATCGGCCGGTCGCTCGCCGGCGCGCGCATGCCGACCCGCTCCATCCGACGCCGGAGGTACGAGGCGAGCAGCGGGCCGCTGATCGCGTGGCTGAAGCGCACCGTCGACACGGGCCCCCCGGGGGTGCAGACGTAGCTCGCGTCGAAGTCGGCGGTCTGGGGCGACACCGAGCGGCAGCGCTCGCGGAATTGCAGCGGGATGAAGGTCGGCAGCTCGGGCTCCGGGCCCGTCACGGTGGTGACGACGGTCGAGACGACCGTCTCCGTCCGTCCCGCCGCGCCGGGGAATGCTTCGTCGCCGTCTCCGAGCAGGACCGCGGCGCCGACGCCGGCCGCGCCGGCCGCGACGCCCGCGAGCGCGGCTGCGAGGAGCCGGACCCGCGAGGGAGCCCGGCGCCCGGCCGCCTCCTTCGCCGGCCGTCGGCTGAACGGAGCGAGCGCCTCGCGCAGCTCCTCCACGAACTCCGCGCAACTCGACTGGCGCTCGTCCGGATTCTTCGCGAGCGCGCGCGAGATTGGCTCGTCCACGCCTTTCGGGAGCTCGGGCGCGCGCTCGCTGAGCGACGGCGGCGGCTCCTGCATATGCGCCCACAGGACGGCCGCCTCGTTGTCGCGCTCGAACGGTCGCCGACCGCTCAGGCACTCGACCGCGACGCACGCGAGCGAGTAGAGGTCGGCGCGGCCGTCGGGCGAGCGGCCCTCGATCTGCTCCGGCGCGACGTAGTCGATCGTTCCGAGGAGGACTCCCGTCGGCGTGGGCGAGCTGCCCGACTGCGAATGCTTCGTCAGCCCGAAGTCCGTGACGTACACCGTCTCGGGCGCGCCCGGCCGGCCGCCGCCGTCGAGCATCAGGTTGGCCGGCTTCACGTCCCGGTGGACGAGCCCGTGGGCATGCGCCGTGTCGAGCCCGCTGGCGGCCTGGGCGAGCAGCGCGAGCGCGCGCTCGGGAGCGAGCGGCCCGTCCGCGAGCGCGTCGTTCACGTCCCCGCCGGGGACGTAGCGCATCGCGATGTAGAGCTCGTCGCCGAAGGCGTCGGCGTCGTAGATCGTGATCACGTTCGGGTGCTCGATTCGCGCGACGAGCCGCGCCTCCCGGACGAAGCGCTCGCGGAAGATCTCGTCGTCGGAGAGCTCGGGATTCAGGATCTTCAGCGCGACGCGCAGGCCGAGGCGCGGGCTCTCGGCCCGGTAGACCGTGCTCGTCCCTCCGCGGCCGAGAAGTGCCTCGATCCGGTAGCCGGCGAACTCGGTGCCGATTCTGGCGCGCGACGAGATAGGGCGGTGGTACCACACGCCCGGCGCCCTGACTAGAGGCAATCGTCGCGAGACCCGTCAGCGGTGACTAAGGTGCCGCGGATGCCGGCGTCGCGCGAAGGAGCCGCGTTCCCCGAGCCGGGCGAGCGGCTCGGGCCGTACACGCTCGCGGAGCCGTTGGGGCGCGGCCAGGTCGGTGCGGTCTTCCGGGCGGAGGGCCCGCCCGGCGAGGTCGCGCTCAAGGTCCTGCACGCGGGGCTCGCGGAGGATCCGTCGTACCGGCGCCGGTTCGAGCGCGAGAGCGAGGTCGCGCGGGCGCTCAACCATCCGCACCTCATCCCCGTCGTCGACCACGGCGAGGCGGACGGGCTTCCGTACCTCGCCGCCCCGTTCGTCGCCGGCGGCTCGCTCGCCGACCGGCTCGCAGGCGGGCCGCTCGAGCGGGAGGAGCTCGTCCGGGTCGTCCGGCACGTCGCATCCGGGCTCGACGCGCTCCACCGGGCCGGGCTCCTCCACCGGGACGTCAAGCCGTCGAACGTCTTGCTCCGGGACGACGGCGCGGCCGCGCTCGGCGACTTCGGGCTCGCACGCGCGAAGGCGCACACCGTTCTCACGCAGGAGGGGCGAGTCGCCGGCACCGCCGACTACCTCGCGCCGGAGGCGATCCGCGGCGAGCCGGTCGGCCCGCGCGCCGACGTCTACGCGCTCGGCTGCCTCGCGTACGAGTGCGCGACGGGCGCGCCGCCATTTGCCGCCGCGCGCTCCGTCGTCGCCGCATGCCGGGCGCACCTGCTCGAGGAGCCCGCCGACCCGGCTGCCGCCCGGGCCGATCTTCCGGCGCCGCTCGCCGCCGCCCTCGTGACCGCCCTCGCGAAGGAACCGGAGCGCCGCCCCGCCACGGGAACGGCGTACGCGTTTCTCCTACGAGCCGGAGCGCGCGGCACGTAGCTCCTCGACGAGCTCCGAGAGGAGCACCGCGATCCGCTCGCTCTCCTCGGCGATCCGCCCCGCGGCCGCCTCGATGCGCGTCGCCGCGTCGGCGAGCTCCGGGGAGGCCTGGGCGCTCGGCGCACCGTCGTCGACGAAGAAGCTGAGCGGCTTGCCGGTCGCGCCGGCGACGAGGCGAAGAACCTCGAGGTCCGGCGTCGTCGCGCCGCGCTCCCAGCGCGAGACGGTGATCGGCTCGACCGAGACCTCCGCCGCGAGGTGCTTCTGCTTCCAGCCGCGCTCGGCGCGCGCCGCCCGGATCCGTTCTCCGAGCCGTCCGTTCTTCTTCGCCACGGGACGGAGTATACGCCTCTCGGTTAGATTACGAATAGTCGCTTCTTGACTATTCAGACCTATACCTCTACTGTCTACAGCCATGATCTGGCCCTCCGCCGGAGCCCTCCTCGCCGCTCTTCTCGTCGGAGGAGCGGTCGCCGGGCCCGCCGACGCTCGGCGCCCGAACATCGTCCTCGTCGTGACGGACGACCAGCGAGCGGACGCGACCGATCGGATGCCGCGCGTGAAGTACCGCCTCGCGGCCCGCGGCGTGCGGTTCGCGAACGCGTTCGTGACCGACCCGCTCTGCTGCCCGGCGCGTTCCTCGCTCCTCACCGGGCGCTCGCCGCGCGGAACCGGCGTCTGGAGCAACCGTGCGCCGTTCGGCGCCTGGGACGCGTTCCGGAGCTCCGGCGCCGAGCGGCGCACGCTCGCGGTCGCGCTCAGGCGGTCCGGCTACCGCACCGCGCTCGTCGGCAAGTACCTGAACGCGTACCGCGGCACGACGGTCCCGCCCGGCTGGAGCGTCTGGAGTTCGTTCTCGAGCGGCTGGGCGTACTACGGCTACACCCTCAGCCTCGACGGGCGGCTCGTCCGGTACGGCGGCTCGCCGGGCGATTACTCGACGGACGTCCTCGCCGCCCGCGCGGTGGACTTCGTCCGCACGAGCAGGGCTCCGTTCTTCCTCTACTTCGCGCCGGCCGCCGCGCACTGGCCGGCGACGCCGGCTCCGCGCCACGCGGGCCGGCGGTTGCGCCTCCCGCCCTTCGCGCCACCGAACCTCCGCGAGCGCGACCTCACCGACAAGCCACGCTACGTCCGCCGGGGCGCGCGGGCGCTGCTCCCCCGCGGGAAGCGCTTCCGCGGGCGCCAGTACCGGACGCTGCTCGCGGTCGACGAGGCGGTCGACCGGATCCTCGCGGC
>JAICNY010000084.1 GCA_025930955.1 Thermoleophilia bacterium
GATCGAGTTCCAGACGGAGAACGACACCGAGGTCGCGGCCGGCTACGTCGCGTGGCGGATGCGCGAGGGCGCGTCGCTCGAGGAGGCGCTCGAGGGCTGCCTGGAGGACCTCGACGGCTTCTACACCTTCCTCGTCGGGACGTTCGACGGCTTCGCCGTCCTCCGTGACCCGATCGCGTGCAAGCCCGCCGTCCTCGCCGAGACGGACGAGTGGGTCGCGATGGCGTCCGAGTGGCGGGCGATCGCCGTCCTCCCCGGCGCCGCGCAGGCGCGGATGTGGGAGCCGGCGCCGGCCGTCCCGTACGCGTGGGAGCGCGCGGCGGTCTCGTGACGGCGAACGCCCCGGAGGCGACGGCGGTCGAGGTCGTCGACCTCGCGGTCACGCCGCTCCGCGAGCTCAACGGCCGGCTCCACGAGCTTGCCCGCGACGGCGCCGGCCCGCGCCACTGGCGGGTCGTGAACCCGAACGGCGCCCACGCGGTCGCGTGCGGGCTCGACGCCGAGCTCGAGGTCGAGATCGAGGGTCACGTCGGCTACTACTGCGCCGGCATGAACAAGCTCGCGACCGTTCGCGTGCACGGGAACGCGGGCCCGGGCCTCGCCGAGAACATCATGTCCGGACGCGTGCTCGTCGACGGAAGCGCGAGTCAGTACGCCGGCGCGACGGGCCGCGGCGGGCTGATCGTCGTGCAGGGCGACGCGAGCTCGCGCTGCGGGATCTCGATGAAGGGGGTCGACATCGTCGTTCGCGGGTCGGTCGGGCACATGAGCGCGTTCATGGCCCAGCGCGGACGGCTCGTCGTGTGCGGCGACGCGGGCGAAGCGCTCGGCGACTCGCTCTACGAGGCGCACCTCTACGTCGCCGGCGAGGTGGCAGGCCTCGGCGCGGACTGCGTCGAGAAGCCGATGCGCGACGAGCACGTGGAGGAGCTGCGCGGCCTGCTCGCCGACGCGGGCGTGGACGACGTCGATCCGGCCTCGTTCCGCCGCTACGGCTCGGCGCGGCAGCTCTACACGTTCAAGGTCGACAACGCGGCCGCCTACTGATGAGCGACGGCAGCGACGCGAACGGCCGCCCCTGGAACCTCCGCGAGTCGTACCTCTTCGACCGCGCCGTGATCGCCGAGATCCAGCGGGCGGCGCGCGAGGGGATCTACGACATCCGCGGCTTCGGCGCGAAGCGGAGAGTCCCGCACTTCGACGATCTCCTCCTCCTCGGCGCGAGCGTGTCGCGCTATCCGCTCGAGGGATACCGGGAGCGCTGCGACACGGACGTCGTGCTCGGCACCCGCCACGCGAAGACGCCGCTCCACCTGCGGATCCCGATCACGATCGCCGGCATGTCCTTCGGCGCGCTCTCCGCGCCGGCGAAGGAGGCGCTCGGCCGCGGGGCGAGCGAGGTCGGCACGTCGACGACGACCGGCGACGGCGGGATGACGCCGGAGGAGCGCGGGCACTCGAAGCTGCTCGTCTACCAGCTCCTCCCGTCGCGCTACGGCATGAACCCGGACGACCTGCGCAAGGCGGACGCGATCGAGGTCGTCGTCGGGCAGGGCGCGAAGCCGGGCGGCGGCGGGATGCTGCTCGGGCACAAGATCTCGGACCGCGTGGCGGAGATGCGCGACCTCCCGAAGGGGATCGACCAGCGCAGCGCCTCGCGCCACCCCGACTGGACCGGCCCCGACGACCTCGAGATCAAGATCGGCGAGCTGCGCGAGATCACCGACTGGGAGAAGCCGATCTTCGTGAAGGTCGGCGCGACGCGGACGTACTACGACGTCCAGCTCGCCGTGAAGGCGGGCGCGGACGTGATCGTCGTGGACGGGATGCAGGGCGGGACTGCCGCGACACAGGACGTCTTCATCGAGCACGTAGGGATCCCGACGCTGCCCGCGGTGCGGCTCGCGGTCGATGCCCTCCAGGAGCTCGACATGCACCGCAAGGTACAGCTCATCGTGTCGGGCGGCATCCGGAGCGGCGCCGACGTGGCGAAGGCGCTCGCGCTGGGCGCGGATGCGGTCTCGATCGGCACGGCGGCGCTCATCGCCATGGGCGACAACTCGCCCGAGTACGAGCGCGAGTACGCGAAGATCGGCTCCTCGGCGGGCTACTACGACGACTGGCAGGCCGGCCGCGACCCGGTCGGGATCTCGACGCAGGACGACGAGCTCGCCGCCCGCTTCGACCCAGAGCTCGGCGGCCGGCGGATCGCGAACTACCTCCGCGTCCTGACGCTCGAGGCGCAAACGCTCGCCCGCGCCTGCGGGAAGACGCACGTGCTCAACCTCGAGCCCGAGGACCTCGTCGCGCTGACGATCGAAGCGGCCGCGATGGCCCGCGTCCCCCTGGCCGGGACCGACTGGATCCCCGGCGCCGAGCGGTCGCTCTAGGACCGCGGCCCGTCCCGGCGGGCCGTGTCCAGGGGACAGGCCCTCGCCCATGGCTCGGGCGGCCGTGTCCGCGCCCGAGCGCGCCGCGGCCCCGCTCCAGGCGCCGCCTCACGCGCCGGGACGTGTCCCCGCGGGCTCGTCCCGTGCCTGGCACCGGACGGGCCCCGAAGGGCCGTGCCCCGGGGACAGTCCCCGGGGCACGGCCGTCGCAGACGTGGCCCGCGGCGATGGTCCGGTGCCTGGCACCGGACAATGGCCGCGGCGGGCTCGTCCGTCAGGACCAGGGGTACGGCGAGGAGGAGACCGGGTGAAGGTCGCCCGTCTCGAAGCGCTCGAAGCGGAACGGGTAGAGGAGCCCGGAATGCTCGCCGAGGAGCGTGCGTGCGACCTCGCGGCCCACGCCGATCATCTTGTAGCCGTGGTTCGAGTCGAGGATCGCGTAGAGGTTCGGCCGGAGGAAGTCGAACACCGGGAAGTTGTCCGCCGTGAACGAGCCGACGCCGCCCGAGCGCGCCTTCCGGTACCGCGGCCGCATCCCCTCGAAGCGCGACATCGCGTGTGAGAGCGCGGCGCACCACATGTCCGGGAAGTCCGGGTCGACGTCCGTCGTCAGCGGGTACGGATCGAGCTCGACGTCCCCGTCCACGACGAGCGGCGAGGCGCCGCCCTGCACGCCGTCGCGGTCACGCTTGAAGTAGATCCCCCAGAGCTCGTCGGTCACGAGCTTCCCGTCGTCGGTGTGGAGCGGCGCGTCGCTGTCCAGGTGGATGACGGGCGGTGCCCCACCGTCGGCGAGCGCGAACAGCGTCGGGTCGACGGTGATCTCGCCCTCCTGGAGGTTCCAGAACGTCCACATGGGCCGGTCGCGCTCGACCTCGCCCGACGGGAGGCGGATGTCGATCGTGGGCGGCAGGTCGAGCATCCTCCAGAAGTCCTGCGCCCACGGCCCCGGCGCGACGACCACCTGCTCGCCGACCTCGACGCTGCCCGCCGACGTCTCGACCGCGCGGATCGAGCCGTCGCCCGCCGAGTCGAACCCGCTCACCTCAACGCCGGTCGCAATCCGGACGCCCGCCGCCTCGCACTTGCGCGCGAGCCCGGCGACCGACTCCCGGTTGAACGCGAACCCGCCCTGGAGCTCGTGCAGGCACACGGTCACCCCGCGGGCGCGCCAGTCGGGGAAGAGCCCGCGCATGTACTCGGCCACCTCGGCCTCGCCGGTGACGATCCGCGAGCGGTAGCCGATCCGCTCCTGGCGCTCGTACGTCGCCACGAGGTCGGCTTCCTGGCTCGCCGCGCCGAGCGCGATGTAGCCGACCGGCTGGTACGCGTACCCCTCGGGGTCGGACTCCCAGACCTCGACGCACGCCTGCATGAGCTCGGACATGGCCGGCTGGAAGTAGTTGTTGCGGACGACGCCGCACGCGATCCCGGTCGCGCCGGCGCCCGGCTCGCTCTTCTCGAGCACGAGGACGTCGCTCCCCTCCCCGAGGCCGCGGGCCTCGAGCTCGCGGGCGAGGTGGTAGGCGGTCGAGAGGCCGTGCATCCCGGCGCCGACGACGACGTAGCGGGCATTGGAGAGGTCGGTCACGTCGAGCTCCTTATTGCGCTGGTGGAAATGACATGCCAGAATTCGGCTCGAGCGTACCCGCATGGCGAGAACCGGTCAACCGTCGGCCCGCCGCATCGCCGCCGTCGAGCGGGCGATCGGCCTCCTCGACGCGCTCGAGCACGGCGGCGAACACGGCACGAACGAGCTCGCGCGAACGACCGGCCTCAGCCCGAGCACGGTCTCCCGCGTCCTCGCGACCCTCGCGGCCGGCGGGCTCGTGGAGCACGTCCCGGCGACGGGCCGCTATCGCCTCGGCCTCCGGCTCGTCGAGCTCGGAGGCGCCGCGCTCGCCGGCACCGACCTGCGGGAGGTCGCCCGCCCGCACCTCCAGGCGCTCGTCCGCGCGACCGGCGAGACGGCGACGCTCTCCGCCCCGGCGGAGGGCCGGGCGATCACCGTCGACTTCGTCCAGAGCGGGGCGTCGGTCCAGAGCGTCGCGCGGCTCGGCCGCCCCAGCGTCGCTCACGCCACCGCGACCGGAAAGGTGCTCCTCGCGTTCGGATCGGTCCCCGAGCTGCCGCCGGAGCCGCTCGAGCGCTTCACCGCGCGCACGACGACGAGTCGAGCCGACCTGGGGCGCGAGCTCGAGCGCGCCCGCGCGCACGGCTACGCCGAGGCCGCCGGCGAGCGGGAGGACGACCTGAACGCGATCGCCGCCCCGGTGCGCGGCGTCCACGGCGAGCTCGTGGCGATCCTCGGCGTCCAGGGCCCGGCCGGCCGCTTCGGGCCCGCCGCGATGAAGGCCGCCGTCCCGGCGCTCCTCGAGCGCGCCGCGGCGCTCTCGCGCACCCTGGGGCACCGCGCGGAGGGGCCGGGGACGGCGCGCGCCGCCCCCGGCCACTGACCGTTCCTAGCCGTCGTTGCGCCCGGGCGGAACCGGAGGCAACTTCTCCACGGGGTCGTCCAGGTCGGACGAGGGCTCCCCGGCGGAGGGCGTCTGGACCCGCCGCCGCTGCTCCTCGCGGCGCGCCCACTCCTCGTCGCTCGGGACGTCCGCGCTGCCCCCGTAGAACATCACGCGGTCGAGCCCGATGCGCTCGTACGTCTGCACGGCCCGCTCGTTGTCGCGGTTCTCGAGCCGGATCTGGAGCACGTGCCAGAGCAGCCAGAGGACGACCGCGAGGAGCACGAAGAACCACTCCGCGCCCACGAACGGGTACAGGGGCCCGATCTCCGTCGGGTTCGCGAACGAGTCGAGCCCGGTGCTGAAGCCGAGGACCGTCATCGCCTGACCTCCTCTCTCGCGGCTCCGCGCCCGTTACCGGCCCGAACGGCCTCGAGGGCCGCCTCGCGCTCGGCGATCTCGAACAGCGTGTCGCGCTGCGGGAGATACGGGTAGACGTCGCCGACGTCATGGGCGTCGAGCCCGGCCGCCTCGACCGAGGCGGGCACGCGCAGGAGCCCGAAGGCGTTCACGAGCTTCGCCATCAGGTAGCCCGGGATGAACCCGAGCACGCCGAACATGATGAGCGCGCCCAGCGTGTTCCCGACCGGGTTGATCGCCGGCCAGCCCTCGGGCGTCGTGAACCAGGCGACGCCCTCCTCGACCGGCGCCGCCGCGGGGTAGCCCCAGAGGAGGAACCCGGCGATGACGACGCCGAACACGCCCGCGTAGCCGTGCACCGCGACCGCCCCGACCACGTCGTCGATCTTGAAGCGCCGCTCGACGAAGTTGTGGCCGAGGTATGCGATCGACGTCCCGACCATGGCGACGACGAACGCGAGCATCGGGTGGTAGAGGTCGTTCCCGGCCGATGCGGCGATGATCCCCGCGAGGCCTCCGGAGAACGTCCAGAAGAGGTCGCCGCGGCTGACCAGGTAGCCGGCGAGCAGCCCGCCCGCGAGCGACGTCAGGAAGTTGAACGTGATCGCCGACAGGGTGGTCGGCATGAGGTAGATGTTCGTGGCCGAGAAGAACGAGCCGCTCTCCCCGCCGACGTCGAGGATGGGGATGTTGCAGGCGACGTAGAAGCCCCAGAAGCCCGTGTAGATCATGAACAGGCCGAGGCACGTCATCCAGATGTTGTGCGGCAGGATCCGCCGGATCAGCCCGCCGGGCCCGAACTTCCCGATCCGCGGGCCGAGGACGATCAGCACGCCGAGCGCGGTACCGCCCGCGATCGCGTGGATGACGCCCGAGGCGTACGCGTCGTGGTAGCCCATGATCTGCACCATCCAGCCGGAGGGATGCCAGCCCCAGGCGGCGTCGATGATCCAGGTGACCGAGCCGAGCATGACCGCGATGATGAGGAAGCCTGCGATCCTCGCGCGCTCGATGATCGCGCCCGACACGATCGAGGCCGCCGTCCACGAGAACAGGAGGAACGCGGCCCAGAAGACGCCGTTGATCCGGTCCTGCATGTTCGGCGCCATGAGCTCGTTCCACGGAATGCCCTGGGGGAGGGATTCCGTCCACTCTCCGTAGAGGAACGGCCCCGTCGTGATCGACGAGTTGTAGATCCACCAGCCGAAGAAGAAGAACGTGATCGTCACGAGCGGAATCAGGAGCACGTTCTTCAGCACCGTGTGCTGGACGTTTTTGCGCCGCGCGTAGCCGGCCTCGTACATCATGAACCCGAGGTGGATCAGGAACATGAAGACGATCGTCACCCAGTAGTAGAACTCGGTGAAGATGATTGTCAGCCCCTCTAGCTGATCTTCCATGCGCCCTCCCTTCTCCTGGTAGCCATGGTCCAGCCTCCTTCGACGGGGTCCTAGCCGCTTGCCGCATCGAGCCCCGCTCCGCTCGTGACGCCGCTCGTTCGTGGGGAAGGATGCGACCGGGCGAGCCTACGGCGGCCTTCGGATGCGGCCCACGTCCCGCTCACCCATCCTTTGCGCCTCCAGGTGTGGGCAGTCCACACGACGGATAGCAACGGTTCGCACGCCGTGAGAAGATGGAAGCGGTGCTTTCGGAGGAGTCTCCGGCCTTCGTAGCCCGTACGGGCCTCCCCGAGCTGGACGAGCCGCTCGGCGGGCTCTACCGCGGGGACAACGTCGTCTGGGAGGTGAGCGCGGGCGCGTCCGCGACGCCGTTCCTCCGGGCGGTCACGCGGGACGCGTCCGCGTACGACTTCGCCGCCTACGTCGCGCTCGCGTCGCACCCGGACGAGATCGCGGCGGAGCACCCGCGCCTGCGCATCGTCCACGCGCACGCGGGATCGCCGCTCGGGAGCCCCGGGCCGCTGCTCGACGAGCTCGCCCGCCGCTGCGCCGCCCCCGCCCGCAACCTCGTCGTCTTCGACCCGCTCGACACGATGGTCGCCCGCTGGGGCTCCGAGGCCACGCGGCGGTTCTTCGGGCTCTGCTGCCCTCGCCTGCTCGAGCTCGGCGTGATCGCGCACTGGGCGCTCGACGCGGACGCAGACCAGGCGCTCCGGCGCCACGTGGACGAGGTGACGCAGTGCGTCGTCGCGATCTCACGCGACCGGGTCAGGATCGCCAAGGCGCATGGCCGCCCGCCCGGCGCCGAGGGAGCCGTGTTCCGCTACCGGCTGGAAGACGGGCTGCCGCTGCTCGAGCCGGCTCCCGTGTCGGGCCGGCTCGGGGCGGGTCTGCGGGCGGCACGGCAGGCGCGCGGGCTGAGCCAAGCCGATCTCGCGCGGCTCGCGGGCGTCTCGCCGAGCGCGATCTCGCAGGCAGAGCGGGGGCAGCGCGGGCTCTCGCTCGAGACGGTGCTCGAGCTCTCGAGCCGGCTCGGCGTCTCGCTCGACGAGCTCCTCCGCGGCGACCGCTCGCCCGGCTTCCGCGTGGGGCGCCTGCGCGAGGAGGGCCGCGAGAGCCGCGGGCAGCCGCTCGCGCTCCTCGACGATCCGGGCCCCGGGCTCCGGGCATACGTCGTCTCGCTCGCGCCCGGCGCGTCCGGGCGGCCGCACCTCGGGCACAAGCACGTCGAGCTCGTCGCCGTCGCACGCGGGCTCGTGCAGGTCGTCACGTCCGGCGGCCCGGCCGTCGTGCGGGGAGGGGAGGTCGTCCTCGCCGACGAGGCGCTCGTCGAGGGCTGGCGGAACATGGGCGACGGAGACGCGCTCCTCTTCTGGATCGTGCGTGACTGAATGGCCACTTCCTCCATCGGCGGACGGGGGACGTGAGCGGAAGTTCCACAATGCCCGCGGGCCGGCCGGAGGCGCCTTGGTCGGGCCTCGGCGCGGCGATAAGGTGGCGTCCAACCCAGGAAGGGAGGTCTACGTGGCTGTCGTAGAGCGGCCGTCGCTCGTCCAGGAGGTGCTGTCCAAGGGGTCGATCCCCGACCCCCATCCGACGCTCGACGAAGCGCGGAACGATCCTGCCCGCTGGGCAAAGATCGACGAGATCCGCGCGCGGATCGACGAGCTGGGGATCAAGTACATCTTCTTCCAGCAGGTCTCCGTCTCGGGCCACGTGAACGGCAAGGGAGTCGCGGCCTCCATGTGGGAGCGCGTCGCGTCGGAGGGGTACCAGCTCGTCTACGGCGCGACGGCCGACCTCTTCGTCGACCGCGCCGATCGCTACATCGGCTTCGGCCCCGAGGAGTCCGAGCTCGCGGCGATCGCCGACCTGGACACGTTCCAGCAGCTCCCCTGGGACTCGCGCGTCGCGCGCGTGTTCTGCGACTGCTACGACACCGAGACGGGTCAGCTCCTCGAGGCCGACCCGCGCCAGAACCTCAAGCGGACGGTCAACGAGATCGAGGCCGAGCTCGGCTACACGTTCCTCTGCGGGATCGAGCCCGAGATGATGTGGATGCGACGGCCCATGGGCGCCGACGCCGGCGCCGCGGAGGGCGTGACGAAGCCGTGGTGCTACCACATCAACCAGTTCGAGGAGCTCCGCCCGGTCATCCTCGACGTGATCGAGTACGGCGAGAAGCTCGGGATCCACCCGACGTACGGCGACCACGAGGACTCGCCCGGCCAGCTCGAGCTGAACTTCCTCTTCGACCGCGCGGTGCGGACGGCGGACAACCTCTCGACGTACCGCCAGCTCTGCGCGGCGGTCGCGCGCGAGCACACGCGCCGCGGCACGTACGGGGACGGCTACGAGGTGCTCGCGACCTTTATGCCGAAGCCGTTTACCGGCGTCTCGGCGAACGGGGCGCACCACCACTTCACCCTCGTGGACGAGGAGGGCAACAACGTCTTCTACGACAAGGACGGCCCCGCGAAGCTCTCCAAGATCGGCCTGCAGTTCATGGGCGGCATCCTCGAGCACGCGCGCGGCCTCTGCGCGATCACGGCGCCGACCGTGAACTCGTACAAGCGCTTCTGGGACTTCGGGTTCTGGGCGCCGATCTACAAGGACTACGGCTGGCAGAACCGCACGACCCTCGTGCGCGTGGCGAGCGGCGGGCGCTTTGAGTTCCGCGCCGTCGACTCCTCCTGCAACCCGTACCTGACCCAGGCGGCGCTCCTCCGCGCCGGCCTCGACGGCGTCAAGCGCAAGCTCGACCCGGGCAAGCCGCAGCAGCGGAACATCTACGACGTGATCGAGGAGGGGGCGGAGGTCGAGCGCGTGCCCGACCACCTCGGCGAGGCGCTCCAGGCGCTCGAGGAGGACGACGTGGTCAAGAGCGCCCTGCCCGGCCGGCTCCTCGACGTCTATCTTCACTACAAGAAGGACGAGTGGGAACGGTTCCTCGCGGCCGTGACGGACTGGGAGCGCGACCGCTACCTCGACGTCCTGCCGTAGCGACAAAGGGGTAAACGACCATGTGCGGAATCGCAGGGCTGATCTACCGCGACGGCACCCACGAGATCGGGCGCGACCTGACGCGCATGCTCCAGTCCATGAAGCACCGCGGCCCCGACTCGACGGGCTACGCGCTCTACGGCCCGCGCGGGCACCGGATCCTGATGCGCTACACGCTCGCCGACGCGAACACGCCGCGGGACTTCGAGTTCGCCGACCGGCTCCGCCGCCACCAGGCGCAGGTGCTCGACCGGCTGCGCGGCCTCGGCGCGACCGTGCACGACGTCGAGGCCGAGACGGAGTACGCGTACCGGATCGAGCTCGAGCTGCCGGCCGCGAACGGCGGCGAGCCCGACCTGAAGGCGATCGCCGACCGGCTCGAGGACATCCCCGACTGCGAGGTGCTCTCGCTCGGCCACTCGCTCGAGATCGTGAAGGACCTCGGCGACGCGGAGACCGTCTCCGACCAGTACGAGCTCAAGGGCTTCACCGGCACGCACGCGATCGGCCACGTCCGGATGGCGACCGAGTCGGACGTCGACATCTCGGGCGCGCACCCGTACTGGGCGTACCCGTTCTCGGACGTCGCGGTCGTCCACAACGGCCAGCTCACGAACTACTTCCAGTGGAAGCGCCGGCTCGAGCGGAGCGGGCACCGGTTCCAGTCCGAGTGCGACTCGGAGATCATCGCCGTCTACCTCGCGGAGAAGATGAGCGACGGCGCGTCGCTCGAGGACGCAATGCGCGACTCGCTCGAGGAGCTCGACGGCGTCTTCACGTACATCGCCGTGACCGACGACGCGCTCGGCGTGGCGAAGGACGAGATGGCCGCGAAGCCGCTCGTCCTCTACGAGTCGGACGACGTCGTCGCGCTCGCCTCCGAGGAGATCGCGATCCGCGCCGTCCTCGACCGCGAGATCGAGACCTACGACCCGTACGAGAGCGAGGTGCTCGTATGGCAGCGGTAGGCGAGCAGCGGATCACGTACGACGCGCGCGGGCTCGCCGAGCCGAACGCCGAGGCGCCGCGCGTCGCGACCGTCGAGGACGGGCGCGCGACGTTCGACGCGCACGACCTGACCACCCGGCAGATCAACCTCGAGCTGCGCCGGCTGCTCTACGAGGAGGGGATCACGGACGTCACCGTCCTGAACCCGGGCGCGAAGCACTCCCTCGGGGTCGGGATCCTCACGCGCTGCCGCCTGCGTTTCGAAGGCTCGCTCGGCTACTTCGGGCTCGGCCTGATCGACGGGCCGGAGATCGTCGTGACCGGCCGGGTCGGCTGGTCGGCCTGCGAGAACATGATGTCCGGCGTCGTCCAAGTCGAGTCGAACGCCGGCTCGCTCACGGGCGCCGCGATGCGCGGCGGCGACCTCGTCGTCAAGGGCCGCGTCGGCGCACGCACGGGGATCGACCAGAAGGGCGGGACGATCATCGTCGGCGAGGACGCCGGCTCGATGACCGGGTTCATGATGCAGCGCGGCCGGATGATCATCCTCGGGAACGCGGGGCCCGGCCTCGGCGACTCGATGTACGACGGCACGATCTACGTCGGCGGGACCGTGAAGTCGCTCGGGATCGACTGCGTCCCGGGCGAGTGGACGGACGCGGACACCGAGCTCATCGAGCGGAAGTTCTCGATCTACGGGCTCGGCGACCCGCCGGAGCTCCAGAAGTTCGTCTGCGGCAAGAAGCTCTACAACTACGACAACCTCGAGCCTGCGGAGAGGAAGCTCGTCCTATGACGACCTCGGACCGTTACGACCAGGTGCACGGAAACGTCGGCGCCGGGCAGCCGGAGCGGCGCTCGGTGCTCGGCCGGAGCCCGATCTTCACGCCGGAGGTCCTGAACGACATCCACATGAAGGCCGAGCTCGGCCGCTACCGGATGCGGGGCTTCTCGATGTTCAAGAAGATCCCGCACTGGGACGACCTCATGTTCATGCCGGGCACGCTCACCCGGTTCGTGATCGAGGGCTACCGGGAGAAGTGCGAGACGAAGACGGTGCTCGGCGCGCGCTTCGCGAAGAACCCGATCGAGCTCGACATTCCCGTCTAC
>JAICNY010000053.1 GCA_025930955.1 Thermoleophilia bacterium
AACAAGCTCCGCGGCACCTTCACGGGCGTCGCGGTCAAGGCGCCGGGCTTCGGCGACCGCCGCAAGCGCATGCTCGAGGACATCGCGATCCTCACGGGCGGCGAGGTGATCACCGAGGAGATGGGCCTCAAGCTCGAGAACACGAAGCTCTCGCAGCTCGGCCGCGCACGGCGCGTCGTCGTCGACAAGGACTCGACGACGATCATCGACGGTGCCGGCGAGGGCGACGCGATCAAGGGCCGGATCAAGCAGCTGAAGCAGGAGATCGAGAACACCGACTCCGACTTCGACCGCGAGAAGCTCCAGGAGCGGCTCGCGAAGCTGTCCGGAGGCGTCGCGGTCGTCAAGGTCGGCGCCGCGACCGAGACCGAGATGAAGGAGAAGAAGCACCGCGTCGAGGACGCGCTGCAGGCCACGCGGGCGGCCCTCGAGGAGGGCATCGTCCCGGGCGGCGGCGTCGCGCTCCTGAACGCGGCGGCGGCGATCTCCCTCGACTCGTTCGAGGGCGACGAGCGGACGGGCGCGACGATCGTCGTGCGCGCGCTCGAGGAGCCGATCCGTCAGCTCTCCGACAACGCGGGCCTCGAGGGCTCGATCGTGGTCAACGAGGTCCGCGAGGGCCAGAAGGGCCACGGGCTGAACGTCGACACGGGCGAGTACGAGGACCTCGTGAAGGCGGGCATCATCGACCCGACCATGGTCACGCGCTCGGCGCTCCAGAACGCCGCGTCGATCGCGAAGAACATCCTCACCACCGAGGCGGTCGTCGCCGAGGCTCCGGAGAAGCAGCCCGCGGGCGCCGGCGCCGGCATGCCCGACATGGGCGGGATGATGTAAGAACGGGGAAACCAGGTTTCCCCCGTTGGCCCCCTTTCCTAAGGGAGTCAGCTCTTGACGAGGGCCGGCTAAGCCGGCCCTCGTCGCTTCGATGACTTTTCGGGTCGCGGTGACGGCGATACAGGCGGCGACGTTCTGGCTCGCGGGTTTCCATGGTGCGGGACTACTGCGACAAGCCCGCAACGCTCGACATGGCGAAAGCGGCGAAGTACGCGCTCCCGTTCGCCACCATCGCAGTGACACTGGCCGTCGTGGGCCGCGCCGGGACGCGGCTCGGCCAGCGGGCTGCTCTCGTCAGCCGGCTAGTTGCCCATGCAGCCGTCGTCGGGGCCGACGACGGTTCGCTTGAGCTCGTTCATCTCGGCCTCGATCGCGAGGTGCGCGGGGTTGCCCCCGTCGTAGTCGGCGAGGCCCTGCACCCGCGTCATGACGAGCGGGGTGACGCCGGGGCCGCCGCCGGTCAGACGGTACTTCTCGCCGTGCGCGGCGGGGCGGCGCGGGCCCTCGGGGTACCAGGAGTACCGGTCGCGCGGCACGAAGTGGTAGCAGAAGTGCCCGGGCGTGGCCTTGCGGCGGGCGAGGAACGAGTTCTCGCGCTTCCAGCCCGCTCCGAGCGCGGAGTTGTAGGTGTCGAGGTAGATCAGGCGGCCGTAGCCGTCGCCCGGCCGGCCGTACCCGAGGGTCTCGAAGCCGTGGACGCCGACGCCCTTGTACGTGAGGCGCCCGAAGAGCTCGTGCCAGCGCTGGCTCTGCACCCAGTCCGCGTAGACCTCGAGCCTCGCGATCGGGCCCTTCCAGTGGGAGAGGTGGAGCTCGCGGTTCCGCTGGTACGCCAGCCACGGACGGAGGCCGAGGTTCGGGAGCAGGCGCCGGAACGACTGGAGCGCCCAGTAGCTCCCGTCCGGCGCCTTGCAGACGGCCACGGCCCACGGGATCCACGGCCCGTCGTACTTCCCGCACCGGTTCTTGATCGTCTTGTAGAGCGGGAAGCCGAGCCTCCGCCAACCGCCCGAGTAGTCGATCTTGAACTTGACCTGCGGGCGGGTCGGATCCGGATGGCGCGCGTTGATCGCGCCCCACACGGCCGCGTGCCGGCGGACGCCGCCCTTCGTCCACGAGACGACCGCGCGGCCCTTCGCGTCCACACGGAGCTGCGGCTTGGCGGGGTTGTCGACGATCTTCTCCGAGGCGTTCGCGGCGCCCGGCGCGACGAGGCACGCCGCGACCGAAGCGAGAGCCGCGAGGAGCGTTGCGCGCCGGCGGCATACTGTCCCTAGGCCGACCACGTGTTCTCTATCGAAGATCACGGGGGGTTCCTTGAGTCCCTCGGCCGGGGCCGGGGGCCTGGTGAAGCGGGGGCAGCGACCGGTATACATGACGGATGTCAACAAAATGTGGGCAACGCGGCCTCGTGAGTACGTCGGGGTTCGGGGGCCGGACGCGGAGGACTACCTCCAGCGGATGCTCTCGAACGACGTCGCCGCCCTCGCCGCCGGCGAGGCGTGCGAGGCGCTTCTCCTGACCGCGAAGGCCCGTGTGATCGCACCGCTCAGCGTCCTACGCCGCGCAGCGGACGATTTCCTCCTGCTGACAGAGACGGGGCTTGCGGACCGCGTGGTCGAGGAGCTCGTCCGCTTCCGCTTCGCGGCCAAGGCGGAGATCGCGCGCGAGGAGCACGCGAGCGTCGTTCTGCTCGGCGCCGATCCGCCAAGCGGCGTGCTCGCCGTGCCGACCGCCGACTACGGTCCGCACGGCGCCGAGCTCCTCGACGCCGATCCGCCCGCGGACGCGACCGAGCTCTCACCGGACGAGCTCGAGGTACGTCGCATCCGCGCGGCCACTCCGCGCTGGGGCGCCGAGGTCGACGAGCGCGTCCTGCCGGCCGAGGCCGGCCTCGTCGAGCGCGCGGTCAGCCTCACGAAGGGCTGCTACCCGGGGCAGGAGCCGATCGCGCGGCTCCACTACCGCGGCCACGCGAACCGCGGCCTGCGCGTGCTCGCGCTCGACGGCCTGGACGTCCCGCCGCCGCGGGACACGGAGATCCGCCACGGCGAGAAGGTGGTCGGCCGCGTCACGAGCGCGGCCCGCGACGACGGACGGGTCGTCGCGCTCGCGTACGTTCGCGTCGAGGTTCCCGAGGACGCCGTCCTCGACGTCGGGGGCGCCGCCGCCCGGCCGCTAGACTGACCTTTCGCGCGCCCGTAGCTCAGGGGATAGAGCGCAGCCCTGCGGAGGCTGAGGTCGCACGTTCGAATCGTGCCGGGCGCATCACCCCGACCGTGGATCCGGCAACGGCTGGCGGTTGCCACGACGATCCGGGTCAACGTTTTTCCGCGGCGACCGGGTTTCGCGGCTACCCTGAGCCGGCCTTGCGGATCTGCTCGCTCGTTCCCGCCGCGACGGAGGTCTTGTTCGCGCTCGGCCTCGGCGACTCGGTCGTCGGGGTCTCGCACGAGTGCGACTTCCCGCCGGAGGCGACCTCGCGGCCGGTCGTGACCGCGTCGCTCGTGGAGACCGGCGAGCTCTCGAGCGCGGCGGTCGACGACGCCGTGAGTGCCGCGTCCTCGAACGGCCACCCGCTCTACGCGGTCGACGCCGAGCGCTGGGCCGAGGTCGCGCCCGACGTCGTCGTCACGCAGGAGCTCTGTGCCGTCTGCGCCGTCTCTTCCGACGACGTCGGCGCCGTCGTGGAGGCGACGGGGCTCGACACCGAGACGATCGCGTACTCGCCGGGCACGCTCGACGGGATCGTCGACGGGATCGAGGAGCTCGGGCGGCGCTTCGGCGCCGACGGCGAGGCGGACGAGCTCGTCGCCGGGATGCGCGGCCGGCTCGAGCGCGTCGCCGCGGCGCTCGGAAGCGTCGAGACCGCGCCGCGGGTCTTCGTCGCCGAGTGGCTCGAGCCGCCCTACACCGCGGGGCACTGGGTGCCGGACATGGTCGCGGCGGCCGGCGGCATGGACGTCGCGGGGCTCGCGGGCGAGCGGTCCTACCGGCTCCAGTGGAGCGACGTCGCGCGCCTCGCTCCCGACGTCGTCGTTCTGGCGCCATGCGGTTTCGACCTCGACCGGACGCTCGCCGAGATCGCGCCGCTCGAGCTCGCCGGGCACCTGCTCGGCACGCCGGCGCGCGAGGAGAGCCGCGTCTTCGCGGTCGACGCGGACGCGATGTTCTCACGCCCCGGCCCCCGCGTCGTCGACGGCGTCGAGCTGCTCGCCTACCTCCTCCACCCGCAGGAGTACGGCGACCCCGGCTTCCCCTGGAGCCGGGTGCGTGTGGCCTAGAGCCGCACGACGATCTCGCAGCCCTCGACGGCTGCCTCGTAGCGGGCGACCGGCGCGTCGCCGAAGAGGCACGCGCCCGACTCGAGGTCGAAGCGCCAGAGGTGGAAGAGACACGTGAGGACGCCGCCCGCCACCTCGCCCTCGACGAGCGGGTTCCCCTCGTGCGGGCAGCGGTTCGCGACCGCGTGCGCCCGGCCGTCGACGAGGAAGACGGCGACCGGGCCGACCTCGGTCTCGACCACCGTCCGCCCGCGCGGGCCGAGCGCCTCGAGCGGGACGCGGACCGGCGCCGACACGCGGCTTACGATACTCCGCCATGCCGCTCTTCCTGCGCGAGGCCGAGGTCGAGGAGCTCCTGCCGCCGGCCGACGCCGTCGAGGCGGTCGAGGGCTGCTTCGAGCGGCTCGCGCGCGGCGTCGTCGAAAACCGGCCGCGCTTCCGGCTCAGGCTCGACGAGGGCCGGCTGCACGTGATGGCGGCCGCCGACCTCGAGCTCGGCGTCGCCGGGCACAAGAGCTACACGGGCTTCGCCGAGGGCGCCCGCTTCCTGCTCGCGCTCTGGGCGGCCGACCGGCCGGAGCTCCTCGCGCTCGTCGAGGCCGATCGGCTCGGTCAGCGACGCACGGGCGCGGCGAGCGCCGTTGCGGCGCGCCGGCTGGCGAAGCCGAACGCGCGCACGCTCGGGGTGATCGGCTGCGGCTGGCAGGCCGAGGCGCAGGTCGAGTGCATCCGCGCCGCGCTCCCGGGGATCGAGGAGGTCGTCGCCTACTGCCGGGACGACGAGCGCCGGCGGGCGTTCTGCGAACGCCACGGCGCCGAGGAGGCCGAGTGGTACCGCGACGCGGCCGAGGCGGACGTCGTCGTCACCGTGACGACCTCGCGGGACCCCGTCCTCCGCGGCGAGTGGCTCAACCCGGGGGCGCTCGTCTGCGCCGTCGGCGCGAACCGGCTCGAGGCGCGAGAGCTCGACAACGTCGTCCTCGAGCGGGCCGCGTTCGTCTGCTGCGACTCGCGCGAGCAGGCCGCGCTCGAGGCGGGCGACCTCGTCGAGCCGGTCGAGCGCGGCGTCCTCGACTGGCTCGAGGTGCACGAGCTCGCGGAGGTCTTCGTCGGCGAGCTGCCCGGACGCCAGTCGGACGACGACATCGTCCTCTTCAAGAGCCTCGGGATCGCCGCCGAGGACCTCGCCGCCGGCAAGCTCGTGCTCGACCGGGCGCGCGAGCGCGGGATCGGGATCGAGCTCTAGCTCTCGCGGACGCGGTCGCGGGCCATCTCGGCGGTGTCCTCGCCGATCGCGCGGATGACCTCGGGGCGCTCGAGCAGCCGGATGCGCTGCTCCTCCGTCGCGCGGTTCTTCAGGTACGGGTCGTCGAGGATCTCCTCGAGCGAGCGGCCCTGCTTGTGCTCACGCACGATGTACGCGGCCAGCGCCTCCTCCTTCGAGATGCTCCCGCGCTGCTCCTCGGCGCCCTCGCCCTCGTCCTTGTTGCCGAACAGTCGACTGAAGAAGCCCATCGCCGCATGAGTGTATCGTGCCCTCGTGGCCCAGGACTCAGGGTCGATGCGCTTCGCCGAGCGGACGCTGCACGGCCTCGGCGAGAACGGTGACCGCGACACGATCTCCATCTGGATCGAACGGCGGCCGGGAGCCGTCTGGGCGGTCGGACGGGCGATCGACATCGACGCGCGCCGCACGCCCGAGCCGCGGCCGGACGACTACATCTTCGAGGGCTACGAGCTCGGCGACGCGCTCGAGGCCGCGAACAACGCGCTCTCGGACGACCTCCAGATCTCGCGCGGCGACGGCGTGAACGAGGACGTCGCGCTCTTCGAGGAGGAGGAGCTGCTGAAGCCCCTCGAGCGCTGGTTCTTCGGCCACAAGCCGTAGCTACGCGACGCCGATCTGGCCCGCGAGCTCGCGCGAGATCGCGTGCTCGCGCTCGCCGACCGTGACGAGCACGGGCCCCTCGAACGGCTCGCAGCGTCCCATCCGGACGCGGCCCCCGGGGACGAGGTCGAGGTCCGCGAGGTAGCGGAGGACGTCCGCGTCGCCGTCGGGCACGCGCCGCACGGTCGCCTCCTCGCCCGGCGCGAGGGCGGTAAGCGAGCGCAACGTCGAGGGCGCCACCTGCAGGTCCGCGTCGGGAATCGGATGCCCGTGCGGGTCGTGGGTCGGGAAGCCGAGCGCCTCGTCGATCCGCCGCTCGAGCTCGTCCGAGAGCACGTGCTCGAGCCGGTCGGCCTCCGCGTGCACCGCGTCGATCCCGAGCCCGAGCGTCTCGGCGAGATACTGCTCGAGCAAGCGGTGGTGCCGGATCACCTCGAGCGCGATCCGCTCGCCGGCCGCCGTTAGCACGGCGCCGTGGTACGGGGCGTGCTCGGCGAGGCCGAGCGCGGCGAGCTTCTTCAGCATCGAGGTCGCGGACGACGGCGCGACCCCCATCCGGCGCGCGATCGCGGACGTCGTCGCCCGCTCGCCGGCCGCCGCGAGCTTGTAGATCTCCTTCACGTAGTCCTGGATCGCCTCGCTCAGGTCGTTCGACGCCACGCGGCAAATCGTAATCCGCGCCGACGCTTCCCCCCACCGCGGCGGAGGGAGGGTGCTACCCTCGGGCGCTTGCTGATCCGCCTCGGCCACAGCCCGGATCCCGACGACGCCTTCATGTTCTGGGGCCTCGCCGAGGGTCCCGTCGATCCCGGCGAGTTCGAGTTCGAGCACGTCCTGAAGGACATCCAGACGCTCAACGAGTGGGCGCTCGAGGGGCGGCTCGAGGTGAGTGCGATC
This sequence comes from Thermoleophilia bacterium, assembly GCA_025930955.1. Classification (GTDB taxonomy): domain Bacteria; phylum Actinomycetota; class Thermoleophilia; order Gaiellales; family Gaiellaceae; genus JAICNY01. Next base: position 6,907 of record JAICNY010000053.1, read on the forward strand.
TCGCTCCACGCGTACCCGTCGGTGCAGGACCGGTACGTGATCCTCCCGCACGGGGCCTCGATGGGCTCGGGCTACGGGCCGATCGTCGTCGCGACCGAGGAGCTCTCGCTCGACGACCTGCGCGGGCTCGAGGTCGCGGTCCCCGGACGGATGACCACGGCCTTCCTCGCGCTCCGCCTCTGCCTCGGTGAGGAGTTCTCCTACCGGGAGGTGCCGTTCGACGAGATCATCGCCGAGGTCAAGTCGGGCGCCGCGCGCGCCGGGCTCCTCATCCACGAGGGCCAGCTCACGTACGCGCAGCAGGGGCTCCGGAAGATCGTCGACCTCGGCGAGTGGTGGCTGCTCGAGACCGGGTTGCCGCTCCCGCTCGGGATCAACGTCGCGCGTCGCGACCTCGGCGACGACGCGCTGCTCCGGCTCTCGGACGTGCTCGCCGCGTCGATCGAGGCCGGGCTGGACCATCGGCCGCAGGCGCTCCGCTACGCGATGCGGTTCGGCCGCGGGCTCGACCCGGCGCTGACCGATCGCTTCGTCGGCATGTACGTGAACCGGCTGACGCAGGACTACGGCGACGAGGGCCGCAAGGCGGTCGCCGAGCTGCTCTCCCGCGCGGAGCAGGCGGGCGCCCTCGAGCGGCCCGTCCGCGTCGAGTTCGTCGGCTGAGCGCTCTCAGAGCCGAGCGAGCGCGCGGAGGCGATCAGGAGGAGCTAGTCGCCGGTGAGCCGGAACGACTCCGTCGAGCGCTCGACGACGGCGTCGAACGTGGGGTCGGGGAGCGCGGTCGAGTACGTGAGCCCGAAGGCGCGCTCCCCGTCGACGAACAGGTAGTGCCGGGTCTCGAGGACGATCTCGTCCGAGAAGCTGCGCTCGTAGCGGAGCACGCGCACGGGCCCGACGGCGAGCTGCGCGTTGCTCCGCCGGATCTCGCCCCGCACGTTCGCCGCCGTCGAGAGGATCTCGGCGTACGTCTCCTGCTCGTACTGCTCCGTCGTCGTTCCCGCCTCGACCTCCTCGATCGTGACGGTGAGGTTCGTGGCGAAGTTCTTGCGGAGGCTCGGCGCCGCGGCCACGAAGCGGGTGGGCGAGTCGCCGACGAGCGCCTCGAAGTAGCCGATGATCACCGGGTGGTCGACCGAGAGCCGGCGGATCGCGCGAGGGTCGGGCACCTGACCGGAGCTCCGGGCGATCCAGCGCCGCGGCACCGCGACCTCGAAGCCGTCCTGCTCGACCTCGTAGAGGTAGCCGCCGACCACCTCGGTGCGCGGAAGGGGCTCGGGATCCTCGAAGGCGGGCGTCGTCTCGGTCGTCTCCGCGCCGGTCGTCGCGCCGCCGTTTCCTTCGTCGTCACCGCAGGCGGCGAGCGCGAGGACCAGCGTCAGGAGGAGGGCGAGGGCGGCGGGGCGCACGCGGCCAAGTGTGGCACGCGTCCCGCTCGGGTCGGCGGGCCAACCGGCGGGGGCTAGACTCGCGCTCGTGCCCGAGGCCGTGGTCCTCTCCGCCGTCCGGACGCCCGTCGGCCGTTACGGGGGCGCGCTCGCCGGCGTGCGCCCCGACGACCTCGGCGCGATCGCCATCCGCGCCGCGGTGGAGCGCTCCGGCGTCCCGGCCGGCGAGATCGAGGACGTCTACTTCGGCTGTGCGAACCAGGCGGGCGAGGACAACCGCAACGTCGCACGCATGGCCGCGCTCCTCGCAGGCCTGCCCCAGGAGGTCGCGGGCGTGACCGTGAACCGGCTCTGCGCGTCGGGGCTCTCGGCCGTCGTCGAGGCGTGCCACGCGATCCGCGCGGGCTCGGGCGATCTCTTCGTCGCGGGGGGCGTCGAGTCGATGAGCCGCGCGCCGTTCGTCTTCGGCAAGCCGGAGCGCGGCTTCCCGCGCGGCGACGTGACCGCATGGGACACGACCCTCGGATGGCGCTTCCCGAACCCGAGGCTCGCGGGGATCTTTCCGCTCGAGTCGATGGGCGAGACGGGGGAGAACGTCGCCGAGCGGTGGGAGGTCACACGCGAGGACCAGGACGCGTTCGCGCTCGAGAGCCAGCGCCGCTGGGCGGCGGCGCACGAGGCGGGGCGCTTCGCCGACGAGCTCGTCCCGGTCGGCGACGTCGAGCGCGACGAGCACCCGCGCCCGGACACGTCGGCCGAGAAGCTCGCAGCGCTGAAGCCGGCCTTTCGCGAGGGTGGGACCGTGACCGCCGGGAACTCGAGCGGGCTGAACGACGGCGCAGCGGCGCTCGTGATCGCGAGCGAGGAGCGGGCGAGTGCCTTCGGTGCGGAGCCGCTCGGGCGGTTCGTCGCTTCCGCCGTCTCCGGGGTCGACCCGCGCGTGATGGGGATCGGGCCGATCCCGGCGGTGCGGAAGGTGCTCTCGCGGGCCGGGATCGACGCGTCCGACCTCGACCTCGTCGAGCTGAACGAGGCGTTCGCGTCGCAGAGCCTCCAGGTGATCCGCGAGCTCGGGCTCGATCCCGAGCGCGTGAACGTGAACGGCGGGGCGATCGCCCTGGGACACCCGCTCGGGATGTCGGGCGCGCGGCTCGTCGTCTCGCTCCTGCACGAGCTGCGGCGGCGCGAGGGCCGCTACGGGCTCGCGACGCTCTGCGTCGGCGTGGGGCAGGGCCAGGCCGCCGTCTTCGAACGCTCCTTGTAAGCTAGACAAACTATGGACAGAACGTCCCGGCCGTGGTGGGCTCGGCTGGCGGGCCCGCGCGCGAAGTGGCTCGTGATCGCGGCGTGGCTCCTGGCCGCCGTCGCGCTCGGCCCGCTCCAGCCGCGCCTGCAGGAGGCGACCGTCAACGACCCGGTGGTCTTCCTCCCCTCCGACGCGGAATCGACGCGGGTCGTCGGGCTGCTCGGGGAAAGGTTCGAGTCCGGCCGGACGGCGCCCGCGCTCGTCGTGTACCGGAACGTCGACGGGCTGACGGCGGAGGACGAGGCGGCGATCGCGGAGGACGTGGAGGCCTTCGCGGACGTCCCCGGCGCGCAGGGAGTCGTCTCGCCGCTCGACGAGGGCGCCGAGGAGGCCGGCCTGCGCTCGCCGGACGGCTCGGTCGCCGTCGCCGTCGTCCCGCTCGACGCGACGACGATCGAGCGAATCGAGCCCGCGGTCGGCGAGCTGCGCGAGATCACCGGCGAGCGGGACGACGACGGGCTCGAGTCGTGGGTCACGGGCGGGGCGGGCGTGAGCGTCGACGCCGTCGAGGTCTTCGGCTCGATCGACGCGACGCTCCTCCTCGCGACGACCGTCCTCATCCTCGTCCTGCTCCTGCTCATCTACCGCTCGCCGGCGGTCGCGCTCGTCCCGCTCGTCGTCGTCGCACTGGCGTACGTCGTCGCCGCCGGGATCGTCTACGCGCTCGTCTCCCGGGCGGGGCTCGACGTGAACGGTCAGGCGACCGGGATTCTCGTGATCCTCATGTTCGGCGCCGGGACCGACTACTGCCTCCTGATCGTCGCACGCTTTCGCGAGGAGCTCGCCCGCGTCGAGGACAAGCACGCGGCGCTTGAGGCCGCGCTCACGCACACGTCGCCCGCGATCCTCTCGAGCGGCGGGACGACGTCGCTCGCGCTCCTCACGCTCCTCGTCGCCGACCTCGGCTCGATCCGCTCGGCGGGGCCGGTGCTCGCGCTCGGCATCGCGGTCACGATGCTCGCCGGGCTCACGCTCCTCCCCGCGCTCCTCGCGGCGCTTGGCCGCCGCTCGTTCTGGCCCGCGATCCCGCGCGCCGGCGCGGAGGAGCGGCGGCGCCCCGGGATCTGGCGGCGGATCGGCGACGTCGTCGCCCGCCGGCCGGGAGTCGCGCTCACGGTCACGGTCGCCGCGCTCGCGCTCGCCTCCCTCGGGAACCTCGTGTCGCTGCCCGGGCTCTCGCTCGCGTCGGGCTTCCGCGCGACGCAGGAGTCGGTCGAGGGCTTTCGCGCGCTCGAGGAGGCGCTTCCGGCCGGCGCGGCGGCGACGACCGACGTCCTGGTCGAGTCCGACCCGGCCCGCGTGGACGAGGCGAGCGGCGCCGTCGCCGCCGCGCTCGCCGGTGTGCCGGGCGTCGAGGCCGTCCGGCCCGGGGAGCGAAGCGAGGACGGGCGCATCGCCCGCCTTTCGGTCACGCTCGCGAGCGACCCGTACGGCGACGAGGCCGTGGACGCGATCCCCGAGCTGCGGGAGGCCGCGCGCGACGCCGCCGGGGAGGGCGCGACGGCGCTCGTCGGGGGCGCGACCGCGGAGGAGGCGGACGGCCGCGCGGCCGCGTCGCGCGACGCGTCGCTCGTCGTCCCGTTGACGCTTCTCGTCGTGCTCCTGATCCTGATCGCGCTGCTCCGCGCGCTCGTGGCCCCGCTCTACCTCGTGGCGAGCGTCGTCCTCTCGTTCGTGGCGACGCTCGGGCTCACGTATGCGCTGCTCGAGTTCGTCTTCGACGCGCCCGGCACGGACGCGAGCCTGCCGATCTTCGTCTTCGTCTTCGTCGTCGCGCTCGGTGTGGACTACAACATCTTCCTCGTCGCGCGGATCCGCGAGGAGACGCGGCGGCACGGGCCGCGCGAGGGTGTGCTGCGCGGGCTCGAGCGCACCGGCGGCGTGATCACGAGCGCGGGGCTCATCCTCGCCGGCACGTTCGCGGTGCTCATGACGCTGCCGCTCGAGCAGCTCTTCCAGCTCGGCTTCGCGGTCGCGATCGGGATCCTCGTGGACACGTTCGTCGTCCGGACGCTCGTCGTCCCGGCGATCGCGCTCCTTCTCGGCCGCTGGTCCTGGTGGCCGGGCCGGCTCGGCCGCGCCTGACCGGCGCGCTCCGGTTATCGTCCCGGCATGGCCGTCGCCACCGATCGCGAGTACGGGCTCTTCATCGACGGCGAGCTCGTCGAGCCCGCCTCGGGAGAGCTCCGCGACCTCGCGGAGCCCGCGACCGGCGACCCGCTCGGGCGCGCGGCGATGGCCGGGCCGGACGACGTCGACCGCGCCGTCGCCGCCGCACGGGGAGCCCTCTCGGGCCCGTGGGGCAAGACGGGGCCGACCGAGCGCTCGCGGCTCCTCCACGCGCTCGCCGACGCGGTCGTCGCGAACCGCAAGGAGCTCGCCGAGCTCGAGACGCGCAACGTCGGCAAGGCGATCGCGAGCGTCAAGGCCGAGGTCGCCGTCGCCGAGCAGAACTTCCGCTTCTTCGCGTCGGTGCTCGGCTCGCTCGCCGGACGCTCGCACCCGGTCGGCGGCTCGCTCCTCTACTACTCGCTGCGCGAGCCGGTCGGCGTCTGCGCGCAGATCGTCCCCTGGAACTACCCGGTGATGATGACCGCGTGGAAGCTCGCGCCGGCGCTCGCCGCGGGCTGCACGGTCGTGCTGAAGCCGGATCCCGCGACGCCGCTCAGCGCGCTTCGCATCGCCGAGCTCGCGGCGGAGGTCGGGATCCCGAACGGCGTCGTCAACATCGTCCCGGGCGACGGCCCGACGACCGGCGCCTACCTCGTGGGGCACCCGGGCGTGGACAAGGTCTCGTTCACGGGCTCGACGCGCTCCGGCTCGGAGGTGATGAAGCTCGCCTCCGACCCGGTCAAGCGGCTCTCGCTCGAGCTGGGCGGCAAGAGCCCGAACCTGATCTTCGCCGACGCGAAGCTCGAGGACGCGATCCCGAGCTCCGCGTACGCGATCTACTACTCGGCCGGCCAGAGCTGCGACGCGCGCTCGCGCGTGCTCGTCGAGGAGTCGGTCTACGACGAGGTCGTCGCCGGCCTCGCCGAGGCGGCCGGGAAGGTGAAGGTCGGCGACCCCCTCGACCCGGAGACCCAGATGGGCTCGCTCATCTCCGACGTCCATCGCGGGAAGGTGCACGGCTTCGTCGAGGAGGGCGTCTCCGAGGGCGCCGAGGTCGTCGCGGGCGGCGAGCCGGGAAACGGCGGCGGCGCGTTCTACCCGCCGACCGTCCTCGCGAAGGTCGAGAACCGGATGGTCGTCGCACAAGAGGAGATCTTCGGCCCGGTCGTCGTCGCGATCCCGTTCGCCGACGAGAAGGAGGCGATCGCGCTCGCGAACGACTCGAGGTACGGGCTCGTGGCGACGGTCTGGTCGCAGGATCCCGCGCGCGGCCACCGCGTCGCCGCCCGGCTCAAGGCGGGCACGGTCGGGGTCAACATGCCGTACAGCGCCTTCCCCGGCATCCCGTTCGGTGGCTACAAGCAGTCCGGCTTCGGCCGCGAGACCGGGCTCGAGACGCTCGACCTCTACACCGAGTCGAAGGGCGTCATCCTCCAGACCGGCCCGAAGCCGGTCAACCCGTTCGGGCTCTAGGAGCCGCGTAGGCGTGGAGCGCGTCCTCGAGCGGCTCGAGCGGCTGTTCGCGCTCGGCGGCGGCACGGGCGCGAACCGGCCCGGCCTCTCGCGCGCCGAGCAGGAGGCGCACGACCTCGTGGCGGCGTGGATGGCAGAGGACGGGCTCGCGGTCTCGGTCGATCCGGTCGGGAACCTCGTGGGCCGGCTTCCCGGGACGCGGCCGGAGCTCCCGGAGGTCTGGACGGGCTCGCACCTCGACTCGGTTCCGGATGGCGGGCGCTACGACGGGGCGCTCGGCGTCGTCGGCGGCCTCGAGGCGGTCGGGCGGGCGGCCGCCGCCGGCGCGCTCGAGCGGACGCTCGCGGTCATCGCCTTCCGCGACGAGGAGGGCAGCCGCTTCGGGCGCGGGCTCTTCGGCAGCCGCGCGCTCTGCGGGCGGCTGGCGACGGACGACCTGGAGCAGTGCGACGCGGCCGGCGTGAGCGTGCGCGAGGCGCTCGCCGCCCTCGGCCTCCCCCCGCCCGATCCGGCCGGGTGCCTCGAGCGCGCGCCGGCGGCGTTCGTCGAGTGCCACGTGGAGCAGGGCGTCGTGCTCGCCGCGCGCGGGGCGCCGCTCGGCGTCGCGACCGCGATCGTGGGGGTCGCGCGCGGGTGGGCGGAGTTCTCCGGCCTCGCACGCCACGCCGGGACGACGCCGATGGACGCGCGCGACGACGCCCTCGTGGCCGCGGCGGAGTTCGTCCTGCGCCTGCGCGACGCCGCACGGGCGGTCGAGGGTGCAGTTGCGACGGGCGGGCGGATCGAGGTCGAGCCCGGCGCGGTGAACGTCGTTCCCGGGCGGGCGCGGGTGAGCGTCGACGTGCGCGCGCCCGACCGCGGGCGGCTCGACGCGGTTCTCACCGCCGTCCCCGAGGCCCACGTGCACGTGACGGATCCCGTGCCGCTCGCGCCCGGCCCGACCGGCGCGTTGCGCCAGGCGATCGCGGACGCGGGGCTCCCGGTCGAGGAGCTCGCCTCCGGCGCCGGGCACGACGCGATGGTGCTCGCCGCGGCCGGCGTTCCGACCGGGCTCCTCTTCGTCCGCAGCCTCGCCGACGGCGCGAGCCACTGCCCCGAGGAGGAGACGAGCGCAGAGGACGTCGCGCTCGCGGTCGAGGTGCTCGCGGGGGCGCTCGGCCGGCTGGCCGGCGTCTAGGCCTCCGCGAAGCGAACGTCCTGGGCGCCCTCCCACATCACGAGGCGCCCGAGCTCTGCGAGCCCCTCGTTGCCCTCGACGATCGTGGCGAAGTGGTTCCCCGCGAGCTGGCCCATCTTGCTCGCGAAGCACGTGGCGCCGTACGGGAAGAGGATCTCCGTCTCCGAGAGCCCGCCCGGGTAGAGCAGGAGCTCGCCGGCGCCGGGATACGAGTTCGCGTTCTCCGGCCCGACGCCGGTCTCGAGCTCGCCGAGCGGGATCCACGCCGACTCCCCGCTCCAGCGCGCCTGCACGATCTTGTCCTCGAGGGGGAGGAGCTTCCGGAGCGCGGCGCACGTTCGCGGCGCGAGCTCCTCCTCGAGCCGTGCGCGGAACGTGAGCGGGCCTGCCGTGATCTCGAGCACGCGCGCAGTCTAAGGTCCCGGCCCCGTGGATCCGTATCTCAGCGACTGGCTCACGATCCTCCTGCGCTGGCTGCACGTCGTGGCCGGGATCGCGTGGATCGGCGCGTCGTTCTACTTCATCTACCTCGACCTCTCCCTTCGCCCGCCGAAGCGGAGGGAGGACCGGCAGGCGGGCGTGTCCGGCGAGTTCTGGGCCGTCCACGGGGGCGGCTTCTACCACTCGCAGAAGTACCGGGTCGCGCCGGCGACGCTGCCGTACCCGCTCCACTGGTTCAAGTGGGAGGCTTACACGACGTGGCTCTCCGGCTTCGCGCTCTTCGTCGTCCTCTACTACGCGAACGCGGACGGGTTCCTCGTCGACCCGGCCGTCGCGGACATCGGCGAGGCGGCCGCGATCGCCGCGAGCATCGGGCTGCTCGCGCTCGCGTGGGTCGTCTACGACGTCCTCTGCCGCGTGCTCGCCGGGCGGGAGGTTCTGCTCGGGCTCGCGGTCGCGCTCTTCACCGTCGCGGCCGCGTATGCCTCGGCGCAGCTCTTCAGCGGCCGCGCCGCGTTCATCCAGGTCGGCGCGATGCTCGGGACGATGATGGCCGGCAACGTCTTCTTCAACATCATCCCCGCCCACCGCGAGCTCGTCCGCGCGAAGGAGGAGGGGCGCGAGCCCGACCCGACGCCGGGCATCCGGGCGAAGGAGCGCTCCGTGCACAACAACTACCTCACCCTGCCCGTCGTCTTCGCGATGATCTCGAACCACTTCCCGCTCGCATACGGGCACGCGCGGAACTGGCTCGTCCTGCTGGTGCTGATGGCGATCGGCGCCTGGGTGCGGCACTTCTTCAACCTCCGCCACCAGGGGAAGACGCGCTGGAGCATCCTCGCGACCGCCGGGATCGCGCTCGTCGTGCTCGCGGTCGTCCTCCGCCCGGACGACGGCGCCTCCGCCGACGGCGACACCGAGCCGGTCGCGTTCGCGGACGTCGAGCGCGTGATCGAGGCTCGCTGCCTCGCGTGCCACTCGGTCGACCCGACGGACGTGTCCTCGGCGCCGGGCGGCGTCACGTTCGACACGCCGGAGGAGATCGAGGCGCACGTGGACGCGATCCGGCGCCAGGCGGTCGACTCGCGCGCGATGCCGCCCGGGAACGTGACCGGGATGACGGACGAGGAGCGCGAGCTCCTCGGCGCGTGGATCCGTCAGGGGGCGGACGTCAGCCCGCGGTAGCGCGGGCGCGGTCGCGGGCGATCGCGACGAGCTCGTCGAGGCCGGTCTCGAGCTCCTCCTCCCG
>JAICNY010000192.1 GCA_025930955.1 Thermoleophilia bacterium
CGTCGGGCAGGACCTGAACGAGTTCCGCGAGGCGGCCGGCGACATCGCCACGCGCCTGCGGACGACGTACAACGAGAACGTCCTCGCCCTCCGCGCGCTCGAGAAGCCGGTCATCGCCGGCGTGAACGGCGCGGCCGCCGGGGCCGGGATGTCGCTCGCGTGCGCCTGCGACCTCCGGATCGCGTCCGACTCTGCGAGCTTCGTCCCCGCGTTCATCGGGATCGGGCTCGTCCCCGACACCGGCGGCACCTGGTTCGTGACGCAGCTCCTCGGCTACGCGCGGGCGTTCGAATGGCTCACCTCCGGGCGCAAGCTCTCGGCCGCCGATGCGCACGCATGGGGCCTCGTGAACGAGGTCGTGACGGCGGACGAGTTCTCGAACCGCGTCGCCGAGGTCGCCGGGCGCTACGCGGGCGCGCCGACCCGCGGGATCGGCATGACGAAGCGCCTCCTCGACCGCGCCTCGCGCTCCCGGCTCGAGGAGCAGCTCGAGTGGGAGGCGCAGCTCCAGGCGGCCGCCTCGGCGAGCGAGGACTTCCGCGAGGGAGTCGCCGCGTTCCTCGAGAAGCGCGAGCCCCGCTTCACCGGTCGCTAGCGGCGCACTCGTCGAGCCCGAGGTCCCGCGCGAGCCGGTCGGCGACCGCCTCGTTGTCCAGGCCCGCGCTCGCGAGCTCCTGCACCCGCGTCTCGTCGCCGTCCTCGGCGGCCTCGCGGAGCTCGCCGATCGCGCGCACGTTCTCGGCGGTCCGCGCGAGCCACTCGTCCGCCTGGTCCTCGAGCTCCTCGGGCGGCCCGAGCCGGCGGAGCTTCTCGAGACCCTCCTCGGCGATCGGCTCCGCCTCCGCGGCCATCGCCGCGAGCCCGTCGAGGTCGTCCGGCTCGCGGAGCTCGTCGAGCCGTCGCTCGTACTCGGTGCAGATCCGGTCGGCCGCCGCGATCCATTGCTCCGCCGTCAGGCGCACCTCGGGCTCTCCGCCACCGCCGCTGCAGCCGGCGAACGCGGCCGCGGAGCATGCCAGGAGGGCGAGCGCGACCCGCACGCGCCGACCCTAACCGCGCGGACGGAGCTCGACCGCGAGCTCGCAGTCGAGCGCGTCGGCGATCCGCAGCAGCGTGTCGATCCGCGGCGGCCGCCCGCCGCTCTCGAGCCGCGCCACGGCGGACTGCGTCGTGCCCGTCAACTCGGCGAGCTGAGCCTGCGACAGGCCGAGCTCGCGCCGGCGGTCGGCCACCCGGTCGGCGATCTGTGCGAAGAACCAGCCGTTCTCCGCGTGGGCGATTCGCTCGCGGATTCGCTCGAAGGCCGCGGGACTGAGCTTGGTGACGCGCTCTTGACTCATATCGCAAACGTGGTATATAGCAACTAAGCTATTCGATCGTAGCAGGAGGCAGTCATGAGCGCGAGCGTCGAAGATCGCCTGGCAGTCCTCGAGGGTCATACCCGGGCCCTGTACGACCGGCTCGAGCGGGTCGAGGCCGAGCTCCGCGGCCGGCCGTCGGCTCCGCCGCGTGCAGCCGCGCCGGTTCCTCCGCCCCCGGCTCCGCCGCCCCGGCCGGAGGTGCGGCCGTCGCGGCGGCCGACGCGGCCCGTCGCCCCGCCGCGGCCGCGGCGCGACCTCGACCTCGAGGAACTGCTCGGCGGCCGGCTGCTCGCGCTCGTCGGCGGACTTGCGGTCATCCTCGGGCTCGTCTTCCTCGTCGCGCTCGCCGTCGAGCGCGGCTGGCTCGACGAGCGGGCCCGCACGGCGCTCGCGTTCTTCGGCTCGACCGCCCTCGTCCTCGTCGGAGCGTGGCTCCACGAGCGGCGCGGCCGCACGCAGGCCTCGCTCGCCGTCGTCGGCACGGGCCTGGCGGGCCTCTTCCTCTCGCTGACCGCCGCGACCGTCCTCTACGACCTCGTCCCGGCCGGCCTCTCCCTCATGGCCGCGTTCGCGTTCGGCGCGCTGGGAGCCGCGCTCGCGATCCGCTGGGACGCGCAGCCGATCGGCGGCCTCGGGATCCTCGGCGCGCTCTCCGCCCCGATCCTCGTCGGCGCGACGCAGGACGCCCAGTCCCTCCTCTTCCTCGCCGCCGCCCATGCCGCGGCGGTGGCGGTGCTCGTCTGGCGGCGCTGGGAGTGGCTACGCCTCGCCGCGGTCGCGGTCGTGCTCCTCCAGCTCGCCGGCTGGGTGCTCGAGGACGAGCCGGGGCTCACGCTCGGGCTCACCGTGCTCGGGCTCTTCGGCGTCCTGAACCTCGCGGCGGCGCTCGGGTTCGAGCTCGCGCGCCGTGCCGACCGGGGCGCGGCATCGACCTTCGCCCTCGTCGTCGGGAACGCGGCCGCCGTCGGGCTGCTCGGCGTCTACGTGGCCTGGCGGCCGTGGGACGACGCCGGCTCGGTCGTCGCGGCGGGCTGGTGGCTGGCCGGTCTCGCGGCCGCGCACGTTCTCGCGGGGCTCGCGCTCCTGCGCCTGCAGCCGCGGAACCGGTCGGTCGCGCTCCGGCTCTTCGGCGTAGGCCTCGTCGCCGCGAACGTTGCCTTCGTCGTGCTCGTGGACGGCGTGGCGATCCCGATCGGCTGGGCCGCAGCCGCCGCGGCGCTCGCGCTTCCGGTGCGGGAGCTGACCCGCCGCGCCGCCGTCGTCTACGCGGTCGTCGGAGGCCAGCTCGTCCTCGCCGGCCTGCACATCCTCACGATCGACGCGCCGCTCGACGCGCTCGAGCCGGACCGGACCGCGGTCTGGCCGATCCTCGCGCTCGCGGCGAGCGCGTTCGTCGTCGCCCGGCTGACCCCGCGCGAGGAGGGTCAGTGGCGCGCGGCGACCGATGCGACGGCGCTTCTCGCGGTCGCCTACGCGACGGCCGTCCTCCTCGACGGCGTCGCGCTCACGGGCGCCTGGGCGGTCGAAGCCGTGCTCCTCTCGGAGCTCGGCCGCCGGCTCTCGCACCGCGTCGCCGCCGTCGGCGGGCTCGGCTTCCTCCTTCTCGCGGCCCTCCACGCGCTCTCGTTGGAGGCGCAGCCGGTGGCGCTCGTGGACGGCGCCGACCCGTTCTGGCACGCGGCCGTCGCGCTCGGCGCGATCGCGTGCGGCGCGGCCTTCGCCGCGTGGCGCGGGCTCGACCTCGGCGAGCACGTGCGCCCGCTGCTCGAGCTCGCTGCGGGCGTGGCGGTCGTCTACGCCGCGTCGATCGGGATCGTGACCGCCTTCCAGCCGGGCGCCTTCGACGCGCTCGCGGGCGACCTGACCGTGCGGGAGCAGGGGCAGGCGGTGCTGAGCGCCTTCTGGAGCGTCCTCGGCCTCGGCCTCCTGTGGGCCGGCCTGCGCCGCGACGAGCGCACGTGGCGCCTCGCCGGCTTCGGCCTCCTTACGGTCGCGGTCGGGAAGGTCTTCCTCTACGACATGGCCGCGCTCGACGCGGGCTACCGCGTCCTGTCGTTCATCGTCCTCGGCCTGCTCCTCCTCGCCGGCGCGTACGCGTACCAGCGCATGCGCCGCGGCTCCGGAGCGGCTGCATGAGGGCGCTCGCGCTCGTCGCGCTGGCGTCGCCGTTCGTCGCCGAGTGCTTCCATCCCGCGCCGCCGCCCGACGTCGGCGCGGCGCGCGCGTACGACCGGTTTCCGCTCTACTGGGTCGGCGAGGAGTTCGAGGGCCTGCCGCTCGTCCATGTCGACGCGCGGCCCGAGTCGGACATCGTGGCGTTCGTCTACGGCGACTGCGACCCGCCGCCCGAGGGCGGCTGCTCGCCGCCGCTCCAGATCCAGATCATGGCGCTGTGCCCGCACCTGGAGATCGTCAGGCTGCCGGAGTCCGGGAACGGGCGGGCAATCCGCGGCGCTCCCGTGGGCCGGGCGGACGGTGGGCCGGTCCTCCTCACGAGCGCGGTTCAGATCCGGGCGTACCGGGGCGAAGGGGCGGACGCGGGCATCGCGCGTCGTGCCCTGGCGGAGCTCCGGTCGGTCAACGACGTCGCGCCGGTCGTCGCGGAGACGATCCGTTCGAGCCCGCACCCTCGGCCGTCCTGACGGGAGAGCGTTCCTGTGCCTAGTCGGGGGTGGACGACCGTCGTCGCGGCCGCCGCGTACCTCGCCGGCACGACGATCGTCACGTACGCGGTGCTCGCAGGCGACACGTGGGACGACCACCCGTGGGTCTTGCCGACGCTCGTGCTCGTCCACTTCGCGGCCGGCCTGGCGATCGGGCGGTGGTGGGCCCTCGCCCTGCCGTTCGCATGGGCACTGCTCTCGGCCGGCGCGGAGGGATACGACACGCGCGCCTCGGTCGTGATCGCGTTCTTCATCCCGTTCACCTGGCTGCCCGCGACGGCGGCCGGCGTCGCCGTCAGCAGGATCGTTGCGTGGAGGCGAAGGGGCTCCGGCCGGCTCTGGCCGTCGATCCTCGTGCTCGGAACGGCGCTCGCGCTCGTTCTTTCTCCGTACCTCATCGCGACGAG
>JAICNY010000054.1 GCA_025930955.1 Thermoleophilia bacterium
GGTTCGCCGTCACGTTCTGCGGGTTGGAGATGGCGTTCGCCTCGCTCATCGACGGCGTGTCGACGAACGTCTGGAACACGGGCTCGACGACCGGCGCGAGCGGCGGACCGTACCCGAGGACACCCGGTGTCTCCGGCGTGTTCTCGGCGAACCGCAGCTCGACTGGCTTCGAGTCTTTCACCGGCCACGTGTCGAACTCGCGCCACTCGTCGGCGGCGTACTCAATGTCGACGCGCGGCTCCTTGAGGATGTCGTTCTTCACGCCCTGGAGCTCGTGGTCGAACCACTTGTGCAGCTCGTCCACCCAGTCCGCGCGGCGGAAGTCGAACGGGTCGATGTGGCCAGTCCGCGTCAGCCAGAGCTTCTTCTGGACGTGGCTCGGAAGGGCGTACCACCACTTGGAGAAGTGGTCGGCCTTCACGTTGTTGTCCTGCAGGCCGTGCACGACGAAGACACTCGAGCGGACGTTCTTCGCGTCCTTGTTGTAGTCGCGCTCGACCCAGAACTCCGTGTAGTCGCCCGTCTCGTCGCCGTCCGTCGCGCTCAGGATCGAGCGGACCTCGGCGCAGTGCGCGCGGCGCGAGGCGTTCGTGACCGTGTTCGAGAGGCTCGCCGGGTAGTTCGTGTTGAACCGGATCCCGTTCGAGCGCGAGTAGTCGTACCAGCTCGAGATCGCGGAGATCGGGACGATCGTCGAGAGGCCCTCGACGCCCGTGGACGCGACGCCGTTCGCGAGCGTCCCGTCGTAGGACTTGCCGATCATCCCGGTCTTGCCGTTGTGCCAGTCGGCGAGGGCGGCGCCGCCGAGGTGGTCGGTGCCCGGGATCCGGCCGTTCAGCCAGTCGATCCCGACCTTGCCGGAGAGCTTGTCGGGGGTCCCTCCGGTGACCGGGCAGCCGTCCGAGAAGCCGGTGCCGACCATGTGCAAGAGCACCATCGCGTAGCCGCGCGGCACGAAGTAGTTGTCGTAGAAGAGCGGGAACCTGTCGACGATCCCGTCCCCGTCCACGTCCTCGATTCGCTCCGCTTCGTTGCCGCGCCCGAGCGTCGTGTAGTAGGGGCTCGCGTCCATGATCACCGGGACCCTGAGGCCGTCCTCCGTGGCCTTCGGACGCATGATGTCCATCGCGATCGTGTCCGCGACGCCGTCCAGGTCGGAGTCGAAGTCCGACTGAACGTAGACCCGCTCGCGGATCGCGTCCGCGTAGCCGAAGACGGGCTGTGTCAGACCGTTCTCGACGACGATCGACGGTGCCGCCGTCGTGGGTTGCGCTGCGGCGCCTGCGACGGCGACGAGCGCGGCGAGGGCCGTGGCGGCGACAGCCGCCAGCAGGCCGGCTCGGCGTGCGTGCATGTAGTCCTCCCTGCTCCTGGTGGTGATGGGCCCGCCGAGCTTAACCCGGAGTCGGCCCGAAAGCGAGGGAGCGCCCCGGGCCGCGATAGGCTCCCGGGCCATGCCGAGCGTGGGCGAGACGGCGCGGCGCACGAGGCGCGTGGAGGCGCGCGACATCGAGCTCTTCACCGAGCTGACCGGCGACCGCAATCCGCTCCACTACGACGCCGAAGCGGCCGAGCGGTCGCGCTTCGGCGGGCTCATCGTCCAGGGCGGCGTGACGTCCGGCCTCCTGAACGCGGTCGTCGCGGAAGACCTCCCGGGGCCTGGCAGCGTCTTCCTCCACGTGGACTGGTCGTTCAAGGCGCCGGTGCGCCCCGGGGACGAGATCACCGCCGAGGTCGAGGTGCTGGAGGCGCGCGAGGACAAGCCGATCACGCGCCTGCGGACGACGATCACGACCGCGGACGGGACGGTCGTCCTCGACGGCACGGCGCTCGTCTGGACGGAGCCGATCTGACCCAGGAGGCCGCGCCGGGGCGCGTACGGGCGCTCGGGTTCCTCTCGCTCGCGCTCGTGCTCGCGATGTCGACGTGGTTCTCGGCGTCGGCGGTCGTCCCGGAGCTGCGCGACGAGTGGACGCTCGGCGACACGGCGGCGGCGTGGCTCACGATCGCCGTCCAGCTCGGGTTCGTCGCGGGCGCGCTCCTCTCGAGCCTCCTCTCGCTCGCGGACATCTTCTCGCCGCGCGTCGTCCTGCTGGGCGGGGCGCTCGGGGCCGCGGGGGCAAATGCAGTCGTGGCGGCCGCGGACGGGCCGGAGGCGGCGATCCCGCTCCGCTTCGCGACCGGGTTCTTCCTCGCGGGCGTCTATCCGCCGGCGCTCAAGCTCATGGCCACCTGGTACCGGCGCGGTCGCGGCACCGCGCTCGGGGTGGTGGTCGGCGCGCTCACGCTCGGCTCGGCGCTGCCGCACCTCGTGAACGGGCTCGGCGGGCTCGACTGGCGGACGGTCGTCTACGCGACGTCCGCGCTCACGGCGGCGGGAGGGCTCGTCGCGCTCGCGCTCGTGCCCGAGGGGCCGTTCCGCTTCGCCCGCGCGGCCTTCGACCCGCGCCAGGCGGGGCTCGTCTTCCGCAATCGCGGCGTCCGCCTCGCGAGCCTCGGCTACTTCGGGCACATGTGGGAGCTCTACGCGATGTGGGCCTGGTTCCTCGTCTTCGTGACGGCTTCGCTCGAGGCGCGCGAGGACCCCGTCGGCGCGCGCGCGGCCTACGCGACGTTCGCGGTGATCGGGGTCGGCGCGCTCGGCTGCTGGGTCGGCGGCGTCCTCGGCGACCGGATCGGGCGCACGCGGACGACCGCGGCGATGATGGCCGTCTCGGGCGCCTGCGCGCTCGGGATCGGCTTCCTCTTCGAGGCGCCGTTCTGGGCGGTCGTGGCGGTCGGGCTCGTGTGGGGCTTCGCGGTCGTCGCCGACTCGGCGCAGTTCTCGACGATGGTGACGGAGCTCGCCGACCAGACGTACGTCGCGACCGCCCTCGCGCTCCAACTTGCCGTCGGATTCACGCTGACGGTCGCGACGATCTGGCTCGTGCCCTACCTCGAGGACGCGGTCGGCTGGCGCTTCGCGTTCGCGTTCCTCGCGCCGGGCCCCGCGCTCGGGGTCGTCGCGATGCTGCGCCTGCGCCGGAGCCCCGAGGCCGCGCGCATCGCGCACGGCCTGGGATAGCCCCTACGCGAAGCGGAGCTTCGGGCGGCGGACGAGGCGCTCGCGGCTCTCGACCTGCCGGGCCGCCTCCTGCGGCACGGCGCGCTGGAGCCGGCGCGCGAGGTCGGCCTCGATCTCGCGGCGACGGGCCTCGTAGTAGATGACGGGGGGTTGCATGTCCAGCTCCTTCTCTCGACTGTGGCGTCAAGGCTCGCAGGACCGCCACGGGGCCGGAATGGGGCTGGCAGGCGTTCCCAGGTACGGCTCGCCGTACCACGGGAAGCGCTTCTATGCGTGCACGGGCGGGCGCGCGCGGGCCCACGCGGTCACCGCGTGAACGACCTGCGCCAGATCGGCCTTCGCGACGCGGTTCGAGAGCCTCACCCAGTCCGCGGTCGAGACGCTCGGCGGCTCGACGGTCATCACCTCGACGACGGGGATCCCGCGCTCGACGAGCGCCGGCGCCTGCGAGCGGCCGATCAACCGCCCGCGGAAGATGACGGCCACGTCTGCGTCCGTCTCGCCCGCGTCCCCGAGCGGTCGCGTGCGCAGCTCGACCTCGAACCCGTCCTTCTCGAGCAGCTCCGCGAAGTCCGGCTGCCGCGCAGCGACGACCAGTATCTTCCCCCTCTCGGCCGCCATGAGGGAATAGTCCCCACCGTCGCGCCGTTTCCAACCGCGTACGACCAGGAACACACCTCCTCGATGCTCGAGAAGCTCGACCACATCGCCCTCTGGGTCTCCGACCGGGACTCGATCGCCGACGCCGTGACGTCGCGGCTCGGGATGCACGTGATCGACCGCACCGACGCGTTCACGCTCGTCGGCTCGAACGCGCGGCGCGGCAAGCTCACGCTCTTCGCCGCCGAAGGCCCGCGCGAGCGGGGCGCGCTCGCCCACGTGGGGCTTCGCGTGAACGACCTCGCGGCGGCCCGCGACGCGCTCGGCGGGGAGGAGGCGACGCTCGCCGACGGGCTCGTCGTCCGGCTGGTCGAGGGGCCGACCGACCAGGACTACGACCTCGACCACGTTGCGATCTACTCGCGCGACCCGGAAGCGACCGCGGAGCGTTACGTCGATCAGCTCGGGTTCGAGCCCGCGGAGCCCGGCCCCGGCGGGGAGCCGCGCGTCGAGGTGGGCGGCGCCTACGTCGTCTTCCTCGAGGGCGAGCCCGGCGACCCGCAGCGCCCGCTGCTCAACCACATCGCCGTGCTCGTGCCGTCCGCGGACGAGCAGCTCGCGGAGTCCGAGCGCCTCGGCGTCGAGGTCGCGGACGTCGTGGACGCGGCGAACACGAAGGCCGTGTTCGTCTGGGGCCCCGAGCGCGTGAAGGTCGAGTACGTCGAGCACAAGCCCACGTTCTCGCTCGTCTAGGCCGATCGTCGTCGCGGGAGCGGGGCTCGGCGGGCTCGTCGCGGCCGTGCGTGCGCGGGAGCTCGGCGCGGACGCCGTCGTCCACGAGAAGGGCGACCGGCCGGGAGGGTCGATGCGGCTCTCCGGCGGCTACGTCTTCCGCTACCGGGAGTGGGAGGGATTCCGCGCGGAGTGCCCCGGCGGCGACCCGGCGCTCCAGCGGCTCGTGTGGGAGCGCTTCGACGACGCGCTCGCCTGGCTGCGCGGCGTCGGCGCGCCCGTGCTCGAGGAGGAGACCGGGAACCCGCTGACGGTCGGCGTCCGGCTCGACGTCGAGCGGACGACGGAGGCGCTCGCGGCGCGCGCGGGGGAGATCCGGCTCGGCGAGCCGCTGACCGCGCTGCCGAACGGCGCTTCCGTCGTTCTCGCAACCGGGGGCTTCGCGGCGGGTCGTGACCTCGTGCGCGAGCACGTGACCCCGGAGGCGGAGCACATCGCGCTGCGCTCGAACCCGTGGAGCTCGGGCGACGGGCTGCGGCTCGGGCTCGCCGCCGGCGCCTCGCGCTCGAACGGGATGGACGAGTTCTGGGGCCGTGCGATGGCAGCGCCGCCCGCGGTCGTCGAGCCCGCGACCTTCCGCCCGCTCGCGCAGGTCTACGCGCGCCACGCGCGCGTCGTGGACGAGCGCGGGGAGGAGTTCGTCGCCGGCACCTGGTCGGAGATCGACGTGGCCCAGTGGATCGCCCGCCGGCCTCGGGCGCGCGCGTGGTTCCACGTCCCGGACGAGAAGCTCGGCGAGCGCGTGCGCGACCGCACCGTCGGCGAGATGGTCGAGGCGGCGCGGGCCGCGGGCACGTCCGTCGAGCGGCGGGACGGCGAGACGGTCGTCGAGGTCGTCGCCGGCATCACGACGACGCTCGGCGGCCTGGCGATCGACACCCAGGCTTGCGCCGCCGACGGCATCTACGTCGCGGGCGCCGACGCCGGCGGCATCTCGACCGGCGGCTGGGCAAGCGGCCTCGCGACCGCCCTCGTCCTCGGTCTCGTCGCCGCCGAGAGCGCGGTGCGCTAGCTAGGCGGGCTCGAGGTACGCGCAGACCCGGTCGTCGCCGGGCAGCGGGGACGGTGCGAGCTTCGAGACGCGGAACGTCTTCTCGCCGTCCTCGACCGACGAGCCCGGTGTGGGCGGGTCGCCCTCGCGCTCGGCGAGCTCGTAGCCCGAGCTCTTCGAGAGGAAGAGGAGGTGCCCCTTGCCGTCGCTCATCGGCCGGGATCTTACCCCGGCCCGGCGCCCGCGTACGGGGGCAGGACGACGCGGACCGTCGTGCCGCCGTCGTCGCCCGTCTCGACCGACACGCGGCCGTTCAGGACGCGCACGCGCTCGTCGAGCTCCTCGATTCCGCCGCGGCGGCGCTCGCCCATCCCGTCGTCGCCGATCTCGGTCGTGAAGCCCTCGCCGTTCGCGGCCACCGTCACTCCGATCCGCGAGGGCCGGCGCCGCACGGCCTGCGAGACCGCCTCGCGGATGAGCTGGTAGAGCGCCACCTGCGCCTTCTCGGCAAGCTGCTCCCCGGCCGTCACGTCGGCCGAGACGGTGATCCGGTGCGAGCCCTCGATCTGCTCGGCGAGCGCGTCGACCGCCGCCGCGAACCCGCGGTCGCGGAGGACGAGCGGCTCGATCGCGAACGAGAGGTCGCGGAGCGTGCGGATCGTATCCCGCTCGCGCTCGAGGGAGCTCTCGATCACCTTCGACGCCTCCTCGTAGCGCCCGTCCTGGAGCGCGGCGAGCGCGGCGTCGTGCATGAGCGCGATTCCGGACATCGACTGGAGCGGCCCGTCGTGGAGGAAGATCGAGAGCCGCCGCCGCTCGTCCTGCTCGGCCGTGATGAGGCGGTCGGTCAGTTTCGCGCGCTCGTCTTCGCGCTCGCGCGCGTCCTCGATCAGCCGCGCGTTCTCGTACGCGCGCGAGGCGAAGTCGGCGAGCATCGTCGCGCGCATGAGGTCGACGCGGTGGAACGGATCCGAGCGGCGCAGCTCGAGCATCCCGAGCGGCGTCGAGCCGGCGCGCAGCGGCACGCGGATCCCGCCCTCGACCTCGTGCGCGTCGCGGACGACGGCCTGCTCCGGAGGAACGAGCTCCGCAGTGTCCGCGTCGAAGAGGCGGCGCGACTCGGCACGCGTGCGCTCCAGGATCTCCGCCGGCTCGCGCGTGTCCGAGACGGAGGCGATCGAGCGGACGAGCGACTCGAGGAAACGGGACTGGGACTGGAGCTCGTCCTCGACGCCCTCGTGACGGCGGCGCTCGGAGACGATGAGAAAGACCGCGAACGCGCCCGCGAACGCGGTCGCGGCGACGAGCGCGCCGGCCGCGAGCTGGGCGCTCCCGACGACGAGCCCCAGCCCGCCGACCGTCGCCCACACCGCTGCGCCCGCCACGAGCAGGCCCGCCGGCCCGATGCGCCGGACGAGCGCCGTCACCGAACGCCCCTAATCGATGATCGCTTCGCGGAGCGCGATCGCGACGGCATGGGTCCTGGTGTCCGCCTCGAGCTTCGCGAGGATGTGGCGGACGTGGCTCTTGACCGTCTCCTGGCTGATGAAGAGCCGGGCGGCCACGTCGGCGTTCGACATCCCGTCGGCGAGGAGCTTCAGGATCTCGCGCTCGCGGCCGGTCAGCATGTCCTCGCGGTCGCGCGTGAGGAAGTCGGGCATGAGCGCCGGGTCGACGTAGCCCTCGCCACTCGCGACCTTCTCGATTGCGCGCAGGAGCGTCTGGTGCGGCGCCTCCTTCAGGATGTAGCCCTTCGCGCCCGACTCGAGCCCGCGCCCGAGCAGCGAGCGCTCGCCGTACGCGGTGAAGATGAGGACGGAGGTCGACGGGACCTTGTCTGTGAGGAGCTTCGTCGCCTCGAGCCCGTCCATGCCGGGCATCCGGACGTCCATGATCACGACGTTGGGGCGGCGGCGCTCGGCGAGCGAGACCGCGCTCGCCCCGTCCGAGGCCTCGCCGACGACGCGGATGTGCGGGGCCCGGGAGAGGGAGAGCCGGAGCCCTTCTCTCACGACCTCGTGGTCGTCCGCTATGAGGCAGGTGATTTCTTGCGGCAGTTTGATCGGCTCCCCAGGTCGTTTCAGTTTCGGGCAGTTTCGCCCGAAACTTTAGGGCTCCTGCGCCGGCGGCGCAGGGAACGGCCCGCGAATGCGGAATCCGCCGGATGCTGCGCTACCATCAGAGCACCGAGTTGGACGAGAAACCGCCCAGTACCCAGGCCCCGGAGAGCGGGGCGTGACCGATTTCCTTCGCCTCGCGGCGATTCCCCTGCTCGTCTTGGGGAACGCCGTGTTCGTCGCGGCCGAGTACGCGCTCGTGACCGCGCGCCGGAGCCGGCTCGAGGAGCAAGCCAGGCGCGGCCGGCGCGGCGCGCGCACGGCTCTCGACCTGATGGACCAGCCGGTGCGCTTCATCAGCACGGTCCAGGTCGCGATCACGGTCTTCGGGATCCTGCTCGGCGCGCTCGGGGAGCCGATCGTCTCGAGCCTCTTCGACGAGGCGCTGCCGCGCGGCGTCTCGTTCCTCATCGCCTTCCTCGTGCTCACGTACGTGGGCGTCGTGCTCGGCGAGCTCGTCCCGAAGGCGGTCGCGCTCGAGAACGCCGACCGGCTGGCGACCGTGCTCGCGGTGCCGGTGAGCTGGCTCTCGCGTGCCCTCCACCCGCTCGTCTGGGTGCTCGACTCCTCGGCCGGGCTCGTCGCCCGGCTTCTCCGCGTCCCGCCGGCGCGCGCCGGGATCACGTCACACACGGAGGAAGACATCCGCTTCATCGTCGGCGAGGCCGAGGACATGGGCGCGATCGAGACCGTCGAGGAGGAGATGGTCTACAAGGTCTTCGACTTCGCCGACAAGGAGGCCCACGAGGTGATGGTCCCCCGGCCGCAGGTCGTCGCGCTCTCGGCCGACCTCCCGACGCAGGAGGCGCTCGGCGCGCTCGTCGGCTCGCCGTACACGCGCTATCCCGTGTACCGCGACTCCCTCGACGACGTCCTCGGGATCCTCCACGTCCGCGACCTCTTCCGCGCGCTCTACGACCGCGGGATCGAGAACGTCGAGATGGAGGAGCTCATCCGCCCCGCCTACGTTGTGCCGGAGACGAAGGACCTCGGCGCGCTCCTCGCCGAGTTCCGCACCCAGAACCAGCACATGGCGATCGTCGTCGACGAGTACGGCGGCGTCGCCGGGATCGTGACGCTCGAGGACCTCCTCGAGGAGATCGTCGGCGAGATCGAGGACGAGTACGACCTCCCCGACGAGTCGGTCGAGCGGCTCGACGAGCGGCGCATCCGCATCGCCGGGACGTTCCCGATCGACGACTTCAACGAGCAGTTCGGCCAGGAGATCCCGCAGGAGGACTTCCACACTGTCGCCGGCTTCGTCTTCGGCGAGCTCGGCCGCGCCCCCGGCGAGGGCGACGAGATCCTCTGGAACGGCCTGCGCTTCGACGTCGTCGAGACCGACGGCACCCGGATCGGCAAGCTCGAGGTGGAGTTCATCCCGCCCGAGGAGCAGGCGGAGGCCGAGGCGGAGCCCGCAGCCGGGTAGTAGCGCACTCTCGCCGCAGATACGATTGCCCTCAAGGCGACCGAGGCGGAGGTGGACATGACCGAGCAGATGTGGGGCGGCGAGCCGTGGTGGGGCGTCGGCGAGGAGTGGAACCCCGACTGGTTCCTCACCGACCGGCAGAAGGAGCTCCGCGCGACCCTGATCGAGCTGTGCGAGCAGGAGATGCGCGCGAACGCGAAGCGCTCGGACGACGAGCTGCTCTATCCGCGCCGCAACCTCGAGCTGCTCGGCGAGCACGGCTTCCTCGGCCTCACGGTGCCCGAGGAGTACGGCGGGCTCGGCGAGAATCACGTCGCCTACTCGATGGTCTGCGAGACGATCGCGCGCTACGGGTGCGCGTCGACGGCCATGTGCTACGTCATGCACATCGGCGGCGTGAACGCGATCATGCTCCGTCCGACCGACGAGCTCGTCGAGCGCTACATCCGGCCGCTCCGCGACGGCAAGATTGGGACGCTCTCGTACTCCGACCCCGAGACGGGCTCCCACTTCTGGTATCCGATCTCGTCCGGCGCCGAGCGCGTGAACGGCGGCTTCAAGGTGCGCAAGAAGGCGTCGTGGACGACCTCGGCCGGCTTCGCCGACTTCTACGTCGTCCAGACGACCTCGCCCGACTTCTCCGGCTACGACGACCTCTCCGTCTTCGTGATCGACGGAGAGGACGTGGAGGCACAGCCGGCGCTCTGGGACGCGCTCGGTCTGCGCGGCAACCAGTCGGGGCCGCTCGAGGTGCCCGACGTCGAGATCCCGGAGTCGCAGATCGTCGGCCCCGTCGGCGACGGCGCGGCCTCGAACGACGAGTCCGTCGACCCGTGGTTCCTGATCGGCTCCTCGTCCGTCTGGAACGGGATCGCGCTCGGCGCCCTCGACATCGCGAAGCGCCACACGACGCGCAAGCGCCACGTGGACGTCGGCCTGCGCGTCGCCGACTACCCGACGATCCAGGACTACGTCGGCGAGGCCGTGATCGACACGAACGCGTGCCGGGTGTTCGTCCTCTCGGTCGCGAACGCGATGGACAAGGCGACGGACGACAACACGAAGCTCCTGAAGCCGGGCGAGTTCGCGCGCGCGGACTTTCTCCACTGGGCCTGGCAGATCAAGTTCGCCGCGGCGAAGAACGTCGCTCACGTAGTGGACAAGATGCTCCACGCGTGCGGCGGCTCCGGCTACAAGCGCGACATGGAGCTCGAGCGCTACCTCCGCGACGCGAAGGCCGGCTGGGTTATGGGCCCGACGAACGAGGTGCTGCGCCAGTTCGTCGGCAAGGCCGTCCTCCTCGGCTTCGACGTGCTCGACTACTGGAACCAGACGTTCAACCGCCGCGCGGTCGAGAACGAGGTGAAGAAGCTCGACGCGAAGGGCAAGCGCGAGCTCGCGGAGCAGCTCATCTCCCAGGCGGACGAGCAGGAAGCCAAGCAGGCGCAGCCGGCCGCGAGCTGATGGCGATCGGGGTCGAGTCGGGGCTCGTCCGCTCCGGCGGGCTCCTGCCCGAGGACCCGTACGTCGAGACGTACATCGTCAGGGCCGGCGGCGCGACGGTCTTCGACGTCGGGCCGGACGAGCGCGTCACCGTTACCGATCCCGAGGGCGGGCAGGCGGCCGAGCTGGCGGTGCTCGGCCCGGACGGGCGCGACGCGGCCGCCGCTTTGGGCGTGCGCGCGGACGCGGAGGCCTCCGTCGTGCGCGCGGCGCTCCGCTCGCCGGGAGCGTACGGCTTCCTCACGGAGCTCGCGGCGCGCGGGCTCGACCCGCACGACGCCGTCGCGCTCCGGCTCTTCGGCGAGACCTCGCCGCCGGGCGCGTCGCAGTCGTTCGCCTGCGACCGGGCGGTCACGCTCGTCGTCGCCGCGCCGGCGGGGCGGATCGTTGACGGCGCGCCGCCGCCCTCCGACCTGCTCGTCTCGGTGCGCCGCACCGCGCCGCGCCGCTACGGCGAGCACGAGCTGCCGCCGCCGCTGGCCGAGCCGCGCCTCGACGTCCGCGTCGACAAGGCGAGCGCGCTCGCGTACGAGGTGAAGGCCGGCGAGTTCATCCAGGTGATCGACGTCGAGGGGAAGCAGTGCTCCGACTTCCTCGCGTTCCACCGGGCGAAGCTCGAGCGCGGGATCGAGCGCGGGCTCGACTCGACCGTCACGCGGAGCCTCATGGGCAACGCGTACCCGACGCCCGGCCTCCAGGGGAAGTTCTACGACGCCGAGATGGAGCCGCTCGTCGAGGTCGTCCGCGACACCGTCGGACGGCACGACACGTTCGCCCTCGCCTGCACGGCCAAGTACTACGAGGACATGGGCTATCCGGGCCACGTGAACTGCACTGACAACTTCAACGCGCAGCTCGACCCGTACGAGATCGCCGAGCGGAAGGGCTGGCCGGCCCTTAACTTCTTCTACAACACGAGCTTCGACTCGGACATGGTCATGACGATGGACGAGCCGTGGTCGCGGCCCGGCGACTACGTCCTCCTGCGCGCGATGACCGACCTCGTGTGCGCCTCATCGGCCTGCCCGGACGACATCGACCCCGCGAACGGCTGGCAGATCACCGACGTGCACGTGCGCGTGTACTCGCCCGAGAACCGCTTCTCGGTCGCGATCGCGCGGCGGGTCACGGCCGACGCCGATCCGGAGCTGACGGAGGAGACGACCTTCCACCCGCGGACCTCCGAGCTGACGAAGAGCTTCGTCGAGTACCGGGGCTACTGGCTCCCGCACTGCTTCGACAACGAGGGCGCGATCGCCGAGTACTGGGCCTGCCGCGAGAAGGCGGCCGTGATGGACCTCTCGCCGCTCCGCAAGTGGGAGATCCTCGGGCCGGACGCGCTCGACCTCGTCCAGTGGGCGGTCACGCGCGACGCGCGGCGGCTCTCGGTCGGCCAGGTCGTCTACACGGCCGTCACGAACGAGACGGGCGGGATGATCGACGACGCGACCGTCTTCCGGCTCGCGGACGACAACTTCCGCTTCGTCGGCGGCGACCCGTACGACGGCGTCTGGCTGAAGGAGCAGGCGGCCGCGCGCGGGCTCTCACGCGTGGTAGTGAAGCCGTCGACCGACCAGCTCCACAACCTCGCCGTCCAGGGGCCGGAGAGCCGGGAGATCCTCGCGAAGCTCGTCTGGACGCCGCCGACGCAGACGGCGTTCCCCGACCTCAAGTGGTTCCGCTTCACCATCGGCCGGATCGGCGGGCCGCAGGGGATCCCGATCGTCGTCTCGCGGACCGGCTACACGGGCGAGCTCGGCTACGAGGTCTGGTGCCACCCGTCCGACGGGCCGGCCGTCTGGGACGCGATTTTCGGGGCGGGGGAGGGGCACGGGCTGAAGCCGCTGGGGCTCGAGGCGCTCGACATCCTCCGGATCGAGTCGGGGCTCATCTTCGCCGGCTACGAGTTCGACGACCAGGTCGACCCGTTCGAGGCGGGCATCGGCTTCACGGTCGCGCTCGACGGCGAGGACTTCTCGGGGCGCGATGCGCTTGTCGAGCGCGCGGCGCACCCGCAGCGCGTGCTCGTCGG
This sequence comes from Thermoleophilia bacterium, assembly GCA_025930955.1. Lineage (GTDB taxonomy): Bacteria > Actinomycetota > Thermoleophilia > Gaiellales > Gaiellaceae > JAICNY01. The sequence continues at coordinate 12,529 of JAICNY010000054.1, forward strand.
CCTCGAGCTCGAGGGGAACGAGACGGCCGGGCACGGCGACGAGCTCTACGTCGGACGGCAGCGCGTCGGCGTCGTGACGAGCGGGACTCGGAGCCCGATCCTGAAGAAGAACATCGCGCTCGCCCGCGTCGCGGTGCAGGTGAAGGAGCCCGGCACCGAGCTCGAGGTCGGCAAGCTCGACGGCCTGCAGAAGCGGATCCCGGCGACCGTCGTCCGGATCCCGTTCTACGACCCGGAGAAGACCCGGCCGCGCAGCTAGGCGTCTCGTAGTCGTCCCGCGAGCACCCCGAGCAGCTCCCACGCGACCTGCGGCTCGGCGGCGATCGCCTCGCGGATCGCGTCGCGCGAGACGGAGAGGCAGCGCGTCTCGCCGTCGGCGACGACGTCCGCCGAGCGCGGGCGTCCGTCGAGCACCGCGACCTCGCCGAACAGGTCGCCCTGCGCGAACGACGCGAGCAGCGCGCCGCCGCGCTCGACGCGCACGGCGCCCTCGAGCACGACGTAGAGCTCCTCGCCGAGCTCGCCGGCCGCGACGATGCGCTCGCCGTCCGCGTACGACCGCTCCTCCCCGGAGGCGAGCAGCCGCTCCAGCCGCTCCGGCGCGAGCGCGCCGAACACCGGCGCGTCCGCCAGCACGTGCTCGTAGCGCCCGCCGTGAAACAGGAGCGGCGCCCCCGGCCGCGAGCGCGCGAACTCGACCTGCCCGAGGAAGAGCGAGTGGTCGCCGCCCCAGTACGAGCGTACGACCCGCGCGACGATGTGCGCGACCGCCCCGTCGACCAGCGGGGTCTCGCGCACGAGCAGGAAGCGCGCCTCGGGCGGGTCGTCGAGCACGCGTCCCGCGAAGTGGTCCGAGAGCGCCTCCTGCTCGTCGCCGAGCACGCTGATCCCGTAGCGGCTCCCCTCGTGCAGGAGCGAGTTCATCTTCGCGCGCCGGTCGACGGAGATGAGGACGAGGGGAGGGCGCAGCGACACGGACATGAACGCGTTGGCCGTCATCCCGTGCACCTGGCCTTCGGCCTGCGTCGTGATGATCGTAACCCCGGTCGGGAACATCCCGAGCGTCCGGCGGAACTCCGCGACCGGGTCGGCGCCCTCGCCGATGTCGACCTCCTCGACCTCGGGCACCTCGTCGAGGAACGACTGGCCGAGCCCTTCCGCGAACGGGCTCGAGACCGGGAAGTCGAACTCGCGCGGCGGCGCCTGCGGGTCGGTTGCCATGGACTGAGTATGGCGGGGCGGCCCCGGACGCGCCGGGGCCGCCCCGCGCAGGGTCTACAGCTTCTTGATGAACGTCCGCGCCTGCCAGAGCGCGATCGCCGGGAGCACGACGAAGACGATCACCGCGAGGACGGCGAGCCAGGTGTCGCCGTCCCCGCCCCAGAACTCGCTGACCGCGAGAAGCGTGCTCATGCCGCCACCTCCTGCCTGCGTCCGGTCGAGAGGCCCGTGTGCCGCATCCGCTCACGGCCGAAGTTCGTGAGGTCGAAGCGGAAGAGGATCTTCTCGACGCCGAAGCTCTTGCCGGCGTCGAGCTTCTCCTCGATCGACTTCGTGAGCCCGCTCGAGTAGAGGTCGGCCAGCACGAGCCTGAGCGTGTCGTACCAGTACTGCCCTTCGACCTCGCCGTACTCGGCCGCGATGAGCTCGAAGATCTCGTAGTCCCAGAGCGGCCCGCGCTCCTCCAGGAGCTGGAGGATGCGGCCCTTGATGTGGAGCTGCGCCATCCCCGTCACCTCCCCACGCCGGTCAGGTCGCCGGCACCGCCGTGCACCTCGGCGATCGGGCCCTCGTCCTCGTGCGCGCCCGGCACCGCCCGGATGACCTCGAGGACGTCGCGCCGCTCGGTGTACATGATGAACCCGCCGAGGATGGCGATGAGGCCGCCGACCCAGAACTGCCAGGACGGCGCGGCGAGCGTGAAGATCGTCAGCCAGACGAGCGCGAAGAACCCGTAGAGGTCCGCGAACGCCTGGCCTCGCCCCACCCCGATCAAGGGGAAGGCTTTGTACCAGGACACGTAGCAGAACCCGAAGGTCAGCCCTGCCAGGGCGAGCCACAGGACGACGATGCCGTTCGTGAGCCCGTCCCACATGAGCGAGTAGAGGTCGCCGCCGACGAAGATCGAGGCGATCGGGACGATGATCAGGAGCCAGTAGACGTTCTCGGCCGTGAAGCGGATCGGGAGCGCCACGTCCGGATCCGTCACGTCGAGCGCCCGGCCTGCGATCGCGCCCTCGATGCCCCAGCCGACGAACGACATGATCCCGCCGAGGTAGCCGAGCCAGGCATTGTCGCCGGCGCCGGTCCCGCGGATCTCGTCGAGGAGCCCCGGCGTGAAGATGAACACGCCGCCGATGACCACGACAATGATCCCGAGCGCCGCGCGCCGCGTGATCCGCTCGTGGTACCAGACCCGCGCGAGCAGGGCGCCCACGATCGGGTAGAGGAGCGCTGCCACCGCGCCGAACGCCGCACCGACGTAGGCGAGCGCGAGATAGGTCCCGTAGATCGCGATCGGGCCGCCGAAGACCGCGCCGGCCCAGAGCCAGCGCGAGACGTTCCGCGACTGTCCGAGCGTCCTTCCGTAGTCCCTGACCTTTCCGAGGACCGCCATCCAGATGAACATGGCCAGGAGGACGAAGATCGCGTTCAGCACGGTGATGGCGGCGGCCACCTTGAGCAGGCCTGCCGTCGTGTCCTGGTTAGACACGAACGGCTCCTCGTAGAAGAGAGCGTAGCCGGGCACGTACCAGGCGCCCCACAGGACCGCGCACCAGAGAGCCCAGATGAACCCCCAGCGGACGCCGGTCTCCGTATAGCGCGCCCGGGCCGTCTGCAGCGACGTCCCGTTCGTGGACATCCAACACCTCCTAGAGTGGATGTTGCGCCAGTAGCGGCGAAGGGCGATTATCGCGCCCCGGCTTGACGAGACGCAAGGGACGCGCCGAAATTCGCCGACCGATGCGCAGATTACTCGTGGCAACGGCTACGAAATGCGCGCCCGCTGCGGCCTCCAGCGTGCGGAGCGCAATCCGCCCGGTCTGCGGCGGTCGTATGGAGAAGCGTGATCCGGCTCGCCCTGGTCGCTCTCGCCGCCGCCGCGCTCCTCGCCGGTACGGCGGTGCCCGCGGAGGCGGCGCGGCTCACGGGCACGGTTCAGGGGGAGCGCACCATCACGCTGAAGAAGCGCAACGGAACCGTCGTTCGCACCCTCGCTGCTGGGCGGCACACGTTCGTGATCCGCGACCGCTCGAGCATCCACAA
>JAICNY010000115.1 GCA_025930955.1 Thermoleophilia bacterium
GCAAGGACGTGAACAAGTGCGTGATCACGAAGGAGACGATCGAGCGGAACCTCCGCCCGACCCTCGTGACCACGGGCGGCCGCGACGCGGACGACGACGAGGCCCTGGCCGAAGAGACCGCCTGAGACCCGGCCGCGGCTTGGCCGCAACCCCGACGATCTCGGCGGTGGGCCCTGCTCGGGACGCGTACGAGCCGCGCCGGGCGGAGCCCGCCGCGGCGACGAGAAGCCGTTCGTGCCGCTCGCTACTCGAATCACGGTCGTGGCGACCGTGCCGGAGAATCGACGCCGCTCGCCTGCTGCAGCCGCCCGCTCAGTCGCGGGCTTCGCGCGCGACGGCGCGGAGGGTCTTCACGACGTAGAGCAGCGACATCGTGAAGAAGGCGACGCCGAGGACGGCGCGCACCTGCGTCTCGGTCACGGGGATCCGCGAGCGGTCCGCGCGGCGGGCGACCGAATGCGCGACGCTCCCCTTCCAGCCGTGCAGCCCCTGCTCGCCGATCGTCTTCACGTTCATGCGTGGCGCGGTACCCGCACCGGGGCGCGGCCGAACCTAGCGCCAGTCGATCGCGACCGTCTCGACCGGCGCCTTGATGCCCTTGAGGGCGAGCGGGCGCGGCTCGGAGACGGGGACGTCGAGCCCGTCTACCGTCTCGACGGTCGCGAGGATCTCGCGCCCCTCCGCGGCTGCCCCGACGCGTGCCGCGGCGTGCACGCCGCGGCCGTGGTAGTTCTCCCCGCGCGCGAGGGCGCCGTCCATGTGCAGGCCGATCCGCACGTCGAAGACGAACTCCTGGTCGACCGCGCGCTGCACCGCGATCGCCGCGTGGGCGGCCTCGGCGGCGTCCTCGAACGCGACGAAGAAGCCGTCGCCCGTGTGGTCGACCACCTCGCCGCCGTGGTCGGAGAAGATCGCGCGGAGCGTGTCGTCGTGGCGGCGCAGGACGTTCGCCCAGTGCCGGTCCTCGATCGTCTCCAGGAGCTCCGTCGAGCGGACGATGTCCGTGAAGAGGAACGTCTTCGTCACCTGCCGCGCGCCGTCGCGCGCGAGGTGCGCCGCGACCCGGTCGGCGTCGCGGAGGGCGCCGAGGCGCTCGAAGCGGGCGGCCGCCGCGCGGAGCTCCCACACGGCGGATTCCTCGTCTCCGTCGGCGCGCGCGGCGAGCCCGAGCAGCTCGCGGGCGCGCGCGACGTCGTACGTCGCGCCGGTCGCGTCCCAGAGCCGGCGGGCCTCGCGGAGCGCGCCGAACGCCGCGCCCGGATCCCCGTCCGCGAGCGCGAGCTCGCCCTTCGCGTACGCCGCCTGCGCCTTGACCGCCGACGTCTCGAACCGCTCGGCCGCCTCCGCGAGCTCCTCGACGAGAGGCGCCGCGGCGTCCCGCTCGCCCGCGGCGAGCGCGATCTCGATCGCCGCCGGGAGGAGCCGCACGCGGACGGGCGCGGTCAGCCCGTCGTCTGCGATCGCGCGCCGGATCGACGCCCAGGCCGCCTTCGCGTTCCCCTTCGCCAGCCGCAGGAGCGAGAGGCCGGGCTCCGGGTGGCGGCCGAACTCGTCCGCCTCGCGGAAGGCGCGCTCGGCCTCCGCGAGGTCCCCGAGCCGCAGGCGGATCTCTCCGAGCTCGTAGAACGCCGCCGCGGCCACGCGCGGAAGCCAGCCTCGGAGCTCCTCACCCGCCCGGACGGCCTCCTCGCTCGCCTCGCTGAGGCGGCCCTTGAACTTCATCACCTCCGCGTAGTTCACGCGGCACATGCCGGGAAAGGCGCTCATCGAGCTTGACGTGCAGAACTCGTGGGCGAGGTCGGTCCACTCGCCGGCGCGGTCGAAGTCGGCCACGTCGCGGCAGGCGCCGATCGTGTTGCAGTAGACGACGACGGTCGAGTACGGGTCGAGCTCCCCGCCGACCGCGGCAGCGGCGGCCTCGTCGAGGAGGGAGCGTCCGGCGGCGACATCGCCCTTCGCGATGAGCGCGGCGCCGGTCCGCTGGAGTCCACGGACCTCGAGCCCGCGGTCGCCGAACCGGCGGCCGATCTCCTCGGCGCGCCGGCCGAACGCGATCGCTCCGTCGAGGTCGTTCTCCTTCTGAGCGCGCAGTGCCTCCTCGAGGGCGAGGTACCCGTGCTCGGGCGCCTCCGGCTCGTCGGCAAGGAGCCGCTTCGCGCGGGCGAGCCAGGAATTCGAGACGACGGGCTGCAGCTGGTTCGCGTAGTCGTGCGAGAGCTCGGCCGCGACGGCGGCCGCCTGCGCGGGCCGTCCGGCCTCCACGAGCGCGGCGTACGCGCGCTCGAGGTTGGGCGCCTTCTCGTCCATGTGCCCCGTCCACGCCGCCGCGGACGCTCGGAGGAGGAGGTCGTCGGGTTCGAGCTCTTCGGCGTCCGCTTCCGTGAAGAGGCGGTATGCCGTCTCCCAGGCGCGGTTGCGGACGGCCTCGCGGGCCGCCTCGATCCGATCTCCGGCGACGCTCGTCACGAGCGCCAGTCGAGCACGACGACGCGGACCGGCTCGGAGATGCCCTTGAGCTCGACCTCGCGAGCGTCCTTCGTCGCGTGCCTGCCGGACGCGCCGCCGGCGAGCGTCTCCTCGCTCGCGAGGATCTCGCCCGCCCCGGCGAGGGCGCCGATCCGGGCGGCGGCGTGGACACCCTGGCCGCCGTAATCCGTCTCGTCCTTCGCGAACGCGCCGCCCGCGTGGAGCCCGATCCTGACGTCGGGCGCGATCCCGTCGTGCCCGTCGAGCGCCCGCTGGACCGCGACCGCCGCCTCGACGGCGTCGCCGGGACGCTCGAAGGCGGCGAAGAAGCCGTCCCCCGTCTGCTTGATGACCTCGCCGCCATGCTCCTCGATGAGCGCGCGGACGGTCCGGTCGTGCCACGCCAAGAGCTTCTGCCACTTCTCCTCGCCGAGCGCCTCGGCCAGCCGTGTGGACTCGACGATGTCGGTGAAGACGAACGTCCGGCTGACCGGCACCTCGCCGAGGAGCTCCGCCGCCGTCTGTGCGTCGAGCACGGCGCCGAGCTGCACGAAGACCGCGCGCGCCGCCTCGAGCTCGTCCCGCGCCCCGTCCTCGTCGCCGAGCTTGCGGAGCGCGCGCCCGAGGAGCATGCGCACCTTCGCCGCCTCGTAGGGCGCGCCGACGCTCTGCCACGTGTCGAGTCCTTTCTGGAGGTGCGTCGCGGCCCGCTCCACGTCGTTCTCCTCCATCTCGATCCGCCCCCACGAGAGGCAGACCATCGCCTCGAACGCTGGCGTCCGCTCTTCGCCGAGGCGGAAGTCGTCCACGAGCTTCTCGAGCTCGTCGGCGGCGCTTCTCGCCACGCGGAGCTTCCCCTGGGCGAGCGCGATCTCGACCTGCGCCGTGAGCCGCCGGACGAGCGCGACGGGATTCGACTCGTTCGCCGCGAGCGAGCGCTCGATCCCGCGGGCGGCCGCCTCGACCTTGCCCTGCGCGAGCCGCAGGAGCGAGAGCCCCGGCTCCGGCTCCTTCCGCCAGATCTTTGCCTGGCGGTAGGCCTCCTCGGCCGCTGCGAAGTCGCCGCGGAAGCGACGGATCTCGCCGACCTCGTACCAGCCGATCCCGGTTGCGTACGGGTCGTACTCCCTGACCTCGTCGCAGGCGCGCAGGGCCTCCGCCTCGGCCTCGGCCCACTCCCCGTTCAGACGCAGCATCGTCGAGTGGTGGATCCGGCACGCGCCCGGGAAGCCCGGGACGTCCTGCTTCGAGCACCAGCGCGTCGCCGCCTTCGTCCACTCGGCGGCGCGGCGGAGATCGCCGACCCCGTTACAGGATGTGATCGTGATGCAGTAGACGAGCCCCGTGGAGAACGGCTGCAGCTCGCCGGAAAGCGCGGCCGCGCTCGCCTCGTCGAGCAGGCGGACTCCTTCGCTCGGATTTCCGCTGAGGAGGTGCGTGCGGCCGAGCGTCACGAGCGCGATCGCCTGCAGGTCGCGATCCTCGAACCTGACGCCGAGCTCGTGCGCCCGCTCGGCGCACGAGAGGGCCGAATCGTTGTTGCCCTGAATCATCGCCGTGAGCGCGCGGGTGCTCGCGAGGTAGCCGTGTTCGACCGACTCCGGCTCGTCGGCGAGCAGCCGTTCGGCGTTCGCGAACCAGCCGGATGCGCGCTCGAGCGACGCCTTGTTGAAGAGGTCCTGCGAGATGAAGATCGCCACGAGGGCGGCCCGGCGCTTCTCGCCCTCCTTGAGCCACGCCTTGTACGCGGCCTCGCGGCGTTCGATCGACTCATCGAGCCGTCCGACCCACCATGCAGCCTCCGCGAGGCGCTCGAGGTCCTCCGGCTGGAGCTCCTTCTCCGCCGCAACGAGGATCTCGTACGCCTCTGTCCAGGCTCCGCGGGCCGCAGCCTCACGGCCCGCCTCGCGCGCGTCGTCGACGACATGACTCATAAGTCTGAGTCGAAGTGTACGTCCGTAGAATCGAGACGTGGACACGCTGTACCGCCCGGAGGGCGTCGAGGAGCGCTGGCAGCGCACGTGGGAGGAGGAGGGCCTCTACCGCGCGGGCGCGGGCGCGCGCCGCGACGAGACGTTCGTGATCGCCGTGCCGCCCCCGAACGTGACCGGCGCGCTCCACCTCGGGCATGCGCTCAACGGGACGATCCAGGACGCCCTCGTCCGCCTCCACCGGATGCAGGGGTACGACACGCTCTGGCAGCCCGGCTACGACCACGCGGGGATCTCGACGCAGAACGTCGTCGAGAAGCAGCTCGTCGCCGAGGGCACGTCCCGCAAGGAGCTCGGCCGCGACGCGTTCGTCGAGCGGGTCTGGCGGCACCTGGAGGAGACGGGCCGGACGATCATGGGCCAGTTCCGCCGGCTCGGCGCGTCGCTCGACTACTCGCGCGAGCGCTTCACGATGGACGACGCCTACATCGAGGCGGTCATGCGCTTCTTCGTCCACCTCTGGGAGCGCGGCTGGATCTACCGCGCCGAGCGGATCGTCAACTGGTGCCCGTTCCACGAGACGGCGATCTCGGACCTCGAGGTCGTCCACGTGGAGATGGACGACGCGCTCACGTACGCGCGCTACCCGTTCGCGGACGGCTCCGGCTCCGTCACGGTGGCGACCGTGCGCCCGGCGACGATCCTCGCCGACGTCGCGGTCGCGGTGCACCCGGACGACGAGCGCTATCGCGATGCGATCGGCAAAGATGTCCTCGTCCCGGTCGTCGAGCGCGCGGTGCCCGTGATCGCGGACGAGCGAGTCCAGCCCGAGTTCGGCACGGGCGCGCTCAAGGTGACGCCGGGCCACGACCCGACCGACTTCGAGATCGGCCGCGACCACGGCCTCGAGATCCTCACGGTGATCGGCCCGGACGCGCGGACGAGCGACGCCGCGCCCGACGGCTTCGCCGGCCTTCCGCAGGAGGAGGCGGACGAGCGCGTGGTCGCCTGGCTGCGCGAGCACGACCGCCTGGAGAGGCGCGAGAGCTATCGCCACGCGGTCGGGACCTGCGAGCGCTGCCACACGCGGATCGAGCCGCTCGTCTCCGACCAGTGGTGGTGCGCGATGGAGGAGCCGCGCAAGCCGGCGCTCGAGGCGCTGCGCGAGCGGCGCGTCCGCTACCACCCCGAGTCGCAGCACGCCTTCGCGATCCGCTCGTTCGAGCAGATCCCCGACTGGAACGTCTCCCGCCAGCTCTGGTGGGGGCACCAGATCCCGATCTGGACGTGCCCGGACGGCCACCGTACGTGCACGTGGCCGGAGCCGGACGCCTGCGCGGAGTGCGACTCGGGCGAGCTCGAGCGTGACCCGGACGTACTCGACACGTGGTTCTCCTCGGCGCTCTGGCCGTACGCGACGCTCGGCTGGCCGCACGAGACCCCCGAGCTCGAGCGCTACTACCCCGGGAACGTGAACTCGACCGCGCGCGAGATCATCCGCCTCTGGGAGAACCGGATGATCTGGACGGGGCTCGAGGTGATGGGCGAGGTCCCGTTCAGCGACGTGATCATCCACTCGACCGTTCTCGCGCCGGACGGGCGGCGGATGTCGAAGAGCCTCGGCACCGGGATCGACCCCATGGACATGATCGAGAAGCACGGCGCCGACGCGACCCGGTACGGCCTCCTGAAGATGTCCTCGACGCAGGACGTCCGCTTCGCGGAGGGAATGATCGAGGAGGGCCGCAAGCTCGCGAACAAGCTCTGGAACGTCGCGCGGCTCATCCTCGGGAACGCCGAGGGCGTCGAGCCGGGCGCGCGGCCGGCGACGCTCGAGGAGCGCTGGATCTTCGCGCGCCTCGACGGGGCGACCCGCGAGGTCGAGGAGGCGCTCCGCGCGTTCGAGTTCTCCCGCGCGGTGCAGACGCTCTACCGGGTGACGTTCGACGACTTCTGCGACTGGTACGCGGAGGCGGCGAAGCCGCTCCTCTACGAACGCGACCCGCGGGCGACGGCGACCGCGCTCGCCGCGCTCGAGCGGCTGCTCGCGCTCCTGCACCCCGTGCTCCCGCACGTCACGGAGGAGATCTGGACGGCGCTGCCCGCCCGCGAGGCGCGGCTCGTAGTCTCGCCCTGGCCCGAGCCGAGCGGGGAGTGGGACGGCGCCGCGGACGCGCTCGAGCGCGTGCAGGACGCCGCCGCGATCTACCGGCGGAGCGGCGTCCGCGTCGCGCTCGGGCCCGAGGAGGAACGGATCTTCGCCGCCGTCGTGCGCCCGGCCGAGCCAAACGGCGGCGGCAACGCGCGCGCGGAGATCGAGCGGCTGCGCAAGGAGGTCGCCCGCGGCGAGCGGATGCTCTCCGACGCGCGCTTCGTCGAGAACGCACCTGCGGACGTGGTCGAGGCCGAGCGCGAGAAGCTCGCCCGCTACCAGCGTGAGCTCGATGCCCTCGAACGCTGACTGGCTCGCCGGGCTCGAGCTCTTCGGGATGCGCCTCGGGCTCCACCGGATGGACGCGCTGCTCGAGCGGCTCGGCCGGCCCGAGCGCGGGCTGCGCGCGATCCACGTCGTCGGGACGAACGGGAAGACGAGCGTCGTCCGCGGGGCCGAGGCGCTGCTCCTCGCCGAGGGCCTGTCCGTCGGCGCCTACACGTCGCCCGACGTGACCGGGTGGGCCGAGCGGATCCGCGTCGACGGGGCCGAGGCCGACGTCGAGGCGGCGCTCGGGCGCGTGCGCTCGGCGGCCGAGGAGGTCGGGGCGACGCAGTTCGAGGTGCTGACCGCCGCGGCGCTCGCCGAGTTCGCCGCCGCCGGGGTGGACGTCGGCGTCGTCGAGGCGGGGCTCGGCGGGCGGCTCGACGCCACGAACGTCCTCGGCGCGGAGGTCGTCTGCCTGACGAACGTCGCGCTCGAGCACACCGAGCACCTGGGCGAGACGCGCGAGGCGATCGCCGCGGAGAAGCTCGCGGTCGTCCGGCCAGGCGCGACGGTCGTCCTCGGGGAGCCCGAGTGGGAGGGCGACGCGGTCGCGCGCGGGGCGGGCCGCGTGGTCGCGGCGGACGGAAACGAGGCGCTCGCGCAAGCGTGCGCCGAGGCGCTCCTCGGGCGGGAGGCCGCGGCGGAGGCCGTGCCGGTCGCCGTCCCCGGGCGCCTCGAGCACGTCGCGGACGCGCCGCTCGAGCTCTGGGACGGCGCGCACAACCCGGCCGGCGTCGCGTACCTCGCGGAGCGGCTCCCGTCCCGTCGCGACTGGACGCTCGTCCTCTCGATCCTCGCCGACAAGGACGCCGACGCGATGCTCGCCGCGTTCTCCGCGCTCGGGCCGCGTCTCCTCGCCACCTCGTCCGGCCACCCGCGCGCGCTCTCCGCCGGCGAGCTGGCCCGCCGTGCGGCGTGCTTCTTCCGTCGCGTGGACGTCGAGCCGGACCCGCTCGTCGCGCGCGGGCGCGCGCGCGACGCGGCCGGTCCGGACGGCGCGGTGCTCGTCTCCGGCTCCCTGACGATCGTGGCGGCGCTCGACGCCGTCCGGCCCGCAACCGTACGATGAGCCGCGTCAGCGAGCAGATCGGCGTCTTCGCCTTCGCCGCCCTCGTGCTCGTCGCGATCGTGGCGCTGGCGTTTGGCGCCGGCTGGGTGGTCGGAAAGATGCTCCTGTGAACCCAATCCCCCTGTTGCAGGCACAAGAGGAGACCGACGACGCGTTCGGCTCCGTCCGGGACTTCTTCGACAGCTCGATCTGGCTGCTCTTCCGGAACGTCTCGCTCTTCTTCATCGCGATCTTCTGGCTCGCGTCCGCATTCTGGGTCTACAAGGACGCGAAGCGGCGGATCGAGGACCCGTGGCTCCTCGCGATGGCGGTCGCGCTGGGGATCTTCCCGCCGTTCCTCGGGCCGATCATCTACATGCTCTTCCGCCCGCCCGAGTACCTCGAGGACGTGCGCGAGCGCGAGCTCGAGATCAAGGCGATGGAGGAGAGCCTGCTCGGCGAGCGCTGCCCCGTCTGCCGCGCCGACGTCGACCCCTCGTACCTCGCGTGCCCGGTCTGCACGACGAAGCTCAAGCAGGCGTGCCGCGGCTGCAAGGCGCCGCTCGAGCCGCTCTGGCAGATCTGCCCGTACTGCGAGACGCCGGTCGAGACCCCCAGGGCGGTCGAGAACTTCTAGTCTCAGGGCGATGTCGCTCGCCCTCCTCCTGCCGCTCGCGCAGCACACGAACGCGGGCCCGTCGACCGGCGGGCACGGTGAGCTCGTGATGACGATCATGATCGTCGTCGTCCTGTCGGTCATCTGGACCGCCCTCGGCGTCGTCTGCTGGATCTTCTGGCGGGCGAAGAAGCGCGAGGACGCGGCCCGGGCGGAAGCGGAGGTCGAATGGCGGAACGCACCCTCGTCCTGATCAAGCCCGACGCGGTCGAGCGCAGGCTCGCCGGCGAGATCCTCGCGCGCCTCGAGCGCCGGGGGCTCGCGCTCCGCGGGGCGAAGCTCGTCCACGTGAGCCGCGAGCTCGCCGAGGAGCACTACGCGGAGCACACGGAGAAGCCCTTCTTCGGCGAGCTCGTGGAGTTCATCACCTCGTCCCCGACGCTCGCGCTCGTCGTCGAGGGCGAGTCGGCGATCTCGGTCGTCCGCACGACGATGGGCGCGACGAACCCCGTCGACTCGGCGCCGGGCACGATCCGCGGCGACCTCGCGCTCGCGATGCCGAACAACCTCGTGCACGGGTCGGACTCGAAGGAGTCCGCCGATCGCGAGGTTGCGCTCTGGTTCTCGGAGGACGAGCTTGTCTGACGAGCTCACCGAGCACGCGCGCAAGAACCGGGCGTACTGGGACAGCGTCTCCGACTCCTACCAGGACGAGAACGCCGAGTTCATCACGCGCACCGAGCTCCACTGGGGCATGTGGCAGATCCCCGACTCGGAGCTCGGGATTCTCGGGGACGTGGCGGGCAAGGACGTGTTCGAGCTGGGGTGCGGCGCGGCGCAGTGCGGGATCGTCCTCGCGCGCGCGGGGGCGCGCGTCGTGGGGATGGACAACTCCGCCCGTCAGCTCGAGCACGCGCGGCGGGCGGTCGAGGCGGCGGGCGTCGACACGGAGCTGCTGCACGGGAGCGCCGAGTCCCTGCCCTTCGCGGACGCGTCCTTCGACGTCGTCTTCGCCGACCACGGAGCGAACCGCTTCGCC
>JAICNY010000220.1 GCA_025930955.1 Thermoleophilia bacterium
CTTTCCGTCCCGCCGGACGACTACACGGCCGCAAGCGGCGTGGCGTGGCCCGACTCGCGCTCGGCCGGCGTCCTTAGGCCCCGGCCCGCTCGGCTCGCCTGAGCCCGCGCAGCGCCCACCACGAGAACAGCGCCGCCAGCGCCACCGTCGCGCCGAACGCCGCGGCGACCTCGGTCGGCGACCCGGCCAGGAACCCGCGGCCGGCCTCGAGGACTCGCGTCAGCGGGTTCACGGTGGCGACCGCGTGCATCCAGCCCTCGAGCAGCGCGAGCGGCACGTACACCGGCGCGAAGAACAGCACGAGGAAGACCGGCATCTGCATGATCGGCCCCACCTGCATGCTGCGGAGCCGCATCGCCACCCCGGCCGCCCAGAGCACGGCGGCGCCGTTGACGAGCACCGCGAGCCCGTAGAGCCCGACCAGGTCGACCCCGTCCCCGCCGACCTGCATCCCGGCCAGCAGCGCGACGACCGTGATCACGAGGGCCGTCACGAGCCAGCGTACGAGCGCTGCCGCCGCATAGCCGAGCACGACCCCGCTGCGGTGCGGCGCGGCGAGCAGGAGCCGCCGGGCGAAGCCGCTCTCGAAGTCGCGCGCGATCCCGAAGCCGGTGAAGACGCCGCCGAACGCGGCGGACTGCAACAGAACGAACACGAACTGGAAGGCCGTGTAGCCCTGCGGGTAGTCGAAGCCCGGCACGTCGCCGACCCGCGAGAGGCCGCCGGCGAACGCGACGAAGAAGAAGAGCGGGAACATGAGCGAGGGGAGGAAGAGGGACGGGTTCGTGAAGACGTTGTGCAGCGTCCGCCACGCCACCCCGCGCGCGACCGCGAGCCGCCTCACCGCGCCATCCTCACGCGCAGCGCCCAGCTCGCGAGCACGAGGGCGGCGACCGCGATCACGGTCGCGATCCCGAACCCGAGGGCGAGCGCCTGCGCGTCCCAGCCCGCGATGATGAGGCTCCGCACGCACTCGATCAGGTACGAGACCGGGTTCGCCGTCGCCGCGATCCGGAACCAGTCGATCGCGATCAGGTCGCGCGGCAGGTTCATCGAGGAGATGAAGAGGAAGACGAAGAAGACCGGGAACAGGCTCTGCACCGCCTCCCCGGAGCCGGTCCGGAGGGCGGCGAAGGCGCCGAGCGCGCCGAAGCCGAGCGAGACGAGGACGGCGAAGGCCATGATGACGAGCACGCCGGCCGGGCCGGAGGCGAGCCGGACGCCGACCGCGAGGCCGACCGCGAGGTAGATCACGGCCTGCACGACGCCCATCGTCACCACGCCGCCGAGCTGGCCGAGGAGCACGACGATCCCGCGCATCGGCGTCAGCGAGAGCCGGTTCAGGAACCCCGTCTGGACGTCGCGCGCGAGGTCGGTCCCGGCGTTCATCGTCGCGAAGAGGGCTCCCTGGATGAACGGAATCGCGAGCGCGAAGGCGACGAACGAGTCGGTCGGGAAGCCGGGCAGGTTCGTGGCGGCGTCCAGGCCGCCGGAGTTCACGGCGAGGAGGAGGAGCGGGAAGACGAGCGGGAACACGACGTTCGCCGGCTGGCGGACGGTGCGGACGACGGAGCGGCGGGCGAGCAGGTAGGTCTGGTCGGCGAACGGCGTCACGCCGTCTCCATGGCGAGCCCGCCGGGCGCCCGGCCCTCCTCGTCCTCCCCCGCCCCCTCGAGCGAGCGGCCCGTCTTGGCGAGGAAGACGTCGTCGAGCGACGGCTGGTGGAGTGCGAGGTTCTCCACCTTGATCTCCTCGGCGTCGAGCGCGCGCACGATCCCGGCCAGATCGGCCTCGCCGGAGCGCAGCCGCACGGCGACCCCGTGCGCCGAGGCGCACGGCTCGCCGAAGCGGGCGAGGATCTCCTCGACCCGTCCCCGCTCGGCCTCGTCTGCCGGAGTCGCCTCGACGGTCGGCCGGCCGACCTCGGCCTTGAGCCGCGCGGGCGATCCCTCGGCGACGATCCGGCCGTGGTCGATGATCCCGACCCGGCCGGCGAGCGCGTCGGCCTCCTCCAGGTACTGCGTCGTGAGGAAAACGGTCACGCCCTCCCCGTGTGCGAGCCGCGCCACCTCCTCCCAGAGCGCCGTCCGGCTCTGGACGTCGAGCCCCGTGGTCGGCTCGTCGAGGAAGAGGACGGGCGGGCGGTGGACGAGCGCGAGCGCCAGGTCGAGTCGCCGCTTCATCCCGCCGGAGTAGCTCCGCACCTTGCGGTCGGCCGCGACGCCGAGCCCGACGCGGTCGAGGAGCTCGTCGGCGCGCGCGGCCCGCTCGTCGCGCGGCAGCGCCTGGAGCGCCGCCTGGAGGCGCAGGTGCTCCCGGCCGGTGAGCAGCGGGTCGAGCGCCGCCTCCTGCAGCGCCGCCCCGATGCGCATCCGCACCTGAGGCCCCTCGCGGACGACGTCGTAGCCCGCGACGCGCGCCGTCCCCGAGGTCGGCGGCAGGAGCGTCGTGAGCATGTGCACCGTGGTGGACTTCCCCGCCCCGTTCGGGCCGAGGAACCCGTAGATCTCGCCCGGCGCGACCGCGAGGTCGATCCCGTCCACCGCCCGCGGCCCCTTCTTGAACTCCCGGACGAGCGCCTCCGCCTCGATCGCCGGCTCACGCACCTCGACAGCGTACGGGCGCGCTCCGACCTCAGGACTGCGTTGGCGCCCCCTTCGTCGCGGAGCGGATTCGTAGCGTGGTCAGGACCCGGGCGGCCGGTAGTCGACCGAGAGCTGTGCCGCCGCGTCGACGTCCTCCGGCGAGAGCAGGACGACGACCTCCGACGTCGCCGCCCCGGCGGCGTTGACGGCCATCGACGCGGCCGCGGCGCTCCGATTGTCCGGAAGGTCCAGCACCACGTACGCATCCGTCTCGCCGAACGCGAAGTAGAAGCTCTCGACGCTCCCGCCCAGACCCTCCGCCATCTCCGCGATCACGTCCCGCCTGCTCGACCCGCCGGCGCTCTGCACGCCCTTCGCGCCCTCTGCGGAGTAGGACGCCTTTACGAGGAACTTGGCCATCACAAGCCTCCTTCGGTCACGTGTGGCGCGGACGGTCTCACAGTCCAGGCCGC
>JAICNY010000256.1 GCA_025930955.1 Thermoleophilia bacterium
AGCGTGATCACGCTGCTCGCGCTGCTCTCGGCGGTCGTCCTCATCTCGAACACGATGACGACGATGGTCGCCGAGCAGACCGGCGAGATCGGCGTCATGCGCGCGATCGGCGCGCGGCGACGGCAGGTGGCGGGCGTGTACCTGCGAACGGCCGCGCTGCTCGGCGCGTTCGGCGCGGTGCTCGGGATCGTGCTCGGGATCGTGCTGTCGAGTCTGCTCGCCGGGTTCTTCGGGCAGACGTTCTGGGCGGTCGACGTGCCGTTCGGCGTGGACTGGACGATCGTGCTCGTCAGCCTCGTCGTCGGGCTCGTCGCGCCGCCGCTCGCGGCCCTGCCGGCGATCCGGCGCGCGGTGCGGACCGACCTGCGCGAGGCGCTCGAGGCGACCGGCTCGCCGGTCGGCGGGGAGGGCGCGCTCGACCGCGGCCTGCGGCGGGCGGACTTCCTGCCGCGGACGATGCAGATCGGCCTGCGGAACGTCGGCCGGCGCAAGCGGCGCTCGTTCGCGACCGCGGCGATCGTGGCGCTCGCGGCCGGGAACCTGCTCGCGACGATGGGCATCAGCGCCGCCGTGACCCAGACGACGGAGGGCGAGTGGGACGACCACCTCGAGGACGTCCGGATCTGGACGGCCGGCCGCTCGGCCTTCGACGCGCGCGCCGAGGAGGCGATCCGCTCCGTGCCGGGCGTGCAGACGGTGCAGCCCGCGCTCGTGAACGAGGTCGAGCTCGCGGGCGAGGAGGCGTTCATCTGGGCGGTGCCGAGCGACCCGCTCTTCCGCTACCGGATCGCCGAGGGGCGCTGGTTCTCGGCCGAGGAGGACGAGGCCGGCGCGCGGGTCGCCGTGATCGAGCGGAACATCGCGCGGCTCGTGGGCGTGTCCGTCGGGGACACGGTCGCGCTGGACACGGCCGCGGGGCCGGTGGAGCTGGAGGTGATCGGCGAGGCGGACAACCAGCAAGAGAACGGGACCGTCCTGTTCGTCCCGCTGACGACCGTGCGCGAGATGCTCGAGCTCCCGGCCGGCGCGACGACCTACTGGATCGAGACCGAGTCGTCCGAGGAGGCGTTCGTCGACCGCACGACGACCGCGGTCGAGGACGAGCTGATCGGGCTCGGCTACGAGGTCGGCACCGAGATCACCTACGTGGCCACGCGCGACAACGTGGCCGAGAACCGGACGATCACGACCTCGATCGCCGTGCTCGGCTTCCTGATCGTGCTCATGAGCCTGGTCGGGCTCGCGAACGCCGTGACGACGAACGTGCTCGAGCGGACGCGCGAGATCGGCGTGCTCCGGTGCATCGGCGCGCGGGCCCGCGACGTGCGCCGGATCTTCGCTACCGAGGGCGTCGCCCTGGCCGTGTTCGGCTGGGCGCTCGGCGTCCCGGTCGGGTACGCCCTGAACCACGCGATCGTGTGGCTCCTGAAGCAGGTCGTGAACGTCGACGTCCCCGTCACGTTCCCACCGTGGAACCTCGTGATCGCGCTCGTCGGGACGGTCGTGCTGGCGCTCGTCGTGCTGGCGCTCCCGCTGCGCCGGGCGGTGCGACTCAGGCCCGGGGACGCGCTCCGGTATGGCTGAGCCGGTGGCCGCGAGATCCGGATTCGGCCTCGAAACGGGCCTTCGCGCTACGTGACCTGGAAGACGAAGATGCCCCGGTCGATGTACTTCCCGGGGTCGTGCCAGACCGACTGAAAGAGGAATGAATTCCC
>JAICNY010000141.1 GCA_025930955.1 Thermoleophilia bacterium
AGCGCGACGAGCTGCTCGGCTCGCGCGTGTACCGCTGGTCGGCCCCCGTCCGCCGCGCCGCGGACGCCGTGCTCCGCGCCAGCGGCCGCCCCTGAGCTCCCCGTAGACGCACGCGGGTAACGGGATAACCGCCCCACCACCCGCTAGCGAGAGCGTATCGCCGGAAAGCGCACGCCGAGTGCCGGCTTCGTCACGACTCTGTGACATTCGGGCGGACGACCGGAACCTGGACGCACCACGGCGACTCGGCGATGATCCGAGGCGCCGTGTCCCCGTTCCGACGCGAGTCCCCCGAGGAGAAGGCCGAGCGCGAGCGGGCGGAGGCCGCGCAGCGCGAGACGATCCTCCGCGCCCAGGCCGAGCGCAACGCCGCCGAGGCGGCCGCGCGCGCCGAGCACGACGCCTGGGTCGCCACCCTCCCGAAATGGGAGTACCTCGTCGTGACCGAGACCGCCGTCGCCGGCTGGGAGCCGGGGCGCGTGGGCGGCCTGCAGGAGATCCTCAACCGCTACGCCGCCGAGGGCTGGCGGGTCGTCGCGACGACGATGAGCGGCAAGATCGAGCAGGCGTTCGCGACGGACAAGAACGACATGTACGTCATCCTCGAGCGCCCGGCTCGCGAGCGGCCCGAGCAGCCGGAGCAGCCCGAGCCGCCCGACGCGCAGCCCTAGAGCGCGCGCCGCGCGACGGCCCAGTACGCCGACATGAGCCGGTTCATCGCGCCGAGCCCGCCGGGGTGCGCGACGACCGCCGGATCGAGCACGGGCGTCAGGTACGCGGCAATCTCCCGGTCGCGGACGCGCCGGAGCGCCTGCGTCTCGCGCCGGTGCCGTGCGAGCCAGCGGACGTGCCGCGCGAGCCACCCCCACGCCGCCGCCTTCTGGCGCAGCCAGCGGTCACGCACGGCGAGCACCGACGTTCCCATCTCCGCCGCGACGAGCACGGGCCAGAGGAGCGCGAGCGTCCGCCACGAGAACGCCGAGAGGACGAACACGAGCCGGTTCCGCTCGAGGAAGTATCGCTTCGAGTCGTTGCGCGCGAACTCGTACTCGTGGAAGACGTCTGCGCGCGGGTTCATCACGACGCGCAGGCCGCGCAGCCGCGCCCGCCACGCGAGCTCGACGTCCTCGCCGTAGAGGAAGAGCTCTTCGGTGAAGCCGCCCAGCTCGCGGAAGAGATCCGCGCGCACGGCCAGCGCCGCCCCGCTCGCGGACGGCACGTCGACGAGCTCGGGCGCGGTCTCGACGGGCTCCCCGTGCCCGCCGACCCAGGCGAAGCCGGCCACGTGGAGGACGTTGCCGCGCGAGTTCAGGAGCGTCGGCGAGTCCATGAGCCGCAGCCGCGCCATCGCGACGCCGATCGTCGGGTCCTCGAGCGTCACGGCGAGCGCGTCGATCGCGCCGTCGCCGGCGACCGTGTCCGGGTTCAGGAACACGAGCACCTCGCCGCGCGAGGCCCACGCCCCCGCGTTGCAGCCGCCGGCGAAGCCGAGGTTCTCGCCCGTGCCGACGATCCGCACGCGCCGTCGCCCGGCCGCCTCCTCGATCTCGTCGCCCTCGGCGCCGTTGTCGACCACGAGGATCTCGAGCTCCCCGTCCTGTTGCTCGAGCGAGTCGAGGCAGCGCCCGAGCGCCGCCCCCGCCCGGTGGGCGACGACGACGACGGAGACGGAGAACGCGGGAACCACGGCTACAGAGCGGTGTATCGGCTGCCGATAGACGGCTCATGAGCACGCCCGCGGCCCTCGAGGGCGCGCGCGACACGCTCCCGCCGCGGCCTGCCCCTCCCCCCGGCCCGGACGAGGCGAAGCGGCCGCGCCGCCGCCCCGCCCCCTGGCTCCCGCTCGTCGTCCTCTTCGCCGTCGCGGCGCTCTACCACGTGCTCAACGGGATCTTCCACGCGACGCCCGCGGTCTTCACGGACGAGCTCCTCCATTCGGAGCTGGCCCGCTCCCTCGCGGCCGGCGACGGGCTCGCCGTGCGCAACGAGGGGCACTTCTTCCCCTCGTTCCTCCCCGCGCTCGCGCAGGCGCCGGCGTGGCTCTTCGGCGGCGCGGAGACCTCGTACGCGGTCGCGAAGGGCCTGAACGCCCTCGTCATGAGCGCCGCCGTCTTCCCCGCCTACTGGCTGGCGCGAGCGCTCGTCCGGCCGTCCTACGCGCTCCTCGTCGCGGCGGCGGCGGTCGCGGCACCGGCGATGCTCTACCACGCGTACCTCCTCTCGGAGGCGCTCGCGTACCCGGTCTTCCTCCTCGCGCTCGCGGTCGCCGTGCGGGAGCTCGCGGCGCCGTCGCGCGCCTGGGGGATCGCGCTCGTCGGCGTGTTCGCGCTCGCCGCGGCGACGCGGATCCAGTTCGCGGCGCTCCCGCTCGTGTGGGCGCTCGTCGTCGCCCTCGGAGGGCGCCGGGAGCTGCGGCGCCACCTCCTCCCGCTCGCCGGGCTCGCGCTCCTCGGCGCGGCCGGGCTCGCGGCCGGGCCGTCCGTCCTCGGGATCTACGCGGGCGCCACCGAGCTCCTCGCCGACCCGGCCGGGATCGCCCGCTGGGCCTCGCTCACCGCGATCCTCCTTCCGTTCGCGGCGGGGGTCGTCGTCGTCCCGGGAGCCGCGCTCGGGCTCGCCGCGGCGCTCGCCCGTCCGCGCGGCGCCGCAGAGCGCGCGTTCGCGCGGCTCTCGCTCGGCGTCGGGCTCGCGTTCGTCGCGCTCGCCGGGCTCGTCGCGGCCGGCGACTCGGAGCGGCCGCTCGAGCGCTACGCGATCTACCTCGCGCCGCTCGCGCTCGTCCTCTTCTTCGCGTACGTCGAACGGGGAGCGCCTTGGCGCCGCGCGTACGCGGGTCTCGCGCTCGCGCTCGGGCTCGCCGCCTGGCTCGTCCCGTTCCCGGGCCTCGCCGACTTCCGCTTCTCCTTCGACTCGCCGGTCCTCTCCGCCTACGGGACGCTCGCCCACGCGATCGGGACCGCGAACGCCGCGACGGTCTTCGCCGCCGTGCCGCTCGCCCTTCTGGCGGCCGCGGCGTTCGTCCCGCTCACGCGCCGCGCGGCGCACGTGCTCGGGACGGTGGCGATCGCCGTGCTCCTCGCCGCGGGCGCCGTCGCGTACGCGGGAGACCGGGCGATGACCGAGCGCGCACTCGCGGCCTGGGCGCCGGCCGAGCCCGACTGGCTCGACCGCTCCGGCCACGGCCGCGCGGACGTCCTGGTCCTGCCCGGCAGCCCCGCGTACTTCCTCTGGACGCTCGAGTCCTGGAACCGCGATGCCGGCCGACCGCTCTGGCTCGACGCGGAGCCGCCCGACCACGACCCGTACCCCTCCGGCCGCGCGAGCGTGGCGGAGGACGGCACGCTCCTCGTCGACGGAGCCCCCGCCGGGGCCGGCCTGCTCGTCCTCGCCGACTTCGGGTCGCGGATCGCGCTCGAAGGAGACGTCCTCGCCGAGCCCCGCGACGGGCTCACGCTCGTGCGCGTCCCCGAGGCGCCGAGGGTCGGCGCGCTCGCTCGCGGCCTCTTCCCGGACGGCTGGGCGAAGGGGGATCTCCGCTACCGCGTCTGGCCGGAGGCGGCGGGTGGCGCATACCGCGCGGTCGTGTCGCTGCCGACGGGCCTCCCCGTCCGCGACCTCGCGTTCTCCGTCGGCGAGGGGCCCGAGGAGGTCGTGCGGCTCGAGCCGGGCGAGTCAGTTGCGGTCGAGCTGCCCGCCCGCCGCGCGGGCGACGGGCTCCGGATCCGCGCCGCGACCGCCGAGCTCCTCGACGGCGACACCGCGAATCCGCGCCTCGCGTCCTTCCGCGTCGAGCGGCTGGAGTACCGCCCGGCCGCTTCGGCCGCCGCCCCTTCGGTCAGCTTCTAGCAGGGCCACACGCTGGGCGAGGATCGCGTTCTCGTCCGAGAGGCGCGAGATCACGGTGGAGTAGTGAAGCAGCACGACGACGACGAAGACCGCGCCGACCGCGAAGAGCGCCGACGGCGCATACGCGATCCCCGCGAGCCCGGCGAGCGTGTCGAGCCCGCTCCGCCAGAGCGAGAGGACGAGCATGACCGCGGCCGTGACGAGCCAGAGGAGCGCGTAGCGCTCCCGGAGCGACCGGCGCCGGATCAGCTCGAGCACGACGAACAGGAGCCCGAGCGAGACGAGCGCCGCGACGATCGAGACGCGAAGCGGCGTCACGCGCGCCCCTCCGTGAGCGGCTCCCGGAAGAGCCCGACGAAGAGCGCGACGGAGACCTTCGCCATGTAGTAGACGGAGCGAGCGGCCGTGATCGACGAGCGGCCGGCGGCGCGCTCGCGCATCCGCACGGGCACCTCGACGAGCCGCAGGCGCTCACGCACGACCATCACCGTCGCCTCGACCTCGGGGTAGTCGTGCGGGTAGTCGTCCGCGAAAAGCGAGATCGCGCGCCGGTTCGCCGCGCGGAAGCCGGACGTCGTGTCGGTCACGCGCTGGCCGACGATGAGCGAGATCGCGCGCGCGAAGAGCCGGATCCCGAGCCCGCGCGCGAACGGCGGCCGGTAGTCGCCCGCGCCGGCGAAGCGCGAGCCGACGGCGAGGTCGGCCTCGCCCGCGAGCACGGGCGCGACGAGGGCGGCGAGCTCCTCCGCGTCGTGCTGGCCGTCGCCGTCCACCTGGACGGCGAGGTCGAACCCGTGCTCGAGCGCGAAGCGGTAGCCCGTCTGGACGGCGCCCCCGATCCCGAGGTTGAACGGGAGCCGGACGATCTGCGCGCCGTGGGCCCGCGCGACCGCGGCCGTGCCGTCCGTGGAGCCGTCGTCGACGACGAGGATCTCCATCCCGGGATCGGCCGTCCGGATCTCCTCGATCACGCGGCCGACGCACGCGGCCTCGTTGAACGCGGGGACGATCGCGAGGCGCCGAACACGCGCAGGGTCGGACGTGGCTTCCACATCCGAGGCATCGGCGTCGAGCAGGCGCCGCTTGAGGCGCCGAACGGGTCGGGTCTACAGGTCGCGAATCGTCCGGCAGTCCTCGACCTGGTCGAACGCCTCGCTCACTTCGGGATCGACCTCGCCTTCGAAGGCCTCGTCGAAGCCCGTGCCCTGGGCCATGCGGTTCAGGACGGCCTCGTAGTCGCTCTGGAACTGCGGGTCGTCCGGATCGAGCCCCTCGAACTCGTCGCGGCGGGCGCGCACCTCTTCGAGGTTCCGCTCGACGACGCCTGCGAACGCGTCGCGCGTCTCCTCGCCTCGCTCGACGTCGGGCGTCCCGGCCGCCTCGATCTCGGACACCGCCTCCTCGCCGTCGGCAGCGACCCCGTCGAGAAGCTCGACCAGCATCGTCCGCGCCTCCTCGAGCGAGGTCGGCTGGTCCGACTGCAGGCGCTCGGAGCGCGCCTCCGTCTCGTCGACCCACTCGCGCGTGCTTCCGCAGACCGACTCCGCCCACGTCCGGGCGTCGACCGGGTCGTCGCTTCCCCCGCCTGCGCCGTCGCTGCCGCAGCCCGTGAGGACGAGCACGAGCGCCGCGAGCGGTGGGGCGAGCATCCTGGCCATGCGCGCGCGTCACACGGTACAAGACCCGAGAGCTGTCGTCGACGAGCTCGCCGACGCGCTCCGGACGCAGATCCTCGAAGGCAGCCCGGCCGCGGGCGAGCCGCTGCGGGAGGTAGAGCTCTCGGAGGCCTACGGCGTCTCGCGGCACACGCTCCGCGCGGCGCTCCGGCGCCTCGCGGCCGAGGGAATCGTCTTCCTGCAGCCCCACCGAGGCGCCCGCGTGGCGAGCATTGGGCCGGAGGGAGACGCGCGGCCTCTGGGAGCTCCGGACGGCGCTCGAGGTCGAGGCGGTCCGGCTGGCGCTCGAGGCGCACGACGGGCGGCTGCCGCCGGAGGTCCACCGCGCCGCCGCGAGGCTCGTCGCGGCGTGCCGGCGCCCGCGGCCGTCGTGGCGGGCCGTGTCCGACCTGCACACGGCGCTGCATACGGCGCTCGTGGACGCGTCCGGAAGCGACAGGATCCGCGCGGCGTACGCGGTCCTCGCGACCGAGCTCCGGCTCTTCGTCCTCCAGCTCCGGCCCGCCTGGTCGGCGGAGCGGATGGCAAGCCACCACGCCCACCTCCTGGAGGAGATCGAGCGGGACGGCGCGGACGCCCTCCGCCGGCACCTCCGCGACGGGTTCGAGAGCGTGAGCGCCGCGACCGGCTAGCCGCGGGCGAGGGCGTTGCGATAGACGGCGACGGTCGCCTCCGTGATCCGGCGCCAGTCGCAGAGCCCGCGGACGTGCTCCCGCGCCGCCGAGCCGAGGCGCGCGCGCAGCTCCGCGTCGCCGAGCAGGCGGTGGATCGCCGCCCGGAGCGCATCCGGGTCGCGCGGCGGGACGGCGAGCCCGGTCTCCTCGTCGCGGACGAGATCGCGAAGCCCGCCGACGTCGCTCGCGACGACCGCGCGCCCGTACGACATCGCCTCCGCGCACGCGACGCCGAAGCCCTCCCGCCGCGACGGGCACGCGAACACGGCGGCGCCGGCGAGGAGGCGCTCGAACTCCGGGCGCGGGATGAACCCGCGCGCCGAGGGGACGAGCTTGCGCAGCGGCCCGTCGCCCGCGACGACGAGCGGGAGGCCGTCGGCGGCGGCCACGAGCTCCTCGATCCCCTTCTCCGGCGCGAGACGGCCGGCGAAGAGGACGTAGGGCGGGCTCACCTCCTCGCCCGGCTCGGCCGGCAGCTCGATGCCGTTCGGGATCACGGTCACGCCGTTCGCGCCGAGCGCGCGGGCCTCCTCGGCGAGCGCCGTCGAGACCGCGATCACCTCCCGCGCCCCGCGCAGGAGCCGCCGCGCGAGCCGGGGCGCGCGGTGGGCGAGCGCCACGTCCGTTCCGTGCAGCGTGACGACGTACGGGACGCGCGCGAAGTACGCCGCGGCGGCGGTGGGAAGCCAGTGCGCGTGCACGAGGTCCGCGCCCCGCGCCGCGCGCCGCACCGCCCGCGTGAGCGAGGCGACGAGGAGCGGCCCGCCCCACGGCCGTCGGCGCATCGCGTGCATGACCCCGACCTCTCCCGCGAGCCCGAAGTGCCGGTACGACGCGGGCCCGAGCACGTCGACGTCGACGCCGGCCTCGCGCAGGCGCTCGACCGCCTCCGCGACGAAGCGTCCGGAGAACTCGAGCCCCGGCCGGGGATACGACGTCGTGACGACGAGAACGCGCATGGCGGCCCCGATAGTACGGGCCGCGGCGGCTCGGCGAGCCGTGCCTACGTCGCGGGAACGCGCGGCTCGATCCCGGAAGCCTCGAGCGTTCGGCGGAGCCCCTCGTCGAGCCCGACCTCGGGCTCCCAGCCGAGGATGAGGCGCGCGCGCGTGATGTCGGGCTGGCGCACCTGCGGGTCGTCCACGGGAAGCGCCTCGAAGACGATCTCGCTCTCGGCGGCCGTCGCCC
>JAICNY010000215.1 GCA_025930955.1 Thermoleophilia bacterium
GCGCGGAACCGGAAGACGAGGTACGACGAGAGCACCGCGAGCCCGGCGAACGTCCCGACCGCGAGGACGGCACCTGTCAGCGACATGTCGCTCTGGGTCACGCCCTGCTGCATCAGGTCCCCGATCACGACGAGCAGGATCACGTCGAACGGCTCCAGCGAGGACAGCTCACGCCGGCCGATCACGCGCAGCAGGAGAGAGATGAACAGGAAGGCGACGGTTGCGCGAAGGACGATGTCCATGGCTCAGGGCAGGATGGTCACCGTGCGGTCGCTGCGGGCGACGAGCTCTTCGCCGTCGTGCAGCTCGACGCCCTGGGAGCGGCGGCCGACGTTCGTCGGGTTGACCTGCAGCTGGAGGTAGACGACCGCCCTCTCGCCGGCCGCGAGCCGGCCGTACGAGAGCGCGAGGCGGCCGTCCCGGCTCTCCTCCTCCGTCGGCGCCGGCTCGATCGTGTTCACGTGCATCGACTCGAGCCAGCCGCGGTCGAGGACGAGCGTCGGGTTCTCGAGCTCCTCCTGCGCCTCGATCGTGATCCGGACCATGAAGAAGAGACCCCCGCGGAGCGCGGTCGGCGCCTGGACCTCGATCCGCGCCTGCGCGCCGTCTGCGGCGGTCGTGACGGGCCGCTGGCCGAAGACGTTCAGGAGGGCGAGCAGCGCGAGCAGCGTGATTCCCGCGAGCACCGCGCGGCGCACCCAGAGCTCGACCGGGTGAGTCGAGTCACGGCTCTTCCCGAGGGCGAGGAACTGCGGCGCGCCCGCCATGCGGCGTTAGTTGGCGGGCGCGCCTCCAATCCCTGCCGGGGCTACGGGAGCAGGCTCCCGTCGAAGAACTCGACCACGCGCCGCTCGTACTCGGCGGGCTGCGCCTCGAGCCCGCCGGTGTGCTCGGCGCCGGGAACCTCCCAGAGCTCCTTCGGCTCGCCGGCCGCGGCGTAGTAGCGCGGCTGCCGTCCGTTCTCGTTCCCGATCCCGTGCTCCGCGCTGATCAGGAACACGGGGCGCGGCGCGATCAGCCCGATCCGCTCCACGATCGGCGGCGGCGGGCCGTGGTTCGAGAACACGGTCACCGCAGCGGTGAGGACGGTCTGGAGCGGGCCCGTGAGGATCCGCCCGGCCCCCTCGCTGTCCTGCTCGCCGACCCGCTCGCCGGCGCCGTCCGAGACGATCGCCGCGAACGCGTCGGACTTGGCGGCCGTCTCGAGGAGGATCTCGCCGCCGATCGAGTAGCCGATCGCGCCGATCCTGGCCGGGTCGACGCCCGGTTGCGCGGCGAGGAACGCCGCACCGGCGAGGAGGTCGCGGTCGCCCGCCCAGCGGACGATGTCGCCCTCGCTCCCGCCCTGGCCGCGCGACTCGAGCAGGAGGACGCCGAAGCCGTTGTCGGCGAGCATGCGCGCCTCGTCCGCCCGCGTCGCCCCCGGGAAGACGACGACGGCGGCGCCGTTCTCCGACGGGATGTGCCAGGCGGCGAGGTCGAGCGAGTCGCTCGTCGTTACCGTCACCGGCTCGAACGGTGCGCCGGGCGCGGGTTGCGACGAGGTGCGGCCCGTGTGCGTGTAGACGTACGCGAGCGAGACGGGGAAGACGACGAGCCAGACGAGGACGAATGCGAGCGCCGTCCCCGCCACGACGGTGAGGGCGCGAAGCGCGTACCGGCGGCGCCGGGTGCCGCCACGGCGTCGGGCGCGCCAGAGCGTCACCGGCCCGCTCGCGAGGAGCACGACCCCTGCCGCGAGCGCGAGCAGACCGGTGTAGTGATCGCCGGACGCCGTGCCGTCGGCCAGGTAGTACGCGCCGGGGACGCCGATCGCGATCGCCAGTGCGCCGAAGGTCATGGCCGTGGCCGCCCGGGCGCCCGCGCGGAGACGCGGGTAGACGTACGCGACCACCGCGAGGACCGCGATCGGCACGAGCCCGCTCGCCAGGTGGTCGCCGGGCGAGGTGCCCGGCTCCGGCCGGAGGTAGTTGTCGTCCGCGACGTGCAGCGCGACGAGCCCGAGCGCGAGGCGGACGCGACCCGTCTCGCTCCGCACGAGCGCGCCGAGCCGGGCGAGCCCGAGCCGCCACGGCGAGGCGCCCGGGGCGGGAAGGGTCTCGTCGCTCACGACGCACCTTGCGCGGCCGTCGCGCGTGCCCTCGCGCGCTCGACGAGAACGGCTGCCGCGACGAAGCAGAGGAGGGCGACCGGCCCGATCGGAGGGGGATGAACCGCGAACGCGGCCGCGAGTCCGACGAGGACGGTGATCGTCCAGCCCGCGCCGGCGCGCCGCAGCGCGACCGCGGCGGCGACCATCGCCACGATCCAGCCGAGGGAGCCGAGCGCGAGCGCGACGGACGGGTCGCTGAGGACGGCGTTCCGGTTGAGCTCCTGGATCGCGTCGCCGACCGCGGCCTGCTCGGCGCCGGTCAGCCCGTTCGCGTGGTCTACCAGTACGCCGGTGGCGACGCCGACCGTCGCCTCGTACGCCGTGTAGAAGACGAGGAAGAACACGAGCGCGACCCGGCTCACGTGCGCCGCGAGCCCGTGCAGGCCGTCCAGCAGGAGGTACGCGGCGATGCCGAGGAGCGGCAGGGCGAGCAGCATCCCGATGTGGACGAAGAGCCACGCGCCGACGTCACCGCGGACGCCCTCGTACACGGGGTCACCGCCGGGCGGATGGAAGAGGAGCACGGCCGCGAGCGCGAGCGGCGGCACGACGAGGAAGAAGCGGCGGATGCCGGTGCCGCCGAGGATCGGCGCGCGCGCGGCGGTCTGTGCGGGCTCGACGAGGGTGCTCATTTCCGTCTCCTTTCGGGACGAGGGTGAACCGCCGGGCCTGCCACTGAGGGGAGGCAGGCCCGGCAGCTTGGTCAGGCGACCGGCGTCGGAACCCGTGCCGGTGCGGGCTTGGCCTCGGGCTCGTGGCGCTCCGGTCCGCCGTGCTCGAAGTGCGGAAGCCACTCCAGCCAGCTCGGCAGGTACCAGTTCCACTCGCCGAGCAGCTTCATCGTCGCCGGCAGGAGGATGGCGCGGACGATCGTCGCGTCGATCAGGATCGCGGCCGCGAGGCCCACCCCGAACTGCTTGAAGATCATCGCCTGGAGCGTCCCGAAGATGGCGAACACCCCGACCATGACGATCGCGGCGCTCGTCACGACGCCCGCGGTCGTCTTGATCCCGTGCGCGATCGACTCGTCCGTGGACATGCCCTTGTCGTAGGCCTCCCGGATGCGGCTGAGGATGAACACGTGGTAGTCCATCGAGAGCCCGAAGAGGATGACGAAGAGCAGGATCGGCAGGAA
>JAICNY010000007.1 GCA_025930955.1 Thermoleophilia bacterium
CAACCAGGGGAACGACGGAGTCGGGATCCTCGTGATCTACGACAACGGCACCGACTCGGCTGTCGTCGGCGTTCGGGACGGGCATGACCTCGCGTTCGCGAACTTCGCGGCACCGCTCAACACCACTGTTCCGCAGACGTTCACGTTCTCGCCGTCGGCGTCCCCGCGGCCGGCGAACCTCGGAACGTTCGCGGGAAGCGTGGCGGGCCCTGATCTCGGCGGCCTGCGCGGCAACGTGCTCCGGCTCACGTTCGACGTTGGAGGCTCAGTCGACATCGTCGACGGCTGGCAGAGCGTCAACGGAGCCGAGTTCGATGCGCTCAACTCGAGCATCACGATTCCGGCGAACGCGTCCTCGCTGACGGTGCAGGCGCTGTCGCAGGGCGGCGTGCTTCCGGCGTCCTTCGCATGGATCGGCGCGACGCTCGCGATCCAGAATCCGCCGCGCGCAGGCGCCGACGGATGCACTCCGGGCTACTGGAAGAATCACGACGGCAGCAAGAAGCAGACGAACCAGTGGGCGTTCACGCCGTATTCGCCGAGCCAGCTCATCTCGACCGTGTTCAATGCGGGCACGCTCGGTTCGTACACGCTGCGGCAGGCGCTCGACTGGGGCGGCGGCTCCTCGCTCGAGGCGAAGAAGCAGCTGCTTCTGCATCACGCCGTAGCGGCGCTGCTGAACGCCTCGCACCCGGACATCTCCTATCCGCTCACGGCGGCGGAGATCATCGCGTCCGTCAACGCGGCGCTCGCGAGCAACGACGAGGATGCGATCCTCGCTCTCAAGGACAGCCTCGACAAGAAGAACAACGCCGGCTGTCCGATCGGTAACTAGCGTCCCCGATCGGTCCATCCCTGGGCCCCCGCGAGCCGTCCGCGGGGGCCCAGGACCCCCTATCGGTAGTCGAGATCTTGGACTTGAGGTGAGCGCCCACCCGGCGGTCGCCCGCGATGATCCCATCACCGGGATCGAAGAACATGCGGGCCGCGTCGCTAAGGCATCTGTGCGCCGCGTCGGCGATCCGTGGCGATCGACCTCGCGGCCGGGGAGTCCCAGCTCACGTACCCGACTGGTACCGCCAGGTTCGCTCGACCGCGGCCGAGACCATCTGCGCGAGGTGTGCGAGAACTGCCTCGTCGGCTCCGCCGAACTCCCCATCGTGTTTCCGTGCCACCTCGATCGACCCGATCGCTCGGCCGTCGAGGGCCGTGAGCGCCGCTACCCGCGACCCGTCGCCTCGGGCGCCGCCTTCCCGGCCGGACAAGCGAAAACCGGGCCTGCGAACGACAGCATCGACGTCTGCCGCCCCCTCGTTCGGCTCCGAGGAGACCGCTTCTCGAACGTCATCGGGCTCGACGGCGATCCTGACGCGGCACCAGTCGCATCCGACGAGCTCCCGTGCTTGCTCGGCCACGAGTTGCAGCATCTCCTCGAGCGGGCCCGGAGTCGCGAGCGCAAGGGAGACGTCGGCGAGGAAGCCGGACAGCCGACGCAGCATCGCCGCATGCCGCCTCTCGAGCAGCGCGGCCTCTCGAGCCTCGTCGAAACCGCGGCGCACCATCTCGAAAGCGGCGAGGCTCTCGAGCACGAACGCAGCCGCTGCACGCACGACGTGCTCGACGTCCGCGCTCGCCTCGCCCAGCGCCTCGAGCAGAGCGTCGTGATGGGCGAGCGTGAGATCGAGGACGCTCAGCTCTCGAACGACGGCCTCGCGGCCGAGCTCGTACGCCGTCCGCAGATCCGCCTCGGTTCCGTCCGCAACGTAGCTGCGGAGAGCGACCCCGTAGGCTGCGCGAAACTCCTCGACCGTCGCGCTCATGTATCGGTGCCCAGGTAGCGCATGACGAGCACGAGGCCGTCGTCGGACACCGTCCAGTGCTCGGCCAGGATCCGCTCGGCGATACGCCGGGGCGAGCCGGACAGGTCGACCGCCTCGCCGAAGGCGCGGGCGACTCCGTCCGTGGCCAGGATGATCGTGTCGCCGCGGCGGATGTCGAGCGTGGTCGCGCCGATCGCCGGCAGGCGGTGGCCGATGACGCCCGGCCGCAGTCGAAGCGACGCGTTCGCCTTTCCCCGCTGGTCGCCGGCGACGACGCGGCCTTCGACGTTGCCGACCCCGAGCCACGTGAGCGTGCCGGCCTCGGTCGAGACGTAGGCGAGCGCGACGGCCGCCCCGCGCGTGCGCGTCAGGGCTCGATGGCAGCGGTGCACGAGCGCGACGACGTCCGTTCCTGCGGCGTCCCGAACGGCGTCGCGGGCGATCCGGGCGGCACGGGCGGCCTCGTGGCCGTGGCCGAGCCCGTCGAACACCGCGACGAGCGCGCCTTTCGGCGCTCGGAGCACGAGCGCGACATCGCCGCTCACGCGTTCCGCCGGATGAGGCTCCGCGGCGGTTCCCCACTCGACCTCGCGAAGCCGCGCCTCGTCAAGCACGTTCGCGCCGCCTCGCACGGAGACGCTCGAGCTCGTCGCGCGCCCGCCACTTGGTCATCGTCACCGTGGTTCCCTTCGCAGCGTCCGTCTCGACCTCGAACTCGTCCATGAGCCGGCGTGCGCCCGGCAGCCCGAGGCCGAGGCTTCGCCTGGATGTGTGCCCCCGCTCCAGCGCCGTATCGATCTCGGGGATCCCGGGACCTGCATCCGAGGCGACGATGACGAGCCCGTACCTGTGCGGTTGCTGGATGCCGGTCATGACGAGCTCCCCGCTGCGGGCGTGGACGACGATGTTGCGCGCGATCTCCGAGATCGCGGTCGCGATGAGCGTGGCATCCGTCTGGGAGAAGCCGAGCTCCCGTGCGAGGGCCCGCCCCTCGGCACGCGCGGGGACGAGATCTGCGTCCGACGAGATCGGAACCCGGACCTCATGCCTCATCCTCGCCAGCCCCCTGCGTGAGTCGGTCGAGAAGACTCAGCGCCTCGTCGAGGTCGAGCGCAGTCCGAAGCGGCGCGAGGTCGAGGTCGAACTGGACCATCGCGATCGCGACGTCGGGCTCGATTCCCGTGATCACCGTCTCGGCCCCGCGGAGCCGCGCGGTGATCGCGATCGACCCGAGCGACCGCGCGACGAACGAATCGATCACGTCGAGCGCCGCGACGTCGATGATGAGACCACGCGCACGGACTCGCCCGATCCGCTCGGAGAGCTCGTCGCGCAGCTCGAGCACCTGGGAGTCGCTCAGGTCGACCTGGATCGAAGCGATCAGATAGTCGCCCTGTCTGAGGATTGCGACCGACATCCGAGGACGCCTACGGCGCTGCTGCGTCCGGCCTACTGCCCTTCGCAGTTGGCCTGTGGCCGATCAGGCGCTCGGCCTCCTCGAGGCCGCCCTGCAGGTCGCCGACCGTCCTCATCATGCTCAGGTCGACGCCGAGATCGACGAGCGTCTGGGCGATCTTCGACGAGAGCCCGGTGATGATCGCGCTCGCCCCCATCAGCCGCGCTGCCTCCACCGTCTGGACGAGGTGGTTCGCGACCGTCAGATCGATCGTCGCGACGCCGGTGATGTCGATCACGACCACCTTGGCGCGGTTCGCCTGGATCGCGCCGAGGAGCTGCTCCGTCAGCTGGCGCGCCCGGGCGGAGTCGAGCACGCCGATGATCGGCAGGATGAGCAGCCGGTCCCGAACCTGGAGGACGGGCGTCGACAGCTCTCGGATCGCCTCTTGCTGCTCTCGGATCACGCGTTCGCGCTCCTCGACGAAGCTGACGCTCACCGTCACCGCGATCCTGTTCGCCGCAGGCTCGTAGGCGTCCAGGATCCGGTTCAGGAGATCGGCGTCGCGCTGGTACTCGACGAAGAGCGCGCGGGCGAGCACGTCTCGAAGGAGGAGCACGATTCCGAGGACTTCGTGCGTCTCGACGCCCCGTGGGATGATTCGTTCCGAGAGGTCGCGCGCGTAGGCCTGGAGCGTTTCGATGCTCCCCGTCTCGAGCGCGTCCACGTAGTTGTCGTAGACCGCCGTCACCTCCGAGAAGATCTCCTCCGGCGTCATCACCCCCAGGAGCTGAGCCTGGGTGATTCGCGCAACCCACTCCTCACGAAGCTCGGTGCGGTTGTCCCGGAGGTACGCGACGAGCTCGTGCAGGAGCGATCGATCGACCTCGGGCATCTGAGGCGACGGATCCTCGTGCGATTGGTCTTCCTGATTCATCTCTCCTCCCGGATCGGCTCGGGGCGCATTCACGGCGCGGTGGCAGAGGACGAACGACTGCGAGCCCCGTCCAGGAACATGCTCGTGATCGCGGCGACGGAATCCTCGCGCCCGAGGGACGGCGTCGCCGACAGCGCGCCCACCACGAGGGCGACGAGCGACTCCGTCAGCCACGCGCCGGGGACGTCGGCGCGGATGGCGCCGCTCGCCTGCCCTCGCTCGAACAGCCGGCCCAATGGTCCCGCGATCTTCGCCTGGAACTCCTCCGGCGCAGGACGGATCCGCTCGTGCGCGAGCGCGATGAAGTAGTCCCCGACGTCGATGAGCGCGCGAACGGCGCGCGCCACGCCTTCGTCGGGCTCCACCTCGTCGATCCGCGCCGAGGCAAGCCGTGCGCCGGCGTCTGTGACGGCGACCTCGGCGAGGCGGTCGAGAAGCGCCTGGCGGTTCGGAAAGTAGCGGTAGACGGTGGCGCGGGCGACGCCCGCTGCCGCGGCCACGTCGTTCATGCTCGCCTGCTCTCCGGCGCGGGCGAGCACCTGCGCCGCCGCCTCGAGGATCGCCGCCGCCACCCGTTGCTGGAGCGCGGAGCTTCCGGCGGAGCGCCGTACGGCGGGCGTGGGAGTTCGGGCCGGCAGCGACATGAGTGTCTGCTGTAGAGTAGCGCATTCTCATTGCAAGACATCTCTGTCTCATGTATGGTGCCCCACGTCTAGCAATGGGACTGTCCGAATTCAGAGGAAGGTGGCCGCACATGCAGAGCACGGTCGACATCGATCGGCTACGCGAGCTCCTCGGGGTCATGGTCTTCGATTCCGCTCACGAGCCGGTCGGCACGGTCAGAGAGGTCTTCTACGACGAGGCGACGACCGTGCCGTCCTGGCTCGGCGTGGCCGTTGCGCCGTCGGCCGGCAGCCGGGTCCTGGTGCCACTCGAGTCCGCGCTCCTCGGGGGCGGCGGCCTGACGTTTCCGTACACGAAGGACTTCATGCGCCGCGCGCCGGCGGTACCCGGGGACCTGGGAGGCGCGCGGGAGGCGGAGCTTCGGGCGTACTACGGCCTGTCGCCTCTCGAGTCGAGCGGTGACAAGCGCTCGCTGACCTGAGCGGCGCAGAACGCGGAAGTGGAGCGTACCGGGATCGAACCGGTGACCTCCGGCTTGCAAAGCCGGCGCTCTCCCAGCTGAGCTAACGCCCCGCGTGGACGAGTGTAGCCCGCCCGGGGTCAGAGCTCGATCGCGGTGACCGGCACGTTGAACCGGTCCTGGGCGTCGCGCCCGGCGTCCGCCTCGAGCCAGTTCGCCTTCTCGCCGGCCGGCGTGACCACGATGACCTCGTCGGCGGGGAACGTGCGGAGCGCGTCCTCGATCGCCTTGACCGGGTCGGAGTCGCCGACCTCGACCTCAGCGCCGCCGACCGCGTCCGCGGTCCGGGCGGCGGCCTCCCCGGCCTCGGCTCGCGCGGCGTCCTCGTCGTTCGCGAGCCACTGGAGCGGGGAGACGTCCGCGGCGGGCGCGACGATGCGCACCTCGGCGTCCTCGCCGCCGGCATGCTCGCGCACGCGCGAGCGGACGGCGTCGCCGGCGTCCGGCACGGTGGTCACGACGAGCAAGCGGCGGGGGGCCATACTGAACGGCCGGTACCGCGCCGGAAGGGAAACGAAACCCTCACCCGAACGGGTGGGAGAGCGGCTCAAGCAACCGAAATCAGCAGCCGAAACGAGGACACATGCGCCCCCTTACCGCACTTGCTGTCGCCGTGGCCGCGTTCGCGTGGTCCGGCTCCGCACTCGCCGGGCCCCCCGGGAGCGGCTTTCTCGTCTTCAAGGATTCCCGGGTCGGCGCCGTGACCGAGCTCCGGGCGGACGGGACGGGCCGGCTCCTAGCGCGCGAGGCCGTGCACGCCAAGGCGACGGGCGGGAAGAAGCACCAGGCCGAGGACTGCCGGGACGCCTCCAACGCGCCGTTCGGCGCGACGTGGCCAGCGATGCGGCCACGCTACCTCGTGAACTCCGCGTCCACCCCGGCCGGTCTCGACCGGCAGATGACGCTGGAGCAGATCCGGCGTTCGCACGACGCGTGGCGCTTCCCCTTCGTCACCGACTGCAAGCGACCGAAGCCCTCCACGCCGCAGAAGAGCTACCGGCCGATCTACGGCGGCGAGACGACGCGGCTCGCCTCGCTCGTCGGCTGGCTCGAGACGGACGGGGTCAACACCGTGGCCTTCCAGTCCCTCGAGGGCACGGTGTGCGACGGCGCGAGCGCCTGCGTGATCGTCTGGTTCGACGGCGGCGACATCCTCGAGGCCGACCTAGCATTCGAGCCGGACCTGACCCGCTACGGGCTGGCGGACTTCTGGACGAACGACGAGCGCACGTGGTGGGACGACCTGGGCGGGGAGTGGGCGATCATGGACGTCGCCACGCACGAGTTCGGGCACTTCGCCGGACTCGACCACGTGTGGGAGTCGCCCGCGCTCACGATGTTCCCCTTCGTCCACGACGGCGCGCAGACGCTCGGGCTGGGCGACATGCTCGGCATGCACGCGATGTACTAGCGCGACGATCTCTCTCCCCGAAGCGAAGGGCCGGCGGATGCCGGCCCTTCGTCGTTTCTGCCCTCGTTCCGGAACGAGCCCGGGTCAAGCTCGTTTCGGAAAGACTCCCGGTTCCCTCTCAGTCTCCCCAGTCGAAGTCGCGGGAGCGGCCCCAGAAGCTGTCCTCCGGGTCGGGCACCTGCTCCTCACCGGTGTCCGCGGCGGGCCACGCCAGCACCGTCTCCGCGTTCAGGTCCGGCTCGCTGCCGTCCAGCGTGTCCTCGATCCGCGCCTGCTCCTCCGTCTTGAAGAGCGGATGGTTCTTGAACGGATCGTCGATCTGATACCGGCTCAGGGGCATGTCCATGTCGAGGCTCGAGTTGCGGCGCTTCAGCTCAAGGTGATCCTCGATCACTCGGGCGAACGTGGTGTCCACTGCGCACCTCCGTGGTCGGGTTCGTGGGTTGACGTGGTCACAAAGCGAGCGATTGTAGACGACTTCCGGGGAACGGTCGAACCGGTATCGCCGCAGAATGAGCCGCTTCGGGCATCGAAGGCTAGCCGTCGCCCCGGACGAAGGGCCGGGACCGGGAGCCGCCCGCGCTCGCG
Source organism: Thermoleophilia bacterium (assembly GCA_025930955.1). Taxonomy (GTDB): domain Bacteria; phylum Actinomycetota; class Thermoleophilia; order Gaiellales; family Gaiellaceae; genus JAICNY01. Next base: position 7,297 of record JAICNY010000007.1, read on the forward strand.
ACCGCGACCTGGTTCTTGCCGGCGGCCTTCGCGCGGTAGAGCGCCTCGTCGGCCGCCGCGAAGAGCGCGCCCTCCGTCGGGGACTCGGGGTAGGCGGCGACGCCGAAGCTCGCGGTGACCGAGACGAGCGCGCCCGGATACGTCTCGACGTGGCGGGCCGCCATCTGGGCGCGGATGCGCTCCGCGAGCCGCGCGGCGCCCGAGAGGTCGGTCCCGGGGAGCAGGATCGCGAACTCCTCGCCCCCGTAGCGCGCGGCCGTGTCGATGTCGCGCACGGTCTCGCGCAACACCTCGGCGAAGATCCGCAGGACGTCGTCGCCCGCCAGGTGGCCGTGGCGGTCGTTCACGAGCTTGAAGTCGTCCAGGTCGGCGAAGATGAGCGCGAGCGTCCCGCCGAAGCGCTCCACGCGCGCGAGCTCCTCCTCCAGCTTGTCCTCGAACTGACGCCGGTTCGGGAGCTCGGTGAGCCCGTCGGTGGCCGCCTCGAGCTCGAGCCGCTGGTAGAGGCTCGCGTGCTCGAGCGCCGTCCGCGCCTGCGCGGCGAGCCAGTGGGCGAGCTCGCGCGCCTCGTCCGAGAAGTCCGCGCCGGTCGGGGTGAGGAGGACCAGGCCGGTCTCCCCGTCCTCGCCGCCGAGCGGGATCGCGAGCGGCGGCGAGCCGGACTCCGGGTTCCCCGCGCGGGCGACCTCCTCCCCGTCCACGACGAGGCGGCCGCCCGCGGCGCCGGTCGCGTCGACGAGGCTCTCGACGATGAACGGGCCGAGGAAGTACGGGTTCGTGGAGGCCGCGAGCGCCTCGCCGAAGCGCGAGATCGCGTCGCGCCGACGCCCGCGCTCCCACGCGAGCTCCTCGAGGTGGGACTCGAGGTGCATCGCCATGTCGTTGAAGGCGCGCCCGAGGCTCGAGAACTCGTCGTGACCGCGCACGGGGACCCGCGAGCTGAAGTTCCCGCGCGCGACGGCGCCGGCCGCGTCCGACAGCTCCCTCAGGGAGCGGACGATCGAGCGGCCGAAGATGTACGCGAGCGACGCGGCGATGGCGAGCGCGATCAAGGCGACGAGCATGAGGCGCTCGCGCACGTCCGCCGCCTGGGCCTCGATCGCCGCCTTCGGCGTGTAGACCGCGAGAACTGCCTTCGGATTGCCGTAGGCGATCTCGACGGCGAGCAGGCGGTGCGGCTCCCCGCCGATGTCGACGTCGATCGCCCGGCCGGTCGGGAGCTCACGGCCGTCGAGGTCCGGCGGGCCAATCGTCCGCTCCTCCGTGAGGAGGGCGAGCTTGTCCTCGTCCGAGAAGACGTTCAGGCTGCGCAGGTCGCGAAGTAGCGCCTCGTCCAGGGGAATCGACACCTTGACCTGACCGACCCTCCGACCCGAGCTGTCATGGGCGATCGTGCTGCGCTCGACGCCGAGCGGCGGCTGTGCCGAGCCGATCACGAGCCTTCCGTCCTCGTAGTACCCCGCGTGTGGGATCTCGCGGTACATGCGGTGGAGGGCGCCGCTCGCGCCCTCGGCCTCGAGCTCGCGCGCGGCGGGTGTCGTGCTGGCGAGCGCGTCCGCGGCCCGAGTCGCCTGATCCACGCGCGTCGCGAAGTCGCCGGCGGCGAGCCGGAGACCGCCGTTCAGGCGCGCGTCGGCCCGCTCCATCTCGCCGCGGCTCGCGAACTCGCTGAACGCCCACGCGGCCCCGCCGAGCGGGAGCAACGCGAGGAGCAGGAAGTACGCGGCCAGGCGGAGCTTGAAGCTGCCGAAAGACCGATCGAGCCAGGACGCCAAGAGCTTCATAACCTTCCGTCTCTATCGTCGGCGAGGCAACCCCCCTTTAGGGGGATAGCTCGAACGCAGGAGTTGACTAAAGGAACGGGGCGGCGTCGGAGCCTAGAAAACGGCGCGGTCGAGGAGGACGGCGAGCGTCATCCCGACGAGCCAGCAGGCGGTGGCGATCCCGACCGCCCAGGCCGCGAGCCGCGCGTGCGCGTCGGCGAGCGCGGCCGCGACGAGCGCGATGAAGATCGCGGCGGTCCCCAACCGGCCCGGGTGCCAGACGAGCGCGAGGAGCGCGCCGAGCAGCGCGAGCGCCGACAGGAAGCCAGCGACCGTGTCGGCCGCCGAGTAGCGCGCGGCGAGCGGGCGCTCGTCGCCGAACACCTAGGGCCTCCCCTTCGCGCGAGCGACGCGGGGCCGAAGCGGCCGCCGGACCGGGCCGCCGTGCGGGCCCGTGCGCGGGCGCAGCCTGGAGCGGCGCCTGCCGCGCAGCCACCCGCCCCCGCTGCCGTCGTCGCCGAGCTCGCCCGCGCCCCCGAGCTCGACGTCGGAGCCGGGCGGATCCTTGACCGCCCACCAGATCACCCACGCGAGGTAGAGAACGGGAAGCTTCAGCACCACGAGGAACCAGATGGCGGTCCACACGACGGCGCGGAGTCTACCCTCCTCCGCCGGCGAAAGCCCGTCCCGGGGGCCGCAGGACGGCGAACTGGTCCGTCACCTCGAGATCCTGCGTCCGGAAGCGGAAGAGCGCCGCGGGCCGCCCGCCCGTCCGCCCCGGCCCGCGCCGCTCGCCGGTCTCGACGAGCAGCCGGCGACGCGGGAGGACGCGCTGAAGGTTCGTCGCGGACACGGCGTGGCCGAGCGCCGCCCGGTAGAGCGACCGGAGCTCGGAGATCGTGAACGTGGGCGGCGCGAGCGCGAACCCGAGGTTCGTGTACGAGAGCTTCGCCCGGAGCCGCTCCCGCCCGGCAAGCGCGACCGCGCCGTGGTCGAACGCCGTCCGGGGCAGCTCGTCGACCGGGTGCCACGCGGTGTCCTCGGGGAGCGCCGGGTCGATCCCGGCCGGGACGAGTCCGAGGTACGCGGTCGCAAGCACGCGCCCGCCGGGATGGCGATCCGGCTCGCTCAGCGTCCGGAGCTGCTCGAGGTGCGACAGCTCCCGCACGTCGACCTTCGCCGCGAGATGGCGCCGGATGGACTCCTCGAGCGTCTCGGCCGCATCGAGCACGCCGCCGGGGAGCGCCCACGCGCCCGCCTCCGGCTCTCGTGCCCGCTCCCAGAGGAGCACCTGGAGCTCGCCGTCGCGCACCTGGAGGACCGCCGCGAGCGTTTCGTGGACGGCGGTCGCTGTGCTAGACTTCGCGCCAGGTTTTCGACTCATAGGCATAAACTAGCGGAAGGACGCGGACATGAAGGCTCTCATCATCGTGGACATGCTCGACGACTTCGTGACCGGCTCGCTCGCGAACCCGCGCGCGCAGCGGATCGTCGAGCCCCTCCAGCGTCTGCTCGCGCACGCGCGCGAGGAGGGCTGGGTCGTCGTCTTCTCGAACGACGCGCACCAGGCGGACGACCCGGAGCTCAAGGTGTGGGGCGAGCACGCCATGAAGGGGACGCCCGGCGCCCAGGTCATCAAGGAGCTCGAGCCGAAGCCGGGCGAGCGGGAGATCATCTCGGACAAGCGGGGCTACGGCGCGTTCGACTTCACCGGCCTCGACGAGCAGCTCAAGGCGCTCGGCGTGGACGAGGTGGTCATCACCGGCCAGCACACCCACATCTGCGTTCGGCACTCCTCGTACGGCGCGCTCATCCGCGGGTACGAGATCACCATTCCGCGCGACGCGGTCTGCGCCTTCGAGGGCGTGGACGAGGACCAGGCGCTCGAGTACCTCGAGGGCACGTACGCGGCGCGCATCACCACCGTCGACGAGCTCGTCGGCGCACCGGTCGCGGCGTAAGGCGGGAGACAGCCGCGCGACGGCCTGCCCGCTTGGGGATCCTCCCCGCGGGTAGGCCGTCGGCGTGGTGCCTGCGGGTCCGGTGAGGACGGCCGCGATCGCGGCCTGCGGGGTGAGCGGCGGCATCCACGCCGCGCTCTTCGCGCTGCACGCGGGCGAGCTCCCGCTTCACGCCGCCGCCTTCCTGACCGCAGCGCTCCTGCTCGCGCTCGCGGGCGTGGTGCTCGCGCGCCGGCCGGCCGTGAGGGAGGCCCCGCTCGGGACGGCTGCGCTCTTCGCGGCGCTCGCCCTCGCGTACCCGCTCGCCGCGCACGAGCCGTTCGACGCGATCGCGGGAATCGCGCTCGCGGTGGAGGGCGTCGGCCTCGCGGCGAGCCTCGCGCTCCTGCGCCCGCGCCGCGCGGTCGTCGAGCCGGGCATCCTCTCGATCTTCCTCCTCTGCGTCGCGCTCGGCCTCATGCTCGGCGGCGGGCACGGCCACGGGTAGCGTGGCCCTCGTGAACCGCCTCGCCGACGAGACGAGCCCGTATCTCCTCCAGCACGCCGACAACCCGGTCGACTGGTACCCGTGGGGCGACGAGGCGCTCGCGCGAGCCCGCGAGGAGGGGAAGCCGATCCTCCTCTCGGTCGGCTACGCGGCGTGCCACTGGTGCCACGTGATGGAGCACGAGTCGTTCGAGGACGAGGAGACGGCCGCGGCCATGAACGAGCGCTTCGTGTGCGTGAAGGTCGACCGCGAGGAGCGGCCGGACGTCGACGGGCTCTACATGGAGGCGGTCGTCGCCCTGACCGGCCACGGCGGCTGGCCGCTCACCGTCTTCCTCACGCCTGACGGACGGCCGTTCTGGGGCGGGACGTACTTCCCGCCGGAGCCGCGCCACGGGCTGCCGAGCTTCCGGCAGGTCCTGACGGCCATCGCCGAGGCGTTCGACGGCCGGCGCGGCGACCTCGACCGGCAGGCGGACGTCCTCACGGAGGCGATCCGCGACGCGAGCGCGCGCGCCCCGTCCTCCGAGCCGCTCTCGGAGGGGCTCGTGAGCGGCGCGCTCGCCGCGCTCGGCCGCGCGTTCGACCCGGTGAACGGCGGGTTCGGCGGCGCGCCGAAGTTCCCGCCCGCGTCGACGCTCGAGCTGCTCCTGCGCCGCGGCGGCGGCGAGGCGCTCGCGATGGCCCGCCTGACGCTCGACCGGATGGCGGCCGGCGGGCTCTACGACCACCTCGGCGGCGGGTTCCACCGCTACGCCGTCGACGCGGTCTGGCTCGTGCCGCACTTCGAGAAGATGCTCTACGACAACGCCCTCCTCGCGCGCGCATACCTCCACGGCTGGGTCGTGACCGGCGAGGAGCGCTACCGCCGCGTCGCCGAGGAGACACTCGACTACCTGCTCCGCGACCTCCTCCTGCCCGAGGGCGGCTTCGCCTCCGCGCAGGACGCGGACACCGCGGGCGAGGAGGGGACGACGTACACGTGGACGCCGGACGAGCTCCGCGCGGTGCTCGACGGCGAGGACGCCGAGGCGGCGATCCGCCGCTACGGCGTCACGCAGGCGGGGAACTTCGAGGGGCGCACGGTGCTCCACCTCGCGGACCCCGACGCGGACGTCCCGGAGGAGGCGCGCCGCGCGCTGCTCGAGGCACGGATGCGCCGCGAGCAGCCGCTCCGCGACGACAAGGCGCTCGCCGCCTGGAACGGCCTCGCGCTCTCCGCGCTCGCTGAGGCGGCGCGCCGGCTCGAGCGCGCCGACTACCTCGAGGCGGCGAACCGACTCGCGGACTTCCTGCTCGGTCCTCTCTCGACGACGGAGGGCGACCTCCACCGGAGCTTCCGGGACGGGCAGGCGAAGATCCCCGGCTACCTCGACGACTACGCGGCCGTCGCGGGCGGGCTGCTCGAGCTCTACGTCGCGACGGGCGAGCTCGCACGGCTCGAGGAGGCGCGCCGGCTCGCCCTCCGCGCGGTCGAGCTCTTCGAGGACACGGAGCGCGGCGGGTTCTTCCAGAGCCCGCCCGGCTCGGAGCTCGTGGCACGCCGGAAGGAGCTCGACGACAACCCGACGCCGTCGGGGAACGCGCTCCTCGCGGACGTGCTCGTCCGCCTCGCGCGGCTCTACGGCGACGACGAGCTCGAGCGGAAGGCGGTCGGCGTGCTGCGGCTCGCGCGCCCGCTGCTCGAACGCGCTCCGGCCGCCGTCGGGGCGCTCCTCTCCGTCCTCGACCTCCACTTCGCGCCGCCGCGCGAGCTCGCTCTCGTCGGCCCGCCCGGCGACCCCGCGACCGAAGAGCTCCGGCGCTCGATCCTGCGGCCGCTCGAGCCGAACGCCGTCTTCGCGTTCGCGTCCGGGCCGGACGACCCGGCGGTCGCGCGCGTCCCGCTCCTCGAGGGAAAGGGCCTCGTCGACGGGCGGCCCGCGCTGTACGTCTGCGAGCGCTTCGCCTGCCGCGCGCCCGTCACGAGCGCGGCCGAGCTCGCCGAAAACTGAATCCGCCACGGCCGGGTAGGGACCTCCGAACCCCATTCGGACCAGGGAGGAACCATGCGACCGATTCGCAGCCTCGTGCTCCTTCTGCTCGCGGCCGGCGCGCTCGGCGCAACCGCCGCGTCGCCCGCCGCCGACCGCCCGTTCCCCGAGACGATCGCCCTGCCGGACGGCTTCGCCCCCGAGGGCATCGCGGTCGGCCGCGGGGACACGTTCTACGTCGGCTCGATCCCGACCGGAGCGATCTACTCCGGGAGCCTCCGCACCGGCGAGGGCTCGGTGCTCGTGCCCGCCGCGCCCGGCCGCCAGGCGATCGGGCTCGACGTCGACGCGCGCAACCGGCTCTTCGTCGCCGGCGGCCCGACCGGGGACGCGTACGTCTACGACGGGGCGACGGGCGCGCTCATCGCCGAGTACGAGCTCACGGACGGCGCGACGTTCGTGAACGACGTCGTCGTAACGCGCGAGGGCGCGTACCTGACGGACTCCTTCAACCAGGTGCTCTACCGGATTCCGATCGCCCCGGACGGCACGCTCGGCGCGACCGCGGAGACGATCCCGCTCACGGGCGACATCGCGTACACGACCGGCTTCAACGCGAACGGGATCGACGCGACGCCGGACGGCCGGTGGCTCGTGCTCGTCCAGAGCAACACCGGGCTCCTCTTCCGCGTCGACCCGGCGACCGGGGTCGCGCGTGAGATCGACCTGGGCGGTAAGACGGTCACCGCCGGCGACGGGATCCTGCTCGACGGGCGGACGCTCTACGTCGTGCGGAACCAGCAGAACCGGATCGCGGTCGTGCGCCTCGCGCCCGATCTCCTCTCGGGCCGGCTCGTGACGCACCTGACCGATCCGGGCTTCGACGTCCCGACGACGATCGCCGAGCACGGGAACCGGCTCTACGCCGTGAACGCCCGCTTCGGCACGCCGGTCACGCCGGACACGGAGTACTGGGTGACGCAGCTTCCGAAGCGCTGAGGTCAGCCGAGGAGCTTCGCGACGACGCGGAGATCCTCGACGAAGTCCTCCATCGCCGCGCGCCGCGCGTCCCTGTCCGGCGCGCGGAGGATGGACGACGGATGGACGGTCGCTACGACGCGTGGGTGGAGCTCGCTCTCGACGAGCTCGCCCCGCTGCTTCGTGACCCGGAACGAGCGCCCCAGGAGCGTCTGCGCGGCGGTCGCGCCGAGGGCGACGACGACCTCCGGCTTGACGACCTCGAGCTCCGCCTCGAGCCAGGGGCGGCAGGCGGTCATCTCCGTCCAGTTCGGCTTCTGGTGGATGCGCCGCTTGCCCTTCGGCTCCCACTTGAAGTGCTTCACCGCGTTCGTCACGTAGGCGGCGTCGCGGTCGATCCCCGCGGCGTCGAGCCCCTCGTCGAGCACGCGCCCGGCGGGGCCGACGAACGGGCGCCCCGCGAGATCCTCCTCGTTCCCCGGCTGCTCGCCGACGAGGAGGACGGAAGCGCGCGCCCGGCCCTCCCCGAACACGGTCTGCGTGCCGCGCTCCCAGAGGTGGCAGCGACGGCAGCGCGCGGCCGCCTCGCGGAGCTTCGGAAGCGTCGGGCGGCCTTCCACGAGGGTGGACACACTCGCGCGGTTCCCCGTGGGCTCGTGCGGCATGCGCCTAGCCTCGAGCGCACGGGCACCGCGCCGGTGCGGCCGCACATGCTCGCGTTCGACGCGAGCGAGCTACGCGATCGTCGCCTACGTGGCGACCGGCCACGTCCTCTTCCTCGACGCGGACACGCGCGCGCCGGTCGTGTGCATCGACGCCGGCGCGCAGGCGCATGCGGCCTTCTCGACGCCCGACGGGCGCTCGGTGATCGTCGCGAACCAGAACGGCAAGCTGCTCCAGCGGATCTCGGCCGACTTCGAGACCGGGACGTTCGCGCTCGACCCCGCCGCGACGCTGAACCTCGCCACGTGCGTCACGCCGAGCGGCGCCCCGTGCGAGGCGCCGGGCCTGCGCCCGGACAACGCGCCGATCTGCCCCGTCGCCGACTCCTCCGGCCGCTTCGTGTTCGTCACGCTGCGCGCCGACCCGCACGCGATCGCCGTGCGCGGCGGCTGAGGGGAGCCGGTTGCGAGGGCACGGCCGATGCCATGGCTTCGCTTCCGAAAGCAAGCCGGACTCGTTTGCCGCGGGCTCTCCGCGCAACAGGCGCCCCCCGTACGCCGTCCGGTGCAGGGCGACCCCGGGGCCGGCAGCGACCGGCCCCCCGCCCGGCTCCCTCCCCGTCTCGTAGGCTCGGGCCGTGCGCATCGCGGTGCTCGGAGGAGGGCGTGTCGGGAGCGCGCTCGCGGCCACATGGCAGGCGGCGGGTCATGACGTCTCCGTCTCGACGCGCGACACGGTCGGCGAGGTCGCGGCCGGCGCCGACGTGCTCGTCCTCGCGGTGCCCGCGCCGGCCGGGCCCGACGTGCTCGCCGCGGCCTGCCCGCTCGACGGGCGCATCCTCGTCGACGCGACGAACAACCTGAGCGGCGGGCCGAGCGGCGCCGAGCTCGCGGCGCTCGTCCCCGGCGCCCGCGTCGTGAAGGCGTTCAACACCGTGTTCGCCACGTTCATGCACGCGACGCCGCCGGAGCGGCCCGCCTCCCTCGTCCTCTGCGGCGACGACGCCGGGGCGAAGGAGGTCGTCGCCGGCCTCGTGCGCGACGCCGGCTTCGACCCGGTCGACGCGGGCGGCGCCGAGCGCACGGGCGACGTCGAGGCGTTCGCGAGGCTCGTGATCAACCTCGCGTACGCGCAGGGCCGAGGCCCGTTCGTGTACCGCTTCGAGCCGCGCTAGCGCCGGTACGATCGGTGCTGTCGGCGCGTCCCCCGGCCGCCGATATCCGAGGAGATGGGTCACACCCTGCGGAACCGCCTGGCGGCGGGAGGGCTCGCCGTCCTGCTCGTGGCCGGTGCGGTCGCCGGGGCGGTCGTCGCGCTCCGCGCCGGCTCCACGACGGTCGAGCGCTTCGCGCTCGGGACGGTGGCGGTGCAGGTGACGCCGTCGCGGCAGGGGGAGGTGGATGCCTACGCGCCGCTCGTCGACTGGGGCGCGCGCGTGCGTCCGTACCGCGCGCCGCTCGACGTCCGGCTCGAGTTCAGGGCGCTCGACCGCGACGCGGCGCTCGCCTCCCTCCGCTCCGGAGACGCGGCCGCGGAGAACGTCCGGACGGTGCAGCGCGACCTCGACGGCGTCGTCCGCGACGCCCTCGCCCACGCGGCGATCGTCGGCGGGCTCGGGTCGCTCGCGGGCGGGATCCTCGCCGGCGCAGTCGTCGCGGCCGTCTCGCGCCGGCGCCGCTGGCTCGCGCACGGGGCCTTCGCGGGCGCCTTCTTCGCGCTCGCAGCGATCTCGGCCGCAGCGCTCGACCTCCGCCACGCCGACCCGGCCGCCTTCCGCGAGCCGACGTTCTACGGTCGCGGGGACGAGCTGCCGCAGCTCCTCGCCTTCTCCGAGCAACTCCTCACGGCGAGCGAGCGCTACACGGAGTCGTACGACACGGCGCTCCGGTCGCTCGCGAACGTGCTCGCGGTCGGCAGCGGCGGGCTCGCCGACGGCCGGGGGCGCACGACCGCGATCGTCGCCTCCGACCTGCACACGAACGGGCTCGTCCTCCCCGCCCTACGGGATTTCGCGCGAGACCGCACGCTCTTCTTCGTCGGCGACTACACGCAGCTCGGCACGCGCTTCGAGAACGGGATGGCCCTCGGCGTGTCGGCGGCGGGCGGACGGGTCGTGGCCGTGTCCGGCAACCACGACTCGGCCGCGTTCATGCGCTCGCTCGCCGAGCACGGGACGCTCGTGCTGACCCGCGACGGGCGGCTCGCCGCGGACGGCTCGACCGACGGCGAGCCGGTGGTCGAGGTGGACGGCCTACCGGTCGCGGGCTGGGACGACGCGCTCGAGAGCAGCGGGGCGCTCGCCGAGCACCGGCTCGACCTCGATCCGGCGCTCCTCCTCGACCAGGAGGAGCTCTTCGTCTCCTGGTTCGAGAGCCTCGAGCCGCGGCCCTCGATCGTGCTCGTCCACCGGCATGCGCTCGCGCACGCGCTCCTCGAGCACGTGGCCGCCGAGGAGGACGCACCGGCGCTCGTCATCCTCGCCGGCCACGACCACGAGCAGCACTTCCACCAGGAGGGGCCGCACGTCCTCGTGGACGGAGGCACCGTCGGGGCGGGCGGCCCGTTCGAGGTCGGCGAGCGGCCGGCCGGGTTCGCGCAGCTCCATCTCGGCCCGACAGGGCGGCTCGAGGCGCTCGACCTGATCGAGGTCGAGCCGCTCTCCGGCGAGGCGAGCGCGCGCCGCGTGGCGCTCGACCCCGCGGCTCGGTAGTTCCCCGCGCGCCGGTCCGCGGCCGTACCGATGCCCGCGGGCCGCGCCGGACGGAGACTTCGGGCGGAACCGACGGAAGGGAGGCGGCCATGCCCACGCTGCTCGCACGAAAGCCCGCCGCGCCTCCGTCCCCGACGCCCCCGGCGCCGGAGCCGCCGCTGCCGCCGCCCCGCCCCTGGGACGACCCGCGCGCCCGTGCGCTCGCCACGGTCGTCGCCGCTGCGAGCCTCGGCGGCCTCGCCGCGCTGGTCTTCCCCCGCGGGCCCGTGACGACGGCCTCGGCGCTGACGCTCCTCGCGCTCGGCCTCGCCATCGGCCTCGCCGCCGGTGCGCTCCTGCGCTCCCGCTGGGCCATGCTGCTCGCGGCCCTCGGCTTCGCGGCGGCCTTCGAGCTGCGCTGGATCCCGCTCGAGAGCCCGGTGCTCGACCCGCCGCGCTTCGACACGGCGTACGGGATCCTGGCTGCGCTCCTCGGCCGCGGGTTCTTCTTCCTCGTCGCGATCGTCCCGATGCTCGTCGGCGTCGCGCTCGGGGCCGCGTACGCGCGCGGCCGACCCGAGCGGGTCTCGGCGTGGCGCTGGGCCCGCCGCGTGTTGACGGCGGCGGCTACGCTGGGCGTCGCGGCGCTCGCCGTCGCGCTCGCGCTCCCCGCGAGCACGCCGCCGGTCCCCGGCGGGCTCGCGGCGCTCGAGCAGATCGAGCTCGGCGGCGAGGAGCAGTGGATCTCCGTCCGCGGTGCGAGCCCGGACAACCCCGTCCTCCTCTACCTGAGCGGCGGCCCCGGCCAGACCGACATGCCGCAGGTGCGGGCGTGGTGGCGCGATTTCGAGGAGGACTTCACGATCGTGAACTGGGACGAGCTCGGCGTCGGGAAGTCGTACCCCGCGCTCGGGCCGGGCGAGGAGGTCACGCTCGACCGGATCGTCTCCGACGCGATCGAGCTCGCCGAGAAGATGCGCGACCGGTTCGGTCAGGACAAGATCTACCTCGTCGGCGAGTCCTGGGGCAGCTTCCTCGGCGTCCTCGTCGCGCGCGAGCGGCCCGATCTCTTCCACGCGTACGTCGGGAGCGGCCAGATGGTGGACATCCTCGAGACGGACACGCGGCTCTACGAGGACATGCTCGCGTACGCCGAGCGGACGGGCGACGAGGCGGCCGCCGAGCGCATGCGCGGCTACGGGCCGCCGCCCTACGACGACCCGTTCGCGAACGCGTACGTCATGACGTACTACGAGGAGCTCGCCGGCGAGTACGACTTCCTGCCGTACCTCGAGGAGCGTGCCGCCGAGGTGAACCCCGGGCCGTGGGGCATCTTCGGGAGCGAGTACACGCTCGTCGAGAAGGTGAACGTGCTCCGCGGGCTCGTCGACTACTTCACGGTCGTCTACCCGCAGGCGCAGGGGATCGACCTGCGCGAGGAGGCGAGCCGGCTCGAGGTGCCCGTGTACCTCGTCCAGGGACGGCACGAGCTCGACGCGCGGACGGATCTCGCCCGGTCGTGGTTCGCGGGCCTCGAGGCGCCGCGGAAGCGGTTCGAGTGGTTCGAGAACGCGGGCCACGCAACGGCGTTCGAGGAGTTCCGCCGCTTCCACGACCTCATGACGGAGACGGTGCTCGCGGAGACGTACCGGCGCTAGAAATCGGCCGGCCTCGACGGCCTGACCATTGCTTAAGTACTTGACCGCAGCCGGTTTCCGTGCGACCAACGATGCCGCGGCGCCGGGCCCGTGCGAGCCTCGCTGCATGGGACCTGTGCTGGATCGGGCGGCACGGGGGGCGGCGGCCGTCGCGTGGCAGGTCGTGCTCGTCACGGTCGCGGCGCTCGTCTACTTCGGCGTGCGGGGCCACACGGAAGGCAGCGCTCCGGAGGCGTTCGGGAACGCGCACACCGTCGAGCGGATCGAGGAGGCGCTCGGGATCACGTGGGGCCACGCCTTCCAGGCCGCCGTGATCGGGAGCGAGACGCTCGTGACCGCCGCGAACTGGGTGTACGTGTACGGCCACTGGCCGGTCATCGCGGCGGCGGCGGTCCTCCTCTACGCGTTCCGGCGCGAGCGCTACGTCCTCCTGCGCAACGCGATGTTCATCTCCGGGCTCTGCGGCTTCGCGTTCTTCGCGTTCTTCCCGGTCGCGCCGCCCCGGCTCGTCGACCCGTCCCTCGTGGACACCGTGACGCTCTACTCGGAGGGGTACCGCACGCTCCAGCCGCCCTCGCTCACGAACCAGTTCGCGGCGATGCCGAGCCTGCACGCGGGATGGAACCTCCTCGTCGGGATCGTCGTCTTCGGCGCGACGGCCAACCTCCTCCTGCGGGCGCTCGCCGTGGCGATGCCGGCCGCGATGCTGTTCGCGGTGGTCGCCACCGCGAACCACTACGTGCTCGACGTCGTCGTCGGAGTCCTGCTCGTCCTGGCCGGCCTCGCCGTCGCGGTTCGCATGCAGCCACGTACACTGAGGGGTGGTGAGCCCGAGGCCCCCACGGAGGGAAGCCTCGGCCGTCCGACCCTTCGTCGTAGCCCATCGCTCGGGCAACTCGCTCGCGAAGGCCCGAGCGGCCGAGCGCGTCGGCGTGCCGGCGCTCGAGGCGGACGTGCACCTGTACCGCGGGCGGCTCGAGCTCCGTCACCTCAAGACCGCAGGCCCTCTGCTCCTCTGGGACCGGTGGAGGCTCGCGAACCCGTTCTCCCGGCGTCTCGTCCTCGCTGAGCTCCTTCCCGTCGTCGGGCGCGAGACCGAGCTCGTCCTCGACCTGAAGGGGTGGAGCACCCGGCTGAGCGAGCGGGTCGCGGCGGCGCTCGAGCCGCGCGTGGCCGCGGGCGGCGCGACGACCGTCTGCTCGCGGAGCTGGCGGCTGCTCGAGCCCTTCCGCGCCGCACGCGGGATCCGCGTCGTCCACTCGGTCGGCAGCGAGCGCCAGCTCGCCCGCCTCCGCCGGCGGTTCGCCGGGAACGCGCTCGACGGCGTCTCGATCCACGAGCGACTGCTCGACGCGGGCACGGTCCGCGAGCTCCAGGCGATCAGCCGGACGGTCCTCGCCTGGCCGGTGAACACCGCGGCCCGGGCGCGAGAGCTCACGGCGCTCGGCGTCACGGGCCTGATCAGCGACCGGCCGGGCGAGCTCCACGCGGCGCTCGCGGCCGCGAAGGTGCGCTGAGCCCTTGCCCTCGCTCGAGACGCTCGCGGCCACCTTCGCGGGCCTCGACGGCAGGCTCGTCGCCGTCGCGCTCGTGTTCCACCTCGCGAACTTCGGCTTCCGGTCGCTCGCCTGGCGCAACGTCCTACGCGCCGCCTATCCGGACCGGGCCGTTCCGGTGCTCTCGATCGCCGGCGCGTACGCTGCCGGCGTCGCGGTGAACGCGTTCACTCCCGCGCGCGGCGGCGACGTGCTGAAGATCGCGCTCGTCCGGGCGCGCATCCGCGGCTCGTCCGTCCCGACGATCGCCTCGTCGATGGGCGTCGTCACGCTCTTCGACCTCGTCGTCGGGGCGAGCGCGATCGCGGCGCTCGCGGCGATCGGCGTCCTTCCGGCGCCGCCCGGACTGCCCGAGCTCCCGACGGCGCCCGCGCTCGTCACGGAGCATCTCGCGGTCGCGCTGCCGGTCGCCGTCGCGCTCGCCGCGGTCGCCGCGCTCCTCGCGCGCCGGTTCCGAGGCCGCCTCGCGGCGGCGTGGGGCGGCGTGAAGGCGGGGGCGTCGATCCTCGGGACGCCGCGCCGCTACCTCACGGAGGTCGCGCCGCTCCAGCTCTCCGCCTGGGTTTGCCGCGTCGGCGCGGTGTTCTTCCTGCTCGCGGCCTTCGGGCTGCCGGCGACGCTGCCGGTCGCGCTCATCGTCGTCATGGCGGGAGGGCTCTCGACAATCGTCCCGACCCCCGGCGGGATCGGGACGCAGCAGGTGCTGCTCGCGTACCTCCTGCACGCCACAGCGTCGACCGCGGCGGTCGTGTCGTTCTCGCTCGGGATGCAGGCGGCCGTGACGACGCTGAACGCGTTCCTCGGCGCCGCGGCGCTCATGCTCATGTTCCGGACGCTCCGCCCGGCGAGCGCCGTGCGTGCGCACCTCCAGGCGGCGAGGCGCGAGGCGCGCGGCTAGCCGTCTACACTCGTCCCAGGAAATGGTCACGCGCGTCACGACCTTCGAAGGCAAGCCCGAGCAGATCGAGGAAGGCGTCCGGCTCTTCACCGAGACCACCCTCCCGTGGCTCCGGGACGCGACCGGCTTCCGCGGCTGGCTCGCGCTCCACGACCGCGAGCACGACCGCGCGATCGGCATCACGTTCTGGACGGACGAGGAGGCCGCGGACGCCGGCAACGAGAAGGGCGGCCCCTTCCGCGACGAGATCTCGGAGAACGTGGGGACGCGGATGACGAGCTTCGAGCTCTACGAGGTCATCTACACCGACGGGATGACGTTCTCCGCCTCGGCGGGCTGAGCCCGGGCCTCGAGCCGGTCGAGCGGTGACGGCTCGCCGCGGGCCCTGCGGCGGGCGGCGGCGAGCTCCTCGAGCGCGATCACCGCGACGAGGACGCCGACGACGAGCGCGGAGAGGACGAGCGCCGGCGCCACGAGACCGAGCGGCGCGAGCGCGACGCACGCGAGCGCGCCGCCCAGCCGCTTCCACGAGAGCGACCGGGCCATGCGGAGCCGGAAGAGCACGTGCGCGAGCAGGTAGAGCGCCGGCCCGGCGACGACGACCGCCACCTCCCGGCCGGGCAGCACGTCGAGCGGATGGGCGATGACGAGCTCGTCGCCGACGGCGGCCACGATGATCCCGGCCACCATCACGACGTGGAGGTACGTGTAGCCGTCGCGCGCGAGCCGCGTCCTCTCGTCCACGGGCGCCTGCGCGAGCCGCCGCTCCGCGATGCGCGCGACGTACGTGAAGTAGAGCCACCACATCGCGGCCGTCGCGAGGAACGCGAATGCGAACGCGGCGACCCGGGGCGTGTCGATCTCGAGCCCCGCGGCCGTCGCCCCCGTGATCACGATCGTCTCGCCGAGCGCGATGATCATGAAGAGCTGGAACCGCTCGGCGAAGTGGGTCGTCTCGACGTTCCAGGTCGAGTGCGGCAGCCGCGGACGGCCCGGGAGCCAGTAGACCGTGAACGGCCCGGCGACCTCGATCGCGATCCCTGCGAGCCAGAGCGCCGTGCGCTCGGAGCCGTCGGCGAGGCCGCCCGCCAGCCAGAACGCTCCCGCCACGACGAACCAGACGAGGATCCGCGCCGCGCGTGCGCGCTCGAGGCTGCCCGGGTCGCCGGCGACGAAGGCGAGGAACGTGTGCCGCCCCACCTGGATCGCCACGTACGACGCGGCGAAGAGGAGCCCGCGCTCGCCGAACGCCTCCGGGATCGCGACCGCCATGAAGAGGCTCGCGAGCATCACGCCGATGAGGAGGAGACGTACGGCCGGCGAGTCCGGGTCGAGCTCGTTCGTGACCCAGGTCGTGTAGTTCCAGGCCCACCACACGACGAAGAGGACGATCGCCGCCTGGCCCATCCCCTGGAAGGTCAGGTTGTCGAGCAGCAGATGCGAGACCTGCGTGATCGCGAAGACGAAGACGAGGTCGTAGAAGAGCTCGAGCGTCGTCGCCCGCTGCTCGTGCCCGTCCTCGCGCGACCGCGCGAACCTGCCCATCCGCGAAACGGTAGAGCAACGCGAGAGGGGCGCCGCTCGGGCGCCCCTCTCGGTCGTTCTCGATTCGGCCCGGCCGTGCTAGTACGTCGCGGCCAGGTCGAGCAGCGCTCCGCGAAGCGCGTCGTACCGCTCACCCTCGAGCTTGTCGGCGGCGGCCGTCAGCTGGCCCTTCGCCTTCTTGCCCTGCGTGGCCTCCTCGGCCATCGCGAGGTGCTTCTCCACCTCGTCGAGCGTCGCGTCGCCGATCGCACCCGCCCGGATCAGCTGATCGAGGTGCGAGCGGACGACCGCGAAGCTCGGAGCCCAGACGATCTCGGACTGGAGCTGCGCGTTCAGCCTGTCGACCTGCGGCTCCGACGCGGCCTGGATCTCGTTCGCCGAGAGATCGTCGGTCGCCGTGTAGTCGAACACGTCGAACCCGCGCGACAGCTCGGTCGCGAACGTCGTCCCGTTGTAGAAGTACGTCGACCAGAAGCCGCCGAGGACGAGCGATGTCCCGCTGACAGGGCCGCGGTCGTAGTAGGCGATCTCCTTCGGGTTCGACGAGTCCGTGAAGTCCATCACGGAGTGGCCGCCCTGGTACCAGGCCTGGCTCAGGATGTCGCGGCCCGGCACGGGGATCAGGTTCCCGTTGTGGGCCACGCAGTTCTCCTGGCTCGTCTGGACCGCGGGCATCTTGTGGTAGCTGCGGAACTCCATCTTCCCGTCGACGATGTCGAAGATGGCGTTCGCGCCCCAGTTCAGCCTGTCGGTGTTGCGGCAGCGGGGGGTCGTCCCGCCGCCCCACTCGTCCGTGAAGACGACCTTCGTCCCGTCGTTGTTGAACGTGGCCGAGTGCCAGTAGGCGAAGTTCGGGTCGGAGACCGCGTCGACGCGGACCGGGTTCGCCGGGTCGCTGATGTCGATCAGGATCCCGTTGCCCTCACACGCGCCGGCCGCGAGCCCGATCTCCGGGAACGCGGTGATGTCGTGGCACGCATCCGTGATCGGCTGCGGGCTCCAGGGGATCCCCGACGGATGGAGCGTGGTCGGGAAGCTGTTCTGGAGGCCGTTGATCGCGCCCGTGTCCGGGTTCGCGAAGATCCGCGGCTGGTTCACGATCGCCGCGTTCTCGGGGGCGGCGAGCGGGACCTTGATCACGTCGATCGACCAGCGGCTCGCCTCGGGGACGGGCTGGCCGTTCTCGAAGCAGTTCGCCGGCCGGCCGGTGTGCGTCGCCGAGCGGACGCCCGAGGTGCCCGAGTTGTAGACGTAGATGTTCTCCGCGTCGTTCGGGTCGGTCACGAGCGTGTGCGTGTGCGAGCCGCGGCACGTCTGGACGGCCGCGACCTGCACCGGGTTGGCGAGGTCGGAGATGTCGAAGATCCGGACGCCGCGGAACGCGGTGTCGGCCGTCTCCGCCTGCGTCCCGCAGTCCGTCCGCGACGGGTTCTCGTACGAGAGGAACAGGAGGTTCCCCCACACCGAGGGATCCCCCTGCCCGCCCGGACACACGACGCCGACCTCGAGGGTCGGGTTGCTCGGGTCGGAGATGTTCCACGCGTGCCAGCCGCGGAAGCCTCCGACGAACGCGGTGTCGTCCTGGATCGCGAGATCCGAGTTCAGGAAGCCGAAGCTTCCGGGGTTGCCCTCCAGGAAGAAGCCGGCGGGCCGGTCGCGGTGCGCCGTCAGGTCGACGCCGTGCGCGGCGACCTCGGCGTTCTGGAGGCCGGGGTCGAGCCCGACGCGCGGGTCGTCCGGGTTGGGAAGCTGCGCCGTCGCGGCGGCGGGGAGCGCCACCATGACGAGCGCGAGCGCCGCGAAGACCGCGATGCCCCTCGTGGTACGACGCCGGGTTGCCCACGCGCCGCGAGAACGCTCTGCCATAAATCCCTCCTGTTCGTGTCCCCGTCGTCCCGCGTCGCGGTTCCGCACCCGGCGTACCCGGCCTCAATCATCGCGGGAGCGGCACAATAACCGCAGTTTCGTAGTACTGCAAGAGTTGACATAAGTGTCCGCTTTGCGGGGAAATCTTGGCTGCGCGGAGTCGGGCGGTTTCTGGCACGCTGCATAAATGGAGCAAACCTCCCCTTCGGCGCGCCGCCTCGCGGCGGTCGCCCTCGTCGCCCTCCTCGGCCTGGCCGGCTGCAGCTCGGACAACGGCTCCGGGAACGCGGCGACCCCCGCGGCGGAGACGGACGCGGCCCCGCGGGTCGTCCAGCCGGGCGCGCCCGGCGAGGGCGTGCGCGAGCTGACGCCGGAGGAGGTCGAGGACCTGGAGCCGCTGCCGCACACCGCGGCGGACGTCCAGTTCATGCAGTACATGGTCCTCCACCACCGCCAGGCGCTCCGGATGACCGACCTCGTCCCCGACCGCTCGCACCGCGAGGACATCCCGCTCCTCGCCCGCCGCATCGAGATCTCCCAGGAGGCAGAGCTCGAGCAGATGATCGCCTGGCTCGAGGAGCGGGACGCGGCCGTTCCCCCGCCCGGCGGGGAGGAGGCGCACGCCGGGCACCTCCCTGGGATGCTCACGGAGGCCGATCTCGAGCGGCTCGAGGCCACGGAGGGGCCGCGGTTCGACCGGCGGTTCCTCGCGGCGATGATCCGCCACCACGAGGGCGCGCTCCTGATGGTCGAGCAGCTCCAGGAGGTGCCGGGCGCCGGGCAGGAGCCCGAGCTCGCCGTGTTCGCAGGCCACGTCGTCGCGGACCAGGAGATCGAGATTCGCCGGATGGAGACGCTCCTGCGCGAGCTCGCCCGCTGATGCGGGCGCCCGCCGCGGCGGCGGGCAGGCATCGCGCGGCCGCCTAGCCCACCTCCTCGCGCTCGGCCCGCTCGCGCCGGTCGTCGACGAAGAACGCGCCGATCGTGCCGGCGAGCGAGGCGACGACCACGAGGCCGAAGACGAAGCCACCGAGCATGACGATCCGCCCGCCCGCCGACGACGGGACGGGGTCGCCCTGGAGCGCGAGTACGACCGTGAACCCCCAGAGCACGGCGTCCCCGAACGAGTCGAACGCGGGGTCGGCCGCGTCGCGCTCGAGGAGGAAGGCCAGCTCGGCGAGCGCGATCGCGACAACCGCAGACGCGCCCGCGAGATAGCCGAGCCGGGAGCGGAAGAGCCGCCGCGCCGTCCCGACCGACCGGTAGGAGGACGAGACGACGCGCGCGGCCGGGAGCGCACGCCCGAGACGCAGGAGCCGCAGGAAGCGGAGCACCCTGAGCGTCGGAATCAAAAGCATCACAACCTGGATCCAGTGGCGGCGCACGAACCGCCGCTTCGCCGGCGCGAGCGCGAGCTTCGCGAAGAACTCGAGCGCGAAGACGCCCCAGATCGTCCACCCGGCGACCTCGAGCGCGGTCGAGGTGCTCGGGCTCACGTCGACCGCGATGTCGTAGCCGACGAGCAGGGCGAACACGACGCCGAGCCAGGCCATGAACGGATCGGCGCGTTCGGTCGCCCACCGGACCCAGTCGTCGAACTCGCGCTCGTCGCAATCGCGCGGCGGAAGTACGGCGGCGCGCGCCGGGACCTCCGTCATCGCTGCTCGAGGGTCGCCACCATCTGCTGGAGGACTTCCCCGTTGCGCTCGAAGTCGAGCCCGCTCTGCGAGCGCGTCACCGCGACGAGCGTCTCGCCGTCGAGGTCGACGAGGTACTCGAGGCTGTGGACTCCCGCCGGCAACAGGCCGTCGCCGGTCGACTCGGTCTCGCGGCGGAGCGCCGGGCGGCCCGCAACCTCGACCTCCTCGCTCGCGAGGACGCGCGTGGCTGGGCTCTCGCCCGCCAGGTCGGCGAGCGCGATCGGCTCGCGCGAGATCGAGACGGCGAGCGGCGGCGGCTCGCTCGCCTCCGGCAGCTCGAACGGATCCGGGTGGAAGAACGAGCACGGCGCGGTCACGGCGCCGTCGTTCGTGTGCCAGCCGGCCGGATAGCGGACGGCGTAGCCCGCGTCCGGGTTCTCGCACCGCTCGGCGAGCTCGTCGCCGCCGCTCGGCTCCGTCTCCGTTTCGGTCTCCGTCGTCACCGTCTCGGGCTCGCCCTCCGAATTGCCGCCACACGCGGACGCGGCGAGGAGGAGCGCGGCCGCCGCCGCGAGCAGGACACGCCGCGTGCTCACAGCCCGAGCCTCGTCGCGGCGAGGTGGACGCTCAGCCGTGCCCACGCCCAGTCGGGCAGCCTGCGCGGGGCCGCGTCCGGCCTCGTGACCGGGCTGCGGAAGGTCGTGTAGTCGTCGTGGCCGAACCACCACTTGTAGAACTGCCATGTCCAGCGCGGCACCGGGCTGGGCGCCTCGTCCGGATACGTGGCCGGGTCGCGGAAGTCGTGCTCCTTGTACTTGCCGTGATGGAGGTACCAGCGCAGGAACTCCCAGGTCCACGCCGGGATCGGGCTCGGCGCCGCGTCCGGGTACGTCGCGGCGCTGCGGGCGGACGTGTAGTCGTCGTGGCCGACGTACCACTCGAGCCAGGGCCAGAACCACCCCGGAATCGGTATCGGCCAGTAGGCGCTCCGGCCGAGGCGGAGCCACTCGCTGTAGAGCGGCCAGACGTTCGGCCGGCAGCCGTCGAGCGCCTTCGACTGCTGCTGCATGACCGCCGCCCGGTTGCCCTTCCCGCAGTAGCTCACGTGGCCGAGCCCGAGCCAGTGGCCCACCTCGTGGTTCACGACGTAGCGGCGGTACGCGTTGTAGCCGAGCGTCCACGCCTCCGTCCCGTGGCGCCAGCGGTAGTCGTTGACGAGCACGTTGTCCCCGACGCGGCAGCTCCAGGGCCGGTCGCAGACGGGCGAGGCGGCGTTCACCTCGGCCGGGGAGGCGAGGATGAGCCGGAAGTCGCCGCCGGACGGCACCTCGACGAACCGGTTGTGCCCGCCGAGCGTCCACCCACGTTCGTTCGTGAGGGCGGTGCGCGCGATGTGCCGGAACCACTCGAGGTCGGCCTCGACATCGCCGCGCGACGCGATCGAGTACGTGTAGCGGTGTGCGGCGGCGGAGCCCGCGAGCGCCGCCGCCGTCACCGCGACGAGGACAGCGGCGGCCGCCCGAAGCGACCGCCGGCCCATCATCCCTCCGCCGCGACCGCCTCGCCGACGGTGTCGTGGACGGGCAGGTACGTCCAGAGCCCGGAGACCTGGAGCACGCGCTCGACCGCCTCGCCGGCCGAGGCGAGCACGAGCCGCCCGCCGTTCGCATCCATCCGCCGGGCGGCCAGCAGGAGGAGGCCGAGGACCGTCGAGTCGAGGAACGTCACCTCGGCGAGGTCGAGCACGACGACGTGCCGGCCGCCGGGCACGGCCTCCTCGAGCTCCCGGCGGAGGACCTCGGCCGAGAAGAGGTCGAGTTCCCCCGCCAGCGTCACCACGTCGACGCCGTCGTGCCGCGCCGTCGACGTGAGCGGCTCGCCCGCGATCGTCACGAGAGCACCGCGTCCGCGAGCCGCGTCTCGAGGCGGCGGGCGGGATCCTTGACCGCCCACTCCGTCAGGATCCCAACGGCCTCCGCGGCGACCCGCTCCTCGACCAGCACGTCGTAGTACGCGGCGTCGAGGGTCTGCACCGACTCGAACGGGCGCCGCTCCGACCAGGCGTGCAGCGCGAGCGCCAGCAGCGCGCCGAGCGCCGCACCGAGGATCGCGCCCCAGGCGAGCGTCCCGACGACGCCGACATCCTCGGACAGGAGGCCGAGAAGGATGCCGACGCCGGCGCCGACCACGACGCCCGTCCCGGCGCCGTCGGCGGCGGCACGCCTCCGCGTCCGCGTGCCGACGACGCGTTCGACGAGCTTCAAGTCGCGGGCGACGATCGTCGCCCGCTCGATCGGAAACCGCGCGGAGGAGAGCCACTCGATCGCATCGGCGGCCTCGTCGTATGTGGGCACCGTGGCGACGCGGAGCGGCTCGAGCCGCTCCTCGCTCGCCGCGCTGCCGTTCATGCCTGCTCTATGTCTGGTCGTCGTTTCCATGCCGGGTCCCTTCCCGCCCGGCCGCCGGTCCAGCGCCCGTCGCGCTCACGATTCGTGCAGCGTTTCCTCAGCGGACGCTGAGGGTTACGGAGCCGCGAGCTTGTAGCCCGCCCCACGCACCGTCAGGATCCGCCGCGGGTTGGCCGGGTCAGCCTCGACCTTCCGGCGGAGATTCGACACGTGCACCTCGCAGGCGTGCTCGTCGCCGACGAAATCCGTCTGCCAGAGGTGCTGCATCACCTCGCGCCGCGAGACGACCCGGCCGGGCCGCGACGCGAGGAGCGTGAGGATCTTGAGCTCGGACGGCGTCACGGCGATCGGCTCGCCGTCCACCCTCACCTCGTGCCGCGCGGGGTCGATGCGCAGCCCGGCGACCTCGAGCGGGGATGCGGCCGCCGCCGAGCGGTCCAGCTCCCGCCGCCGAAGGAGCGCGCGGAGGCGGCTCACGAGCTCGGCCGAGGAGAACGGCTTCGTCACGTAGTCGTCGGCGCCGAGCTCGAGCCCTAGAACGCGGTCGACCTCCGCATCCTTCGCCGTGAGCATCACGATCGGCACGCTCGACTCGGCGCGAAGGGTGCGGCAGACGTCGAAGCCCGAGCCGTCCGGCAGCATGACGTCGAGCACGACGATGTCGTACTCCTGCTCGCGCGCGTGCGCGAGCGCAGCGGAGGCGTCCTCGACCGGCGTGACCGCGAACCCTTCCCGCTCGAGGGCGTAACCGACCACCTCGCGGACGCCCGCGTCGTCTTCGGCGAGGAGTATGCGCGCGCTCACACCGCCTCCAGCCGCGCCGCGCGCAGGAGGACCCGCGCAAGTGTCCCGCCGCCGGGCGCAGCATCGATGTGGACGTCGCCGCCGAGCGCGCGTGCCGACTCGCGGGCGATCGCGAGCCCGAGGCCGAAGCGGTCGGCCGCGCGGCCCTCGACGCGGTAGAAGCGGTCGAAGAGCCGCTTGCGCGCCCGGGCAGGCACGCCCGGGCCGGTGTCCGCGACCTCGATCGCGACGCCGTCGCCGTTCGCCTCCGCCGAGAGCCGGATCGTCCCCTCCTCCGTGTGGTGCGCCGCGTTCGCCGCGAGGTTCGCAACCGCCTGCTCGAGGAGGTCGGCGTCGGCGAGCGCCTCGAGGCCCGGCGGGCACGCGACCTCGACCCGGACGCCGGGCGGCGCCTGGAGCGCGCCCGCGACGGCCTCGAGCAGCGGCAGGATGCGGACGGGCGCGAGCTCGACGCGCTCGGCCCCGGTTTGCGCGCGCGCGAGCACGAGGAGCGCCCGCGTCAGCCGGCTCAGCCGGCGGCCCTCACGCTCGATGAGGGCGAGGAAGCGGCCGCGCGCGTCGGGGTCGTCGAGCGCGCCCGCCTGCAGTGCCTCGACCGCGCCGAGGATCGTCTGGAGCGGAGTCCGGAGCTCATGCGACGCGTTCGAGACGAACTCGCGCTCGGCGCGCCGGCGGCGCTCCTGCTCGGAGACGTCGTCGAGCACGAGCATCGCCGTGTCCGCGCCGTGCGCGGGGATGCCGACGACGGCGAGCGTCCGGTCGCCGTCCACGACACGTTCGTGCGCCACGGTGGCGCCGGGGCGGAAGAGCTCGGCGGCGAGCGCGCCGAGGCGGGGCTCGGGCACGGGCGCGCCCTCTTCGAGGCGCGCAGGCGCGAGAAGCTCCGCGGCGGCCTCGTTCGCGAACTCGACCGTGCCGTCCGGGGCAATCGTGACGACGCCCTCGTGGAGGCGCTCGAGCAGCCGTTCGAGGCGGTCGCGCTCCCGGCCGAGCTCGGTGAACGCCTCGCGGAGGTGGAGCCGCATCCGATCGAGCGACGCGGCGAGCGCGCCGACCTCGTCGGGAAAGCGAGCGGTCACGGGCCGGTCGAAGTCGCGCGCCTCGATCGCCGCCGCCGATGCGGCGATGCGGCGCAGCCGCCGCGCGATGAGCGCCGCGACGAGGATTCCGGCAAGGCCGCCGACGAGCACGCCCCAGAGCGCCGCCTCGGTGATGGTCGAGCGGGCAAGGCCCAACCCGGCCTCGAGCTCCGGGTGGCTCGCGAACGCGACGACCGCGCTCGCCGGCCCGCTCCGCACCGGGAGGGCGACGACCGTTCCTGCGCCGTCGCCGGCGGTCTCCACGTACCGCCGCCCGGCGAGCGCCTCGTCGAGCGCCGTTCCGCTGTCCGGGACGAGCTCGAGCGGGATCCCGCGCGAGCGCGCGGAGGTCAGGAGTGTCCCGTCCTCGGCGAACGCGAAGAGCGCGATCGGCAGCTCGTTCGAGGCGCGCGTCGTGACCCCCTGAACCGCCTCGACGTCGGCCGCGCGCGAGATCCGGCCGGCCGCGTCGACGCTGTAGCCGACGGCGATGTTCCCGGCGCGGCCCTCGAACTCCGCGTCGAAGCGGCCGACGAACACGGCCGCGACGGCGGCCGCGGTGGTCGCCACGAGGAGCGCAAGGACCGCGGCGAGCCAGACGCGCATGCTGAGCGTTCCTGGTACGCCCATGAGGAGTCCATGCCCCCTCGCGGCCCAACGTACCCCGGGGAGCCGACCGGCGTAGGATCCGCGTATGCGGGGCCGGCCCTCTCGCCTCGACGGCATTCCGGGCATCGGGGTCGACCGGATGGGCGACGCGGCCGACGCCGCGGGCGATCCCGGGCTGCTTCGGCTGGAGAACCTCGACACGGACGTCCGCCCGCCCGATGCGGCGCTCGCCGCCACGCGGGCCGCGGTCGACGACGACGCAGCGAACAGCTACCTGCCCTTCCCCGGGCACGCGGGGCTCCGCCGGGCGGCGGCCGCGCACGTGTCCGCGCTCGCCGGGGTCGAGTACGACTGGCGCGCCTCGTGCGTCGTCGCGGCGGGCGGGCTGAACGGGATCCTGAACGTCCTCCTCGCGATCCTCGACCCGGGCGACGAGGTCGTCCTCGCCGAGCCCGTCTACGTCGGGCTCCTGAACCGCGTCCGCGTCGCCGGCGGGGTGCCGCGGCTCGCGCGCCTCGTGCCGGGCGCGGGCGGCTGGCGCCTCGACCTCGACTCGCTCCGCGCCGCGGTCGGCCCGCGCACGCGCGCGATCCTCGCCGTGAGCCCCTCGATGCCGACCGGCGCCGTCCACGACGGCGAGGAGTGGGAGGCGATCGCCGAGCTCTGCCGCGAGCACGACCTCTGGCTCGTGGACGACGCGGCGTTCGAGCGGCTGCTCTTCGACGGGCGCGAGGTCCTCCACCCCGCCTCGCTCCACGGGATGGCCGAGCGGACGATCGTCGTCGGCTCGGCTTCGAAGGAGCTCCGCATGATCGGCTGGCGCGTCGGCTGGGTCGTCGGCCCGCCGGACGTGATCGCGGACGTCGGCCTCGTCGGGATCTCGAACGTCGTCTGCCAGGTCGGGATCGCGCAGGCCGCCGTCGAGGCGGCGCTCACGGACGACGACGGGGTGCCCGCCTTCGCCGCGGAGCTCGAGCGGCGGCGCGACCTCATCCTGCGGGAGCTCGACGGGCTCCCGGTGCTCGCGCCCCACGGCGGCTGGTCGCTCCTCCTCGACACCGGCGCGCTCGGGCTTTCGGGCGCCGAGGCGAGCGCACGGCTCTTCACGGACGGCCGCGTCGCGGCGACGCCGATGGAGAACTGGGGCAGCGAGGACACGGCGCGCTACCTCCGGTTCGTCTACGCGAACGAGCCGGTCGAGCGGCTGGCCGGGCTCGGCGAGCGCGTCCGGCGCGCGCTCGGATCGGATGCCTGACGCGCTCCTCGTTCACGGCGGGACGGTCGTGGACGGGACGGGCGGGCAGGCGCGGCGCGGCGACGTCCTCGTCCGCGACGGCCGCGTGGAGGCGCTCGGGACGCTCGGGCCCTCGCCCGGGGCGCGCGTGCTCGACGCGGAGGGGCTCGTCGTCGCTCCCGGCTTCGTCGACCTGCACACGCACGCCGACTTCACGCTCCTCGCCTTCCCGGAGGC
>JAICNY010000086.1 GCA_025930955.1 Thermoleophilia bacterium
GGAGCGCGTGACGATGATGCACGACGGGCGCGTGATCGTCGAGGGCACACCGGCCGAGATCCGCGGCAATCAGCTCGTGCACGACCTCTACCTCGGGAGCCACCACGCCCATGCCTGAGCCGTTCCTGTCCGTCAGCGACCTGAACGCCTTCTACGGGCGGGCGCAGGCCCTCCACGGCGTCACCTTCGAGATGGAGCGCGAGCCTGTCGCCGTCATCGGGCGCAACGGCATGGGAAAGACGACGCTCTGCCTCGCGCTCATGGGCCTCATGGCCCAGGCGAACGGCTCCGTCCGCTTCGAGGGGCAGGAGCTGATGGGCCGGGCCCCCTACAAGATCGCCGAGGCCGGAATCGGCTACGTGCCCCAGGGGCGCCGCCTCTTCCCTTCCCTTTCTACGGAGGAGCACCTCGACATGCTCGGGGGCGGGAACGGCGGCCGCTGGAGCAAGCGGGCGCTCTGGGAGCTCTTCCCCCGTCTGGCGGAGCGGCGCAAGGTGGGGGCGGCGCAGCTGTCGGGCGGCGAGCAGCAGATGCTCGCGATCGCGCGCGCGCTCCTCGGCAACCCCAGCCTTCTGATCATGGACGAGCCCTCGGAGGGCCTCGCGCCCACGATCGTCGAGAGCCTCGTCGAGACCTGTCTCGGCCTCGTCCGGGAAGGCGTCGGGCTGCTCCTGATCGAGCAGAACCTCGGCGTCGCCACCTCGCTCGCCGAGCGGCAGCTCGTGATGGTCGCCGGCGAGATAGCCGCCGAGACGACCGCCCGCGACCTCCTGGACAGCCCCGAGGCCCAGCAGCGCTACCTCGGCGTGACGCGCGTGGAGAGCGCGTCCGCCTAGGAGCAGCGGATGGCGACCGTCGTTCTCGTCGGCACGCTCGACACGAAGGGAGTCGAGCACGACTACCTGCGAGAGCTGCTGCGCGGGCACGGAGTCGACACGCTGCTCGTCGACGCGGGCGTCCTGGGCGAGCCTCTCGCCGAGCCCGACATCGGGCGCGACGAGGTGGCCCGGGCGGCGGGCGCCGACGTCCGCGCCCTCGCCGCCGCCGGCGATCGCGGCGCGGCCGTCGAGGCGATGGCACGCGGAGCCGCGGCCATCGTGGCCCGGCTGCACGCCGAGGAGCGAGTCGACGGCGTCCTCGCGCTCGGAGGCTCCGGAGGAACGGCGATCGCGACCGAGGCCATGCGCACGCTGCCCGTCGGGGTCCCCAAGCTCATGGTCTCGACGATGGCGTCCGGCGACACGCGCCCGTACGTGGGCGCGAGCGACGTGACGATGACGTACTCGGTCGTCGACATCGCCGGGCTGAACGCCGTCTCGGCGCGCATCCTCGCGAACGCGGCGGCGGCGATGGCGGGCATGGCCCTCGCCGAGCCTCCTGCCGCAGCGGGCGACCGGCCGCTCGTCGGCGCCTCGATGTTCGGGGTCACCACGCCGTGCGTCACGGCCGCGCGCGAGCGGCTCGAGGAGCTCGGCTACGAGGTGCTCGTCTTCCACGCGACCGGGACGGGTGGCCAGGCGATGGAGGCCCTCATGCGGAGCGGGTTCATCACGGCCTCGCTCGACGTCACGACGACGGAGCTCGCGGACGATCTCGTGGGCGGCGTGCTCTCCGCGGGCCCCGACCGGCTCGAGGCCGCGGGCGAGCTGGGTCTTCCCCAGGTCGTCTCGGTGGGCGCCCTCGACATGGTCAACTTCGGGCCGATCGACACCGTTCCGCCGGAGTTCCGGAGCCGGAACCTCTACAAGCACAACCCCACGGTCACGCTCATGCGCACGACGCCCGAGGAGTGCGCGGAGCTCGGCCGGCGGATCGGGCGGAAGCTCAACGCCGCACGCGGACCGGTCACGCTCTTCCTGCCGCTCCGCGGGGTGTCGCTCATCGACACGGAGGGCCAGGTCTTCTACGACCCCGAGGCGGACAAGGCGCTCTTCGACGCCCTCCGAGAGACGCTCGACCCGGGCGTGGACGTGCGGGAGCTCGACACGCACGTGAACGATCCGGACTTCGCGCGCGCGATGGCGGACACGCTGCACGCGCACTACGAGGCGTGGGCCGCCGCGAGGCCGGGATGAACCGCGCAGACGCACTCGCACGCCTGCGGGCCCAGGTCGACGAGGGCCGGCCCGTCATCGGCGCCGGCGCGGGCACCGGCCTCTCGGCGAAATGCGCCGAGGCGGGCGGCGCCGACCTGATCATCATCTACAACTCCGGCCGCTACCGGATGGCGGGGCGGGGCTCGCTCGCGGGCCTCCTTCCCTACGGCGACGCGAACGCGATCGTGGTCGAGATGGCGGGCGAGGTGCT
The DNA here is from genome assembly GCA_025930955.1 of Thermoleophilia bacterium. Classification (GTDB taxonomy): domain Bacteria; phylum Actinomycetota; class Thermoleophilia; order Gaiellales; family Gaiellaceae; genus JAICNY01. The sequence continues at coordinate 2,308 of JAICNY010000086.1, forward strand.
GCCGGTCGTCGAGACGACCCCGGTCCTAGCGGGCGTCTGCGGCACCGACCCCTTCCGGCTCATGCCCGTCTTCCTCCGCCAGATCGGGGAGATCGGCTTCTCGGGCGTCCAGAACTTCCCCACCGTCGGTCTCTTCGACGGCACCTTCCGGCAGAACCTCGAGGAGACCGGGATGGGCTACGGGCTCGAGGTCGAGATGATCCGCGCCGCCCGCGATCTCGACCTGCTCACGTGCCCGTACGTCTTCACGCCGGACGACGCGCGCCGGATGGCCGAGGCGGGCGCCGACGTACTCGTCCCGCACATGGGGTTGACGACCTCGGGCACGATCGGCGCGCAGACCGCGAAGACGCTCGACGAGTCGGTGGAGCTCGTGCAGGCGATGCACGACGCCGCGATCGAGGTGAACCCGGAGATCCTCGTCCTCTGTCACGGCGGCCCGATCGCGGAGCCGGAGGACGCCGCGTACGTCCTCGAGCGGACGAGCGGCGTCGTGGGCTTCTTCGGCGCCTCGAGCATGGAGCGGCTCCCGACCGAGGTCGCCATGACGGAGAACATGAAGCGCTTCAAGGCCATCCCGGTCGGCGCAACGGAAGGAGAACGCGAATGAGCGGAACGTTCGTCCACGGTCGCGACATCGAGCGCGAGACGCTCGACTGGGGCGGGCTCGGCTGGATCAGCCGCCCGTCCTCGACGGGCGCCGGGCGGCTCACGGTGCTCGACGTCACGCTCGAGCCCGGGCACGGCCACGACTTCCACAAGCACCCGGAGCAGGAGGAGGTCATCGTCGTCCAGTCCGGCGAGATCGAGCAGTGGCTCGAGGACGAGCGGACGACGCTCGCCCCCGGCGAGGCGGTCTTCATCGGGGCGGGCACCGTGCACGCCTCGTTCAACACGGGGGAGGAGACCGCGAGGCTGACCGTCGCGCTCGGCCCCTGCGTCGGCGACGGAGGCTACGAGCTCGTGGACGTCTCCGGCGAGGACCCGTGGAGCTCGCTGCGTGCAGGGACGTGACGTGAGCCTGTCCGCGACCGGCACCGAGGCGCTCGTGGGCGATCTGCGGGATGCGGTTGGGGCGGACGCGGTCGTCACCGATCCGGTCCGGCTCGAGCCGTACTCCGCGGACACGTACTGGAAGGCGCTCGCCGCGCGCGCGGCCGGCACGCCCCTCGGACGGGCCGAGATCGCCGTCCTGGCGCGCTCGGAGGACGACGTGGCCGCGACGCTCCGGCTCGCGAACCGTCACCTCGTGCCGGTCGTCCCCTGGGGCGGCGGCTCCGGCAGCCAGGGCGGCGCGGTGGCAGCGGGCGGCGGCGTCGTCCTCGATCTCACGGGCCTCGACAAGGTCGTCGAGGTGGACGAGCGATCGCTGACCGTGACGGCGGAGGCCGGCGTCAACGGCCGCCGCCTGGAGCGCGAGCTGAACGAGCGCGGCCTCATGCTTCCGCACTACCCGGCCTCGGTCGACCTCGCCACGGTGGGCGGCTACGTGGCGGCGCGCGGCTCGGGCGTCCTCTCGACGCGCTACGGCAAGATCGAGGATCTCGTCCTCTCCCTCCGCGTGGCGGTTCCGACCGGAGAGCTGATCGACACCGTCCGCGTGCCCCGGCACGCCGTGGGACCTGATCTGACGCAGCTCTTCGTCGGGTCGGAGGGGACGCTGGGCGTCATCACGCGCGCGACGCTCCAGCTCGTGCCGCTGCCCGCCGCGCGCCGCTTCGAGGCCGTCTCCTTTCCGTCGCTCGAGGAAGGGATCGCCGCGATCCGAGCGGCGCTCGCGCGCGGGTACCGGCCCTCCGTCGTCCGCATGTACGACGAGGTGGCGACGCGCCTCTCGCTCGGGCCGGTGGTCGGCGAGGACCTCGACGGCGTCTGCACGCTCCTCTGCTTCGAGGGCGACGCCGGCGTCGCCGACGCGGAGGCGGACGGCGTGATCGCCCTCGCCGTCGCGCACGGGGCCTCGGTCCTCCCCCGCCGCCTCGGCGAGATCTGGTGGGACCGGCGCTACGACTTCTACCGGCCTCCCCACCACCCCGAGCTCCCGGCGATCTGGGGGACGATCGAAGCGGTCGCCACGTACAGCCGCATCCACGACGTCTATCGCGCGGTCCGAGCGGCGATCGACGGGCCCTACGCGGCCGAGGGCCTCACGCTCCGCGTGCACCTGAGCCACTGGTACCCGTGGGGGACGATGATCTACGGCCGGTTCGTGGTCCCGGACGGCGGTCCCGACGCGACGGCGCTCCACGACCGCATCTGGGCGGACGGCGTCCACGCGATCCTCGCCGCCGGCGGGGTCATGAACGACCACCACGGAGTCGGCCTCAAGCTCGCGCCCTACATGCGCGACCAGTACGGGCCGGCGCTCGACACCCTCCGGCGGATCAAGGAGAGCCTCGACCCCAACCGGATCATGAACCCCGGCAAGCTCGACCTGTAGCGCAGTCGACGAGGAGGAGAGACACATGGCACTGAAGCTCGCGATGCACAACTGGATGCGGCCCGAGCCGATCGAGACGACCATCCGGCGCCTCGGCCGGTCCGGCTACGACGGGATCGAGATCTCCGGCGAGCCGGCGCTCTACGACACGACGCAGGTGCGCTCGCTGCTCGAGGAGAACGGCCTCGAGTGCTGGGGCTCAGTGACGCTCATGGTCGGCGGGCGCGACCTCCTCCACGAGGACAAGTACGTGCGGGTCGGCAGCGTGCAGTACGTGAAGGACACGATCGACATGATCAAGGGGCTCGGCGGCTCGATCCTGACCGTCGTCCCCTCGACGGTCGGGAAGGTGACGCCGATGGCCTCGCCGGAGGACGAGTGGCGGTGGGCGGTCGAGAGCCTGAAGGAGTGCCAGGCGCACGCCGAGGGGCAGGGCGTGCGGCTCGCGCTCGAGCCGCTCAACCGCTTCGAGACCTACTTCCTCAACCGCTGCGACCAGGCACTCGCGCTCGCCGAGGACGTCGGCGGCGACTGCGGCGTCTGCCTGGACATCTTCCACATGAACATCGAGGAGGCCGACTGGCCGGCCGCGATCCGCGCCGCCGGGGACAAGCTCGTCGACTTCCACGTCGCCGACAACAACCGCATGCCGCCCGGGCAGGGAGCGATCGACTGGGAGCTGATCGTCCGCACGCTGGACGAGGTGGGCTACGACGCGTACCTGACGGTCGAGTTCGTCGCGACCGTCGACCGGAGCCGCATCTCGGAGCGCCGGGAGATCGGCGACGCCTCCGAGGCGGACGCGAGCGTCGGCCTCGAGCAGTTCCTCCGCGACCACGGCACGGGCGCCGTGCCCGAGAGCCTGTACGACCAGTACGTGCAGGAGTCGGCCGACTGCCTGCGCAAGCACATCGACGCACTCGAGGGGACGAGGGCATAGCCGACCGTCCACGCATCGCGCTCATCGGCACGCTCGACACGAAGGGCGCCGAGATCGCCTACGTCGCGGAGCGCCTGGCGGCCCTCGGCGCCGAGGCCGTGATCGTCGACTCGGGCATCCTCGGCGAGGCGGAAGGCTGCACGCCGGACATCTCCCGCACCGACGTCGCCCGGGAGGCGGGGCTCGACCTCGACGAGATCCGGGCCGCGGGCAGCCGTGGCAAGGCGGTGGAGCTCATGGAGCGAGGCGTCCGGGCCGTCGTCCTGCGCCTGTGGCTCGAGGGACGGCTCGACGGAGCGCTCTGCCTCGGCGGCGCGGAGGGGGCGCTTCTCGGCGCCGCGGCGATGCAAGCGCTTCCGGTCGGCGTGCCGAAGCTGATCGTCTCGCCGAGCGCGTCGGGCCGGCGGCCGTTCGGCCCGTTCGTGGGCGAGACCGACACGCTCGTCATGCACTCGGTCGTCGACATCCTCGGCCTGAACCCGATCGCCCGCGCGGTCTTCGACAACGCGGCCGCTGCCGTCGTCGGCATGGCCCGCGACGCGGGGAGCCCCGTTCGCGATCTCGAGGCCGGCACCGTCGGAATCACCATGCTGGGGCACACGACGCCGGCGGTCATGCGAATCCGCGCGGCCCTCGCGGAGGCCGGGCAGGAGCCGGTCGTCTTCCACGCGAACGGCGTCGGCGGTCCGGCGATGGAGGGACTGGCCGCCGCGGGCGCGCTCGCGGGCGTCATCGACTACACGCTCTCCGAGCTCGCGAACAGCCTCATGGACGGGCTCCATGCGACCGGGCCGGAGCGGCTCCGCGTCGTCGGCCAGCACGGGTTGCCGCAGGTGGTCGTCCCCGGCTGCGTCGACTTCTTCAACCAGGGCGCGCCGGACACCGTGCCCGAGCGCTACCGGGGGCGCAAGCGCTACTACCACAACCCCGTCGCCACCCTCGTCCGCCTGGAGGCGGGCGAGATGGCGGCGCTGGGCGGGATCGTCGCCGAGCGCCTGAGCGCGGCACGGGGGCCCGTTCGGGTCGTCGCGCCGACCCGCGGGTTCTCCCTGGCCGACGTCGAGGGCGGCGACCTCTGGGACCCCGACGCCGACGCCGCCTTTCTCGAGGCCCTCGCGTCCGGCCTGCGGCCCGACATCCCCTTCGAGCCCGTGGAGACGGACGTCAACGACCCGGCGCTCGCCGACCTCGTCGCCGGGCGCTACCTGTCACTGATGGAGGAATCGGCACATGCCTGACACCGACCGCCCGGCCTCGCACTGCCTGCTCGACCTCGCCCCGCCCGACATCCAGTGGTTCCTCGACCGCTCGGACATCGTGCTCGTCCCGATCGGCAGCTGCGAGCAGCACGGCGCCCACCTGCCCCTCGGCACGGACACCATCACGGCGCTCGAGGTGGCACGGCGCGCGGCCGCGAAGTCCGACGTCCCCTACGCGCCTCCCTTCTGGGCCGGCTACTCGCCCCAGCACATGCGGGAGACCGAGGCCGGCGTGGGCACGATCACCTTCCGCGCGGCCACGCTCGTCGAGGCCTGGTACGACATCTGCCGCAGCCTCATCCACCACGGGTGGAACAAGCTCGTATTCGTCAACGGCCACGGGTCGAACACGAAGATCATCGACCCCCTGCTCCGGCGCGTGCGCTACGAGACGGGCGCCTTCGTCGCGCTCTACAAGCCGTACGCCGAGCGCTACATGGGCATGATCGGCGACCTGCTCGAGAACCCGCCGGACGAGACGCCCGGCTGGCACGCGAGCGAGCTCGAGACCTCGCAGGTGCTCGCCCACGACGAGGCGCTCGTCCGGATGGACCGGGCGGCGGACGACCGGGCGCAGGCCCCGCCCTGGCTCCCGAAGACGTTCCTCAAGCAGGACGGGGCCCCGGACGTCGAGTTCCAGGGCTACCAGTACTTCGTCTTCCCGATGGACCATGGGGAGTTCTCGCAGACCGGCGTGATCGGCAACCCGTTCCGGGCGACGGCGGAGAAGGGCGAGCAGGCGCTCGAGCGCTTCGCCGACCACCTCGCCGCCGCGATCGACGAGTTCCGGCCGCTCGAGGTGGAGATCACGAGGCGCGCGTTCGAGGAGCGCGTCTAGGAGGGCGGGTGCCGGCCGAGCTCCGCCGTGCTCAGATCCTCGCGCGCATCCGCAGCGCCGGGGGCGCCGCCGTGTCCGACCTGGCCCGCGAGCACGGCGTCTCGCCCATCACGGTCTACCGCGACCTCGAACGGCTCGCAGGCGCCGGGCTCGTCGAGCGGGTGCACGGAGGAGCGCGCGCGGTCGGGGCGGACGCGCCGACCATCGAGACCGACTGGAGCAAGCGCCTGGCCCAGGCCCGCTCCGCCAAGGAGAGGATCGCCGCCCACGCCGCGGGCTGGGTCGAGGACGGCTCGACCATCTTCGTCGACTCGTCCACGACGTCGCTCGCGCTCGCGCGCCGGCTCGAGCGGACGGCCCTCAAGGGCCTCACGCTCGTGACCAACTCGCCGGCGATCGCGCTCGGGCTGCACGCCGACTCGGTGCACGTGATCGTGACCCCCGGGGAGGTGGACCAGAACCTCCGGATGATCGGCGGGCGCTGGGCCGCCGAGTTCCTCGCCCCGCTCAACTTCGACATCGCCTTCGTCTCCGCGGCCGGCCTGAGCCTCGACAAGGGCCTGACGACGACGCGCCGCGCGCTCGCGGACACGCTCAACGCCGCCCTCGCCGTCTCGGCGCGCACGGTCGGCCTCATCGACTCCTCGAAGTTCGGCCGCAGCTCGCTTCTCTCGATCGTCCCGGCCCAGGAGCTCGACGCGATCGTCGTCGACCGGGGGCTGCCGAGCGAGACGTTCGAGGAGTACGCGGACGCCGGGGTCTCGCTCGTCCGGGCGGACACGGCCGCCACGACCTTACCCACCTAGAAGGAGGACCGCGAATGGGACGACCCGTCACACTCTTCACCGGCCAGTGGGCCGACCTCCCCCTCGAGGAGCTCGCCGAGAAGGCGTCCGCCTGGGGCTTCGACGGCCTCGAGCTCGCCTGCTGGGGCGACCACTTCGAGGTCGACCGTGCGATCGCGGAGGACGACTACGTCGAGAGCCGCAAGGAGATCCTCGAGCGCCACGGCCTCGGCTGCTGGGCGATCGGCGCGCACCTCGTCGGGCAGGCGGTCTGCGACCCGATCGACGAGCGCCACGCGGCGATCCTGCCGCCGGACGTGTGGGGCGACGGCGACCCCGAGGGCGTACGCCGCCGCGCGGCCGAGCAGATGAAGGACACGGCCCGCGCCGCCGCACGGCTCGGCGTCGAGACGGTCACCGGCTTCACCGGCTCGTCGATCTGGCACCTGCTCTACTCGTTCCCACCCAACGACTTCGAGGCCGTCGAACGGGGGTACCGCGACTTCGCAGAGCGGTGGAACCCGATCGTCGACGTCTTCGACGGGGAGGGCGTTCGCTTCGCGCTCGAGGTGCATCCGACCGAGATCGCCTACGACTTCGTGACGACGCGCAAGACGCTCGAAGCGATCGACCACCGGGAAGGCTTCGGGATCAACTTCGACCCGAGCCACTTCGCGCACCAGTTCCTCGACTCGGCCGCGTTCGTCGAGGAGTTCGCCGACCGGATCTACCACGCGCACGTCAAGGATTCGCGGAAGCGGCTGGACGGGCACCGGTCGATCCTGGGCGGGCATCTGAACTTCGGCGACGCCGGCCGCGGGTGGGACTTCGTCTCTCCCGGCCACGGAGACGTCGACTTCGAGTCGCTCTTCCGCGCCCTGAACAGGATCGGCTACGACGGCCCGCTCTCGATCGAGTGGGAGGACGCGGGCATGGACCGCGAGTGGGGAGCCCAGGACGCGCTCGCGTTCGTCCGTCGCACCGACTTCGACCCGTCAACCGTCGCCTTCGACGCCGCATTCCAGAAGGAGAGCTGAGATGCCAGAGGAGAAGCAGGTCGGCTTCGTCACGATGGGACAGGCAGGTGGGGGCGCCGACATCCGGGAGATCGGCGTGGGGATGCTCGGCTACGCCTTCATGGGCAAGGCCCACTCGAACGCCTACCGGAAGATCGCCTACATGACCTGGCCGCCGCCCCTCGTCCCGCGGCTCGTCGCGGTCGCCGGGCGGACCGAGTCGGCGGTCGCCGAGGCGGCTCGCCGCTACGGCTTCGCGCGCTACGCGACGGACTGGCGAGAGCTCGTCGCGAACGACGAGATCGAGCTCTTCGACAACAGCGGGCCCAACAACCTGCACGCCGAGCCGACGATCGCCGCCGCCGAGGCCGGGAAGCACGTCGTCTGCGAGAAGCCGCTCGCCCGGACCGCCGAGGAGAGCCACGAGGTCTGGCAGCGGGTGGCGGCCGCAGGCGTCAAGCACATGTGCGCCTTCAACTACCGCTTCGTCCCGGCCGTCCGCCTCGCCCGCGAGATGCTCGAGGCGGGCGAGCTCGGCGAGATCTACCACTTCCGCGGGCGCTACCTCCAGGAGTGGGGCGACATCGACGACGAGGTCTGGCGCTTCGAGCGCGCGCAGGCCGGCTCGGGAGCGCTCGGCGACCTCGGCGCGCACGTGATCGACCTGGCGCGCTATCTCGTCGGCGAGATCGCGTCCGTGAGCGGCACGACCCGGACGTTCAAGCCGGGCCGCGACGTCGACGACGCCTTCGAGGCGGTGGTCGAGTTCGAGGGCGGCGCGCTCGGCACGATCGAGGCGTCGCGCTTCTGCTCGGGGCGAAAGAACGCTTTCGCGTGGGAGATCAACGGCTCGAAGGGCTCGATCGCGTTCGACCTCGAGCGGCTGAACGAGCTCCAGGTGCACCTGACCGGCTCCCGGCCGGGCGATCGCGCCCAGGGCTTTCGCACGGTGCTCGTGTCCGAGGCCGACCATCCCTTCTGGGAGCACTGGTGGCCCCACGGGCACATCATCGGCTGGGAGCATTCCTTCGTCCACGAGCTGAACCACTTCCTGACGGCAATCGCGGGCGACGGCGACGTCGGGCCGCACGGTGCGACCTTCGAGGACGGCTACCGCGCCGCCGAGGTGTGCGACGCGATCGTTCGCTCGTCCGAGTCCGCGCGACGGGAGGAGGTCTCCTACCGCGGGTAGGTCACCCCCTCGGCGCTCGCTAGGAGCCGAGCCCGACCGGGCGGCCTTCCTCCGCCGAGCGGTAGAGCGCCTCGATCGCCCGCGCCTGGGCGAGGGCGTCCTCGCGTCCGAGGAGGGGCTCGGCCTCGCCGCGGATCGCGTCGCCCATGTTCTCGAGCTCGAGCCGGTACGAGTCGGCCGGCTCGAGCGCGATCCGCTCGGCGCCGTCCGCGGTGCGATGCTCGATCACGGGCACGTGGCAGTGCCAGGGGTCGTCGAGAAAGAGCGACCCCTCCTCGCCGATCGCCTCGAGCTCGTCGCGCACCGGAAGCGCGAGCCCGCAGTCGATCGACGCGACGACGTCCCCCGCGAAGCGCATCGTGCCCGCGAGCACCTCGTCGACCCCGGTCGAGGCGAGCACCTGCTCGGCCCAGACCTCGACCGGCTCGCCCGCGAGCAGCCGCGCGCCGCTCACGCAGTAGCAGCCCACGTCCATGAGCCCGCCGCCGTCGAGCGCGGGATCGAGCC
>JAICNY010000254.1 GCA_025930955.1 Thermoleophilia bacterium
CCCTCCCGCTCGAACTGCTCGCGATGGCCGAGGCGTGTCGCGACCCGGCTGACGTCCGCCTGCTGCTCCGGCGTGACGAGCGTCACACCCGATCCGCTGCGGCCCGCGCGGCCCGTCCGGCCGACGCGATGGACGTAGCCCTTCGAGTCCTCCGGCGGGTCGAAGTTGATCACGTGCGTGATGTTCTCGAGGTCGAGCCCGCGCGCGGCGACGTCGGTGGCGACGAGGACGTTCACCTCGCCGGCGTGAAAGCGCCGGAGCGCACGCTCGCGCGCCTTCTGCGGCATGTCGCCGTGCAGGGCCGCGGCCCGCACCCCGCGCCTGTCGAGCTTGCCGGCGAGCCGGTCGGCGCCGCGCTTCGTCCGGACGAAGACGAGCGTCACGCCGTCGCTCCGCTCGAGCTCGGCGACGAGCGCGTCGACCTTGCCGTCGTGCGTGACGGAGACGAACCGGTGGTCCACCTCACTCGCCTCGTGCTCGGCGGGGAGCTCGCCCTGGAAGCGGGCGGGATTGCGCGTGTAGGCGCGCGCCAGCTCGCCGACCTCGCCGTCGAGCGTCGCGGAGAAGAGCATCGTCTGGCGCTCGCGGGGGAGCCGGCGAACGAGCCGGTCGACCTGGGGCTTGAAGCCCATGTCGAGCATCCGGTCGGCCTCGTCGAGGACGAGCACGCTGACCTTCGAGAGGACGACGTGGCGCCGCTCGACGAGGTCCTGCAGCCGGCCGGGCGTCGCTACGACGATGTGCGCGCCCTTCAGGCGCTTCACCTGCGGGCCCATCGGCGCGCCGCCGTACGCGGTCGCGACCTTGAGGCCCTTCACCGCGCCGATCGGCTCGAGCTGCTCGGCCACCTGGGCGGCCAGCTCCCGCGTGGGGACGAGCACGAGCGCGGCCGGCGTCCCCTCGTCCGGACGCAGCCGCTCGACGAGCGGCAGGCCGAACGCGAGCGTCTTGCCCGAGCCGGTCGGGGACTTCGCCAGCACGTCGCCGCCCGAGAGCGCCTCGGGCAGGACCGCGGTCTGGATGGAAAAGGGGGACACGATGTCGTGCGAGGCGAGCACCTCGACGACGTCCGCGCTCACGCCGAGCGCGCGAAACTCCTGGGACACGTTCTACTCCTTCGGTTGTCGGCTCGAGATCACCCGCTCGAAGCCGCCGAAGAGGAACGAGAAGCGATCTCACGGGACGACGGGCCGTCGTCCGTGCTTCCACCGTAGCAGAGAGCCCGCGCCGCGCCGTCCCGCGATCGGGGAGGACACCGATGCGGATCACGCGTTCGCGTGCGACTCTGTGGTGGATGCACAGGCGTGTCCTCGTCGTCCTGCTCGTCGTCCTCGCGGCCCTCGCCGCGCCGGCCGCCCACGGCGCGCCCGTCTTCGTGCTGACGGGGAAGGGCTGGGGGCACGGGATCGGGCTCGGCCAGTACGGAACGCAGGGCCGTGCGCTCCAGGGCTGGGGCTACGAGGCGATTCTCGAGCACTACTACACGGGCGCGTCGTTGAACTCCGGGCAGCCGAACGATCAGGTGCGCGTCCTGCTCGCGTCCGCGCAGTCCTCGCTCTCGCTCTCGTCGTCGTCGTCGTTCACCGCGGGCGGGACGACCCTTGCCGCCGGGACGTACGCGGTGACAGCGGGAACCGGGACGGTGCGGTTCACGCGGAGCGGGACGACCACGATCGTCGCGAGCCCGGCGACCGTCGCGCCGGGGGCGGCCTCGCTCGCGCTCGGCGGCGTCCTCGACCGCGGGACCCTCGTCTTCGCGTCG
>JAICNY010000110.1 GCA_025930955.1 Thermoleophilia bacterium
CGCGTTCGTCGAGGTACGCGCACAGGTCGCCGATCGGATCGCCGCTCTCCCAGACCTCGAGCACGGCCCTACGCTAGCGTCCTGGCGCGCGGCCGTGGCCCCGGCGGACATGGCCGGTGCCTGGCACCGGCCGTGTCGACGATCGCCGTGTGGACGAGCACGATCCGTTGGACACCGCCACCCCCGAGCAGGCCCGACGAGCGAGCTCAGCCGAGGGCGACAGGTTCGCCGCCGCGATCCCGGCCGAGCACGACGACGAGCAGCCAGTAGAGCGCGCCGAGCCCGAACCCGATCGCGAGCACGGCCGCGAGCCCCGTCCCCGCCGGCGTGAGGAACCCCTCCACGAGCCCCGCCAGGACGAACCACGGCGCCGTGCCGAGGACGATCGCGACCGTGCGGCGCGCCTCGCCGGCGAGCGAGTCCACGCGGCGGAGGCGCCCAGGGTCGACGATCGACCACCCGAGCCGCAGCCCCGCGGCCCCGGCGACGACGATGCACGAGAGCTCGAGCACCCCGTGCGCGGTCACGAGCTCGAAGAAGATTCGCCCGTTCCCCGCCTCGGTCGCGAGCCCGGCCACCGCGCCGAGGAGCGTCCCGTTGAAGACGAGCACGATCGCCGTCACGAGCCCGAGTGCCATCCCGCCCGCGACCGCGAGGAACGAGACCTGGATGTTGTTCGTCAGAACCTGGCTCGCGAACGCGGCCTCCTCCTCGACCGTGAGGCCGAGGTCCGAGCCGCCGGGCCGCGGCTCCGTCACCGACCGGTAGTCGCCGGGTACGAGCCCGCCCGCCGCGCCGGGATCCCCGAGCGCCCAGACGAGAGCGAGCGTCGCCGGCCCGAAGAGCAGCACGGCCGAGACGACGAGCGGGACCGGACGCGACGCGACGAGCCGCCAGTAGTCGCGCGCGAAGAACCGGAGCGGCGCGATCCGCCGCGTCGGGGCGTCGTAGACGAGGTGCCGCGCCTGCCCGACGAGCGCCTCGAGCCGCCGCTCGACGGGGTCTCCGCAGAACCGCCGCCGCGCGAGCGCCAGGTCGGCCGCGGCCGAGCGGTACAGCGCGCCGAGCCGGCGGACGCGCTCCGGCCCGAGCCGTTCCGGGCGACGCCCGGCCGCGTGGACGAGGCCGGCGAGCTCGTTCCACGCCGGTTCCCGCTCCCGCTGAAAACGGTCTAAGTTCATCTCGTGGACTTCGAGGACCGCATCGTGATCGCGACGCCGGAGGGCATCGACCTCGAGCTTACGCTCGCGGGCGCAGGATCACGGTTCGCCGCCGCGCTCGTCGACTCGCTCCTCCAGCTGGCCCTGTCGCTCGCGCTCTGGGCGGTCCTCGTCCTCGGGATCGGCGGCTACGGCGTCGCACTCTTCGCCGTCGCGGCCTTCCTCGTCGCGTTCGCCTACCACATCCTGTTCGAGGTGCTCGCCTCGGGCCGCACGCCGGGGAAGCGCTGGACCGGCCTGCGCGTCGTCCGCGCCGGCGGCCACCCTGTGACGTTCTTGCCGAGCGCGACGCGGAACATCCTCCGCCTGGTCGACTGGCTCCCGGCCGTCTACATCGTCGGCTGCATCAGCGTCCTCGTGACGACGCGGAACCAGCGCCTCGGGGACCTCGCGGCCGGGACGCTCGTCATCCGCGACCAGGCCCGAGTGCCGGCGCCGGCGCAGCCGCGGCTCGTCGACCGCCAGGCGACGCAGCCGGCGGGCCGGGACGATCTGCCGGCCTGGGACGTGAGCGGCATCACCGTCGAGGAGCTCGTCGCCGTCCGCCGCTTCCTCGAGCGACGGCACCAGCTCGAGCTCCACGCGCGGACGCACCTCGCGGGCCAGCTCCACGACCGGCTGCGGCCGAAGACCGCGGGCGTCCCGGCGGAGGTGACCGGCGAGCGGTTCCTCGAGCTCGTCGCGCGCGCGAAGGCGGCGCGGGTGTGACCGCGGCCGGCGCGACGGCCGCCGCCCTGCGCGCGCCGCTCGAGGCGGACGGCCGCGACCTCCGCGTCGCCGGCGGGCTCATGCTCGGCGCGGGCCTGCTCCTGCCCCTGCTTCCGGAGGGAGCCGGGCTCCCGTGCCCCCTCCGGACGCTCACCGGCGTCCCCTGCCCGCTCTGCGGGATGACGACGAGCGTGACCGAGACGCTCCGGCTCGACCTCGCGGAGGCGCTCGCCGCGAACCCGGCCGGCGTCGCGGCGGTCGTCGCGGCGGTCGCCGTCCTCACGGTCCGTCCGGCTCGGGTGCGAATCTCCGCCTCGCTCGCGTACGTGACGCTCGCAGCGATGTGGCTCTTCGAGCTCCATCGTTTCGGGTTCGTCTGACCGCACACCCGGAGGAGAGATGACCGAGCCCGCCGCTACGATGCCGCCCGCGCCGCCGCCCGCCGGGGGCTACACGCCGCCGTCGGGCCCCTCGGGGCCGCGCGCGAACTTCGGGCAGCGCCTCGTCGCGGTGATCGTGGACGCGATCATCGTCACCGCGGTCACCTGGATCCTGCTTCTCGTCCTCGCGGGAATCGGCGACGAGGGCGGGGCGGTCGTCGGGTACCTCCTGGCGATCGTCTTCGGCGTCGCGTACTTCGCGTACCTCGAGGGCGGCCCGACCGGCCAGACGCTCGGGAAGAAGGTCATGAGCATCCGCGTGATCGACGCGAACACCGGCGGGCCGATCGGCTACGGCCGCGGCGTCGGCCGGTACTTCGCACGCTGGATCTCCTCGATCCCGTGTCTCCTCGGGTACTTCTGGATGCTCTGGGACCGCGAGAAGCAGACGTGGCACGACAAGATCTGCAGCTGTGTCGTCGTGCCGACCGACGCGTATCCCGTGCAGTAACGGCGCGCGGCGCCGGCCTACGCCCAGCCGAGCTCGTCGAGGCGCTCGTCCGAGATCCCGAAGTGGTGCGCGACCTCGTGCACGACGGTGACCTGGATCTCCTCCTCGAGGAGCTCGGGGTCGTGCCCGAAGTCCTCCACGAGCGGACGCCGGTAGATCGAGATCTTGTCCGGCAGGACGCCGGCGTAGCCGGAGTCGCGCTCGGTCAGCGCGATGCCGTAGTAGAGCCCGTAGAGGTCGGGCTCCTCGTCGTTCGCCTCCTCGACCACGATGTCGACGTTCGACATCGCCTTGCGCAGGTCGGGCGGGAGGCCGTCGAGCGCCCGGACGACGTGCTCGTCGAACTCGGCCGCGTTCACCAGGCGTGCTCCTGTGAGCGGCCCGCGTGGAAGAGCTTCACGGTCAGGAGCCCGAAGACGAAGCCGCCGATGTGGGCGAAGTACGCGACGCCGCCGCCGGTCTCCGGCGAGGTGAGCAGCGACCCGCCGGACACGAGCTGGAGCACGAACCAGATCCCGAGATAGAGGAAGGCCGGGATCGGAACGAAGAAGATCGGCGCGATCCAGGTCAGGATGAGGCTGCGCGGGTGGAGGACGATGTAGCCGCCGAGCACGGCGGCGATCGCCCCGCTCGCGCCGACGTTCGGGAGCGTTGCCTCGTCGCCGGAGCCCCAGTTGAGGACGACGAGCGTCTGGAGCGCCGTCGCCGCGAGGCCGCCGGCGAGATAGAAGACGACGAACCGGACGCGGCCCAGCTCGTCCTCGATGTTGTTGCCGAAGATCCAGAGGAAGAGCATGTTCCCGCCCAGATGGAGCCAGTCGCCGTGCATGAACATCGCGGCGAACGCGTTCACGGGCCATGACTCGCCGCGGTCGGCGCAGGCGCCGTCGACCTCGCAGGGCCGGTAGGCGAGGTCGACGAGCGACTGCGAGAAGCCGGGCTCGACGCCCGCGTCCTGGACGAGGAGCCAGACCGCGACGTTCGCGGCGATGAACGCGACGGTGAGGACCGGGAAGCGCCGGGTCGGGATCGTGTCCTTGAGCGGGAGCAAGGGGGCCGCCGGCCCGCTAGGCGATGACGAGCGCCATGAGCGCCTTCTGCGCGTGAAGGCGGTTCTCGGCCTGGTCCCAGGCTGCGGCCTGCGAGCCGTGCAGGACGGCCTCGGTGACCTCCTCGCCGTAGTGCGCCGGGAGGCAGTGCATGACGATCGCGTTCCCGGAAGCGAGCCGGAGCACGCGGTCGTCGATCCGGTACGGCTCGAGGTCGCGCAACCGGCGCTCGCGCTCCTCGTCCTGGCCCATGCTCGTCCAGACGTCCGTGTAGAGGACGTTCGCGTTCCGGATCGCCTCGTCGCGGTCGTGCGTGAGCCCGACCTCGCCGCCGCTCGCGTCGGCCGCCGCGCGCGCCCAGCCGACGACCTCGTCCTCGGGCTCGTAGCCCTCGGGCGTCGCGGCGACGAAGGAGGCGCCGAGCTTCGCGCACGCGACCATGAGCGAGTGGCAGACGTTGTTGCCGTCGCCGAGGTACGCGACGCGCACGCCCTCGAGCCTCCCGAAGCGCTCGCGGACCGTCATGACGTCGGCGAGCGCCTGGCACGGGTGGAAGCTGTCCGTCAGCCCGTTGATGACCGGGATCTCGGCATGTTCGGCGAGCCCGTCCACGTCGGACTGGTCGAACGTCCGGATCATGATCCCGTCGAGGTAGCGCGAGAGGACGACCGCCGTGTCCCTGATCGTCTCGCCGCGGCCGAGCTGGAGGTCGTTCGCCGAGAGGTAGAGACCCGTGCCGCCGAGCTGCCAGATCCCCGTCTCGAAGCTGACCCGCGTGCGGGTGGACGGCTTCGTGAAGATCATCCCGAGCGTCCGCCCCTCGAGCACGCGGTCGGCCACGCCGCTCCTGTGCCGCGCCTTGAGCCGGTCCGCTAGATCGAGGACGGTCGTGAGCTCCTCGGGGCTCCAGTCGTTCACGCGCAGGTAGCTGCGGCCCTTGAGGTGAACCGGGATCACGGCGCCGCATTGTACGACGGGGATGTATTGATAACAAGACGCTTAGATTTTCTCCTTGCTGGGAAGGCAGATCATTGGTAGAGTGTCACGCGGAAACGAACTAACGGCGAAAGGGAGGTTTTCGATGGCAGTCGTGCGTTGGGAGCCCTTCCGCGAGCTCGCCGCGCTTCAGAGCGAGATGAGCCGCTGGATGAACCAGGTTGCGGGAACCGGCAGCGCCGGCCCCGGTAACGGGACGTCGACGTGGCTTCCGGCCGTGGACGTCTGGGAGACCGACTCGGAGCTCGTGCTCTCGTTCGACCTCCCCGGCATCGAGGAGGACCGGATCTCCGTCGAGCTCGAGGACAACGTCCTCACCGTGGGCGGCGAGCGTGACCGCGCCGAGAAGACCGAGGGTGACCGCTTCTACCGCTACGAGCGGCGCTTCGGCCAGTTCTCGCGCAGCGTGACGCTTCCGCCGGGCGTGAACGAGGACGAGATCAAGGCCGACTACAAGGCCGGCGTCCTCGAGGTGCGCGTCCCGAAGCCGGAGGAGCAGAAGCCCAAGCGGATCCCGGTCAGCGGATCCGAGCAGACGGCGATCGAGGGCAAGGGAACCCGGACCTCGTAACGCCGTCCCGATCTCTCCTCCGAAGGGGCGAGGCGTTCGGCCTCGCCCCTCGGCGTTAACCGCCCTTATGTCCGGATGCGCGTGCCGAAGTTCCCCCCGGCGAGCCCCTCCGCGCTCGCGATGCGCGCCTCGCCGCCCGTCGCGCGGACGAAGGCGAGCGCGGCCTCGACCTTCGGCCGCATGCTGCCGGCCGGGAGGTCGGCGACGAGCCCGTCGTCGCGGCCGGCGACGAGCTCCTCGACGGGCTGCTGCTCCGGCGTGCCGAAGCCGCGGTAGAGCGCGGGCACCTGCGTGAGGATCAGGAGCCGCTCGGCGCCCAGCCGCTCGGCGAGAAGGGCGGAGGCGAAATCCTTGTCGATCACCGCGTCGACGCCGTCGTGGCGTCCGTCGCGCGCGACGACCGGGACGCCGCCGCCCCCGGCCGCGACGACCGTCGTACCGGCCGCCACGAGTGCGCGGATCGACTCGAGCTCGAGGATCTCGAGCGGCCGCGGCGAGGGGACGACGCGACGCCAGCCGCGCCCCGCGTCCTCGCGGAGCCGCCAGCCGCGCTCGCGCTCGAGCTCGCGCGCGCGGCCCTCGTCGTAGAAGGGGCCGATCGGCTTCGTCGGGTCGGAAAAGGCGGGGTCGTCCGCGGCGACTGCGACCCGCGTGAGCACGACCGCAGCCGCGTGCCCCGTGACCGGCTCGAGCTCGGAGACGGCGAGCGCGCCGATCTCCGCCTGCGTCTGAGCAACTGCGAGGTACAGGGGGAGCGGGGGCGACTCCGCCGACCCGAGCTCGTGGCGCAGGAGCTCGTTCCCGACCTGCGGGCCGTTCCCGTGCGTGAGCACGACCGACCCCGCACGAAGCAGGTCGGCGATCGCCGCGAACGTGTCGGCGAGGTTGGCGCGCTGCTCGGCGGCCGTCCCGCGCTCGCCCGAGCGCAGGAGCGCGTTCCCGCCGAGCGCCACCACCGTGGGCGCACGGGTCGTCATCCGCCAGGGATTCCGGCCGGCGGCCGCTCTTCCTTTCCGCGGCCCTACGTGAGCGCGGGCTCGCTCACGAGGATGCCACGGGCCCGCAGGACGTCCTCGATCGTCGGCGAGCCGATCTCCTCCAGGCGGTACGTGACCCGGAGGGCCGGCTTGTCGAGCTCGACGATGCGGCGGAGGTCGATCGGCGTCCCGATCAGGACGAGGTCGGCGTCGGAGCGTGCGATCGTCTCGCGCAGCTCCTCCATCTGCTTGCGCCCGTAGCCCATCGCGGGGAGCAGCTCGGCGACGTGCGGGTACTTGCGGAAGGTCTCCGCGATCGAGCCGACCGCGAACGGCCGCGGGTCGACGAGCTCGGCGGCCCCGTGCTCGCGCGCGGCGAGGACGGCGGCCCCGTAGGCCATGTCCCCGTGCGTCAGCGTGGGGCCGTCCTCGATCGCGAGCACGCGCTTGCCGCGGATCTCGGCCGCGTCGCCCTCGACGCCGATCGGCGAGCTCGCCCGGACGACCTCGGCGCGCGGGTTCAGCTCCTCGATCGACCTGAGCACCGCCTCGACGCCCTCCGCCGGCGCGCTGTCCATCTTGTTCACGACGCAGACGTCGGCCATCCGGAGGTTCGTCTCGCCCGGGTGGTACGTCCGCTCGTGGCCCGCGCGGTGCGGGTCGACGACGACGATGTGCACGTCGGGCGCGATGAACGGCGTGTCGTTGTTGCCGCCGTCCCAGACGATCACGTCCGCCTCGCTCTCGGCCTGGCGGAGGATCGCCTCGTAGTCGACGCCCGCGAAGACGAGGTTGCCTTCGGCGAGATGCGGCTCGTACTCCTCCCGCTCCTCGATCGTGCAGTCGGCCGCGTCGAGGTCCTCGTAGCGCTCGAACCGCTGGACGCGCTGGCGCACGAGGTCGCCGTAGGGCATCGGGTGCCGCAGCACGGCAACCGTGAGCCCGGCCTCGCGGAGCACGGCGGCGACCTTCCGCGTCGTCTGGCTCTTCCCCGAGCCGGTCCGCACCGCGCAGATCGCGACCACGGGCTTCGAGGAGGCGAGCTCCGTCGCGCGCGGGCCCATGAGCCGGTAGTCGGCGCCGGCGGCGAGCGCGATCGAGCCGAGGTGCATGACGTGCGCGTGCGAGACGTCCGAGTACGCGAAGACGACCTCGTCGACGTTCTCGTCGCGCACGAGGTCGGCGAGCCCGTCCTCGGCGACGATCGGGATCCCGTCCGCGTAGCGCCCGCCGGCGAGCTCCGTCGGGTAGACGCGCCCGTCGATGTCGGGGATCTGCGTCGCGGTGAAGGCCACGACCTGCGCGCCCGGGTCGTCCCGGAAGGCCACGTTGAAGTTGTGGAAGTCACGGCCGGCGGCGCCGGCGATCACGATCCGTCTCATACGCGTAAGGGCTCCTTCGTTCGGTCGACGATTGCCTCGAGGTCGAGCCGTGACCCGTCCAGCTCCGCGAGCAGCTCGTCCGCGGTCAGCCGCTGGCCTTCCGCCCAGAGCTCCCGCAGGAGCGAGCCGGCCTCGCGGCGTGCGAACCACGCGCTGCCGAACTCCTCCCGCAGGAACAGGCTCATCTGCGCCTCGAACGCCCACGAGCGGAGATAGCTCTGGGCGTAGAAACCGGGGTCGACGTCGGCGAGGAAGTCCGCATCCGACGGCGGGATCTTCGTCGCCTCCTCCATCAGCTCCGCGTAGCGGGGGCGCGCGCTCTCGAGGTCCGCGCCGCCGTGCAGCTCGAGCTCGTAGAGGAGCTTCGCCGCGTAGCGGCGCACGAGGTACAGGCGGATCGCCGCCGCCTCGGCGGCGAAGTCCTCCGGGCGGCCGAAGTCGAGCCGCCGCGCGAGCCACGCGGGGTCGTCCACGAGGAGCTCGAAGAGCGTGGCCCAGCCCTCGGTCACCGCGTTGTCGCCGAGGCGCCTCTCCTCGACCGGGAGGCCGGGCGCGGTGTTCGCGTAGTGCTCGGTGTGCCCCGCCTCGTGGAAGAGCGCGTGCCAGTCGTCCGGGCCGCCCATCGGCTGGATCACGAGGACGACGCGGCCCGGCACCTCGATCGGCGCGCAGAACGCGCGCGGCGACTTGAGCGGCCGCGGCTCGACGTCCAGCTCGACGTTCCGCTGCGAGCGGAGGTCGATCCCGAGCCCCGAGAGCGTCCCCTCGAGCGCGGGGAGCATCGCGTCGGCCGGGAAGCCGTCGTCCCACGTCGTCGCGCGGAGCAGGCGGAGGACGTCCGGCCGCGTCGCCTCCTCGAGCGCGAGCCCGAGGCGGTCGCGAAACAGCCGGTCGGCCACCCCGAGGTAGAGGTCCTCCGTCTCGGCCAGGAGGCGCTCGCAGCCGGCGCGGAGCTCCTCGAGCGGGATGCCGAAGCGCTCGTAGAGCCCCCGGTAGGTCTCCGCGCCGAGCATGCGCGCGCCCTCGCGGGTGCGGTCGAGCGCCTCGGCGTAGATCGGGTTCAGCTCCTCCTCCTGGAGCTCGACGCGCGCCTCCTCGAGGCGGGCGCGCCGGTCGCGGTCGGGCTCGTTCGCGATCGAGGGACGGAGCAGCCGGAACGGGACCGTCTCGCCGTCGACGGTCGCCTCGAGCGTCGCCTCGACGGTGGCGATCCGGTCCGCGTGGTCGCGCGTGAGATCGCCGAGGTAGCCCTCGCACGCGAAGCGCCAGAGCTCCCGGATGCCGTTGTCCGCGTCCTTCGCCGCCTCCCCGAGCCGGCGGCACGCGTCGAGCGACGTGACGTCCGCGAAACGCTCGTAGACGGCCGCGAGCTCGAGCTGCTCCTTGTGCCCGGCGAAGTGGAGGTAGAGCTCCTCGTCCAGGGCTGCGCAGAACCGGTCGGCCTCCTCCCGGTACGCGTCCACCCAGCCGCTCCCGACAGGGGCCGTGCTCATCGGTCGCGTAGGATAGCCCGCCGTGCTGCGCGAGTTCGAGCTACGCACCGAGCGCCGGACGCAGGCGCTCGAGATCACCACCCAGGTGCGGGAGGCGCTCGCGGGCTCCGTTGACGGGGCGGCGGCCGCGGTCGTCTGGGTGCCGCACACGACGGCGGGCCTCGTCGTCCAGGAGCACGCCGATCCGGCCGTCGGGCGCGACATCGAGCGCGCGCTCGAGCGGATCGTCGGTGAAGGCTGGGGCTGGGAGCACATCGAGGAGGGCGAGGAGAACGCGCCCTCACACGTGCGCGCGGCGCTGACCGCGACCTCGGTCGTGATCCCGCTTCGGGGCGGCGAGCTCGCGCTCGGCACGTGGCAGGGCATCTTCTTCTGCGAGTTCGACGGGCCGCGCACCCGCACGGTGCTCGTCGCGACGCTCGGCTGACTGTGGCGGCGCGGCTCACCGCGCAGGAGGTGGCCGAGCGGGCCGGACGCCCGGAGGCGCTGGTCGAGCGGCTCGCGAGCCTTGGAATCTTCATCCCGGACGCGGAGGGCCGCTTCGATCC
>JAICNY010000103.1 GCA_025930955.1 Thermoleophilia bacterium
ACGCCGCTCGTGAACCACCCCGAGGTCGGGATCCTGGGCGTCCACCGGATCGCCGACCGGCCCGCCGTCCGCGACGGCAAGATCGTGGTCGGCAAGATCGGCCTCCTCGCCTGCACGTTCGACCACCGCGTGGTCGACGGCGTCCGCGCGAGCGCGTTCCTACTCGAGGTGATCGGCCGGCTCGAAGCGCCCGGGTAGCCGACGGCGGCCGCACGCCGCCGGGTCCCGTCCGTGTTCCGCGTTACTCGAACGTCCGCTGGTCGCGGTCGTTGATCTGGCCGCGGATCTCGCCGCCCGGCCAGCGAACCGTATGGATGTTCACGTACGCGTGGCCGGCCCGCAGCGCCCGCAGGAACTCGTCCCACGAGCCCGGCTCGATCCCCTGGGCGTTCGGCCCGACGACGTCCGAGGGGACGAAGGTCCCGGTCACGGTGCCCTCGACGTTCGGGCACGGGTCGGGCTTGCTCCCGCCGCCGCAGATGAACACCATGACCCCGCCGTTCACGTTCCGCTGCGCGAAGTGGATGTGCGCGAAGAGCGAGTTCCCGCCCTCGAGGCCCGCGTACTCGAACCGGAACTCGATCAGCTCTTCGTCGACGAGCCTCGCGTGGAACCGCCCGAACCCGGTCGTCGAGACGGACGGCACCTCCTGGAATCCGTTCAGCTCGGCCTTGAACCGCTTCGTCTCCGGCGGTGTGCCGGGGCCGTCCATGGCACCCGCGACCGCGTACGAGGCGGCGCCGAGGACGATGAGCGCGGCGGCCGCGACCGCCGTCACACGTCGCTTCCGGACCATGCCTTCCCTCCTTCTCCAGCCATCGGCGGCGTGGGCAGGACGTGCCCACCGCGCGCCCTCTCCGGGAGGCTGTACGGAGGGAACCGTCGCGCGGTTTTAGGCGGCGGCCGGCGCCTCGTGCGGCGCGAGGTACGGCTCGAGCATCCGCTCGATCTGCGGCGCGCTCACCCGGCCCGCGAGCCGCGCGACCGGACGGCGGTCCTTGATGAGCACGAGCGTCGGAACTTCCTCGACACCGAGCTTCTCCGCAAGCTGGGGGCTCTCGTCGACCTCGATCCGGGACACCTTGAGCCGGGCGCGCTCCTTGCGCGCGAGATGCGCGAGAAGGCTCTCCATCCGCCGTGCGGGGCCCGAGGTGGGGGCGGTGAAGAAGAGAAGGAGGGGTTGCGCTTCCTGCGTCACGACCTACGGGTTCTCCCCGTCTCGACCCGGTGCGAAACGGCTCGCCCGCTAGGGGCGTCCCGGGCGCGTCGGGCCGCGCTCGATCGGCGCCGGAAGCGGGATGTACTGGACGCTCGGCCGCCGCCCACCCGCCTGGCGGAAGAGCTCCATGAGCGCGTACGCCTCCTCCGGGATCCCCTCCTCGACGGGCAGGCCGAGCGCGCGCGCCTCCGCAAGCGTGATCGGGTCGTCGTGCGTGTAGTGGCCGCCCGCGAGCTCCTCGGCGAGCGAGTCCGCCTTCTCCGCCTCCATCCGCGGCGTAACGAGCGAGCGGACGACGTCCTTCATGTGCCGCACGGCCTTCTCGGCGACGTCGGCCATGATGATCGTCCGGTCGTCGAGACGCTCGACCGGCTTCTTCGCCGCCGCGCGGACGATCGAGGCGGCCGGGAGGTCGCCGAGCTGCGGGTCGACGGGGCCGAGCACGGCGGCGGCGTCCATGCGGATCTCGTCGGCCGCGAGGGCGATCAGCGTCCCGCCGGACATCGCGTAGTGCGGGACGAGCACGGTCACCTTCCCCGGATGGTCGCGCAGGGCGTACGCGATCTGCTCGGACGCGAGCACGAGCCCGCCCGGGGTGTGGAGGAGGATGTCGAGCGGGCGTTCGTCCGGCGTCGTCCGGATGGCGCGGAGCACAGCCTCGGAGTCCTCGATGTCGATGAAGCGGAAGAGCGGGACGCCGAGGAAGCCGATCGTCTCCTGCCGGTGGATGAGCGCGATCACGCGCGAGCCGCGCGCCTGCTCGAGGGCGTGGAGGGCGCGGTGTCGCCGCGTCTCGAGCGCCCGCCGGCCGAGCACCGGGAGCAGGAGGAACACGACGAGCACGAGCGCGAGGATCGTCCCGAGGCCCATCGGGCGAGCATAGACGCGGCGTCACTACACTGGCCGCGTGGACGGGCTCCTCGACTGGTACCTGCTCGGGCTCGCGCTCGGCCTCGGGGTCGCCGCGGGGATTCCCGGGCTGCCGCGCGAGGAGGGGCGGGGCTTCGCGGTCGGGATGGTGACCGTCGTCGCGGTGGCGAGCGGCGTGATCGCGGCGCTCGCGGTCGTCTGGGCGGTGTTCGCGACGCTGATCGGCGTTGCGGTCGGCGTCTTCTCCTACCGGAAGCTCGCACGTCCCGCCGTGCCCGCCGCGTCGCTCGCCGTCGCGGGGCTCTCGCTCGTCCCGCTGCTCGGCTACGTCGTCGCGGCCTTCTCGCCCGTCCTCGGCGAGCGCCTGCGCCGCCGGGCCGCCGGCCGCTACGCGGGGCTTCGCGTCCTCGCCAAGGACTGAGGCGGCCCGCGTGCCGGGCGCCGGTCGCAAGCTCGTCCTCGTCGTGATCGACGGGCTGACGCCCGAGCTGCTCGAGCGCGGGATCGAGTCCGGCCGCGTGCCGGCGCTCGCGCGGCTCGTAGAGGAGGGGACGTACGCACGGGGCGTGACGACGTTCCCGTCGGTGACGCCCGTCTGCCTCTCGACGCTCGCCACCGGCGCGGGGCCGGACGTCCACCACATCCCGCACCTCGCGTGGTACCACCGGGGGGAGGAGCGGATCGTCGACTACGGCTCCTCGTTCCCGGCCATGCGGGCGGTCGGCGCGCGGCAGGCGTTCCGCGACGCGGTCTTCAACATGAGCCACGCGCACCTGAGCGCGCGGGCGACGACGGTCTTCGAGGCGGTCGAGGACGCGGGCCTCGTCCCGGCCTCGATCAACTTCACGTGCTACCGCGGACGCACCCGGCACGCGATCAAGCTGCCCGGCCTGGCCGCTCGGAACCGCTGGTACGAGGCGGTGTACGGGCCGCGGCGGTTCTTCTTCTTCAACCTCTTCGAGTCGGACGAGACCGGGGCGCCGCTCGCAGTCCGCTCGCGCGTGGACGGGTCGAACGACGCCTATGCGGGGGCGATCGGGCGCTGGCTCGTGACACGCGACGGCTTCGACTTCCTCGTCTTCTACCTGCCCGACTTCGACTACGCGTCGCACCTCGCCGGGCCGTCCTCGCCGGTCGACGCGCTCGTGCGCGCGGACGCCGCGGTGGGGCAGCTCATGGAGGCCGCCGGCGGCCCGGACGAGCTGCTCGCCCGCTACGCGGTCGTGCTCTGCTCCGACCACGGGCAGACGCACGTCGACGAGGTGGCGCGCCTTCAGGACGCGTACGCGGACCTGGCTCTCCTCGCGCCGCGGCGCGGCGACCCGGGCGCGGCGGACGTGGCAGTCACGGCGTCGAACCGGAGCGGGATGGTCTATCGCCTCGGGCGCTGCCCGCTCGAGGTGCGCGACCTCGCCGAACGCCTCGACGAGGTCGACGCGGCCGACGTGGTCGCGTTCCGGGAGGACGGGGAGGCGGTCGTCAGGCGCGAGCGCGA
Organism: Thermoleophilia bacterium; assembly: GCA_025930955.1. GTDB lineage: Bacteria > Actinomycetota > Thermoleophilia > Gaiellales > Gaiellaceae > JAICNY01. The sequence goes on from JAICNY010000103.1 coordinate 3,585, forward strand.
GGAGCTGCGCTTCGCGCCCGGCCCGGGCGGCGGCTGGCGGATCTCCGGCGACGCGGCGGTGCTCGACGAGGGGGGCTACCCGAACGGCCTCGAGCGCGTCTGGCGCGCGCTCGCGAACCCGAACGCCGGCGAGGTGCTCGTGTCCGCGCGCGCGGGTGTCGAGTTCCTCGACTTCGGCGGCCGCCACCACGCCGGCGGCGGCAGCCACGGCTCGCTCGTCGCCGGGGACTCGACGGTGCCGGTCGTCGCGGCCGGCGTCGACGCGCCCGCCGTCGACGGCCGGCCCTCGCTCACCGACCTCGCGCCGCTCGCCCTCCGGTACCTCGGCGTGCCGCCCCCCGCCTCCATGGGCGCGGCCGCCCTCGAGCCCGCCGGCGTCTGAGCGCCGTGGGCTACGAGCGGCTCCGCGAGCGGATGGTCGAGCGTCAGCTCGCCCGGCGCGGGATCCGGGACGAGCGCGTCCTCGAGGCGATGCGCCGCGTCCCGCGCGAGCGCTTCGTCGCGCCCGGCGACCGTCCCGAGGCGTACGACGACGTCCCGCTCGCGATCGGCGCGGGCCAGACGATCTCGCAGCCGTACATGGTCGCGCTGATCGCCGAGGCGGCCGCAGTCCGACGGGGGAGCAAGGTGCTCGACGTCGGCACCGGGTCCGGCTACGCGGCCGCCGTCTTCGCCGAGCTCGGCGCCGACGTCCACACGATCGAGCGCATCCCCGAGCTCGCCGAGCAGGCCCGCGAGAACCTCCGCGCGGCCGGGTACGGAGACGTGCACGTCCACGTCGGCGACGGGTCGCTCGGCGTGCCGGAGGAGGCGCCCTTCGACGCGATCGCCGTGGCCGCCGCGGCGCCCGGCCTGCCGCCGGCGCTCTACGAGCAGCTCGTGACCGGGGGTCGCCTCGTCGTCCCGGTCGGAGGCCCCGCCGGGCAACGGCTCGAGGTCGTTGTCCGGACCCCCGAAGGGCCCGCGGTCGTCCACTCGGTCGAGTGCCGGTTCGTGCCGCTCGTCGGAGCGGGGGGCTTCCGCGGCCGGGGAGGGGGTCGATGAAAGAGCCCGGCGCCCACCCGACTACGCTTCCGCGGATGCCGACGGGACGCCTGCACCCCGCCCTGCGCCGGCAGGCCAACTGGGTGCAGCTTCTCAAGTTCTGCGTCGTCGGCGGGTCGGGCTACATCGTGAACCTCGCCGTCTACTCGGCGCTCGTCGCGGGGCTCGACGTCCACTACGCGCCCGCGGCGGTCTGCTCGTTCCTCGTCGCCGTCACGAACAACTACACGTGGAACCGCGCCTGGACGTTTCGGAGGCAGCGCGGGCACCTCGTCCACCAGGGGATGAGGTTCTTCGTCGTCTCGACCGTCGCGCTCGGCGCGAACCTCGTCTTCCTCACCCTGCTCGTCGCGGCCGGGGTTCCGGAGATCCCGGCGCAGGCCGTCGCCATCGTCCTCGTAACGCCGTGGAACTTCGTCGTCAACAAGCTCTGGAGCTTCCGGCTCCGCTGAGGCGCCTGCTCGCGCTCGCCGCGGCCGCCTTCGCGCTCGCGGCGCCGCCGGCCGCGCTCGGGCAGCCCGGGAACGTCTACGACGGCGAGGGCAACCTCGTCGAGACGCCGTTCGTCCCGCGCGACGAGGTCGAGCCGCGGCTGACGGAGGAGGAGGCGATCCAGGCCGTGCTCCTCCGGCCGAAGGTGGCCGACTGGGTCGAGCGCTACGAGGGCCAGGAGCTGACGCGGGAGGGGACGTTCGACCCGGACACCGGCCTCTGGGAGGTGAAGGTCTGGGCCCCGGGCGAGTCGGGTCAGATCGTCGAGGGGAAGGTCGAGGACGCGAGCGCCCGGGTCACGGAGGCCTGGACGGGCCCGCAGGTCGCCTGGCGGATGGCGCGCGGGTACGAGGGCGCGTTCGGACGGACGATCAACAACCCGGCCGTCTGGCTCGGGCTCTGCGCGCTCTTCCTCCTCGGGCTCGCCGACCTGCGCCGCCCGCTCTCGCTGCGGAACCTCGACCTGGTCGTCCTCCTGTCGCTCAGCATCTCGCTCCGCTTCTTCAACGAGGGCGACGTCTTCGCGGCGATGGTGCTCGCCTACCCGCCGCTCCTCTACCTGCTCGGGCGGCTCGTCTGGATCGGGGCGGGCCGGCGCCGCGCGCCGCGTGCGCCCATGCGACCCGTCTGGCCCGTGTGGCTCCTGCTCGCGCTGACCGTGTTCGCGGCCGGGTTCCGCATCGGGCTGAACACGCAGACGTCGAACGTGATCGACGTCGGGTACGCGAGCGTGATCGGCGCGCAGCGGATCGTCGCGCAGGGCGAGATGCCGTACGGTCACATGCCGACCGACGAGGGCGAGGAGTGCGGGCCCGCCGACAGCGAGGGCTACGTCCGTGAGCGGATCCAGACGAACGGCCGCTGCGAGTCCGCGAACGGCCGCGGCGACACGTACGGGCCGGTCAGCTACCTGGGCTACGTCCCGGGCTATCTCATCTTCGGCTGGACTGGGCGCTGGGACTCGCTCCCGGCCGCGCACTTCACGGCCATCCTCTTCGACCTGCTCGCACTCGCCGGGCTCGCCCTCGTGGGACGGCGCTTCGGCGGGAACCGGCTCGCGGTCACGCTCGCGTTCGCGTGGGTCGCGTACCCGTTCACGCAGTACGCCTCGAGCTCGAACTCGAACGACGCGATCATGCCGGCGCTCCTCATCTGGGGCTTCTGGCTCGTCTCGTCGCCGTTCGGGCGGGGGGCGTTCGTCGCCCTCGCGGCGTGGTCGAAGTTCGCGGCGCTCCTTCTCTGGCCGCTCTGGGCCTCGTATCCGCGCGGCGTGGCGCGCGACGCCGGCCCGCGCCTCCTGCGCTACGCGGCGGGGATTCTCGTCGGGACCGCGCTCGCCTTCTCCGTGCTCCTGCTCGAGCCGAACGTCGTCGACGCCGCGCGCACGTTCTGGGACCGGACGTTCGGCTGGCAGCTCTCACGGCCCTCGCCGTTCTCCGTCTGGGACTGGGGGCGCTATCCGGGCATGCCGGACCTCGCGTGGCTCCAGGGCGCGCTCAAGATCGCGCTCGTCGCCGGCGCGGCCGCGCTCTACTTCGTGCCCCGGCGGAAGAGCCCGCTCCAGGTCGCCGCGCTCTCGGGCGCCCTCCTCGTCGCCTTCGAGCTCGTGCTGACGCACTGGTTCTACCTCTACATCGTCTGGTTCTTCCCCTTCGCCGCGCTCGCGTTGCTCGCGCCCGCGCTCCCGCGGCGCGTCGTCCCCGAGGAGCCCGCGCCCGATGACCGAGAGAGCCGAGCGCTCGTCCCCGCGGGCTGAGCGCTCGCAGGTCGCGCTCGCCGCGCTCGTCGGCGTCGCGCTCTTCGTCGTCGCCTGGCTCGCGCTCCACACGGGCCACTACGACGACGTGACGATCACGGACACGGGCGTCTACGAGGCGTACGGCGACCGGATGCGTGACGGCGACGTGCCCTACCGGGACTTCGCGCTCGAGTACCCGCCGGGCGCGCTGCCCGTCTTTGCGCTTCCGTCGCTTGCGAGCGAGGGGCGCTACGACCTCTGGTTCGACGTCCTCATGCTCCTCTGCGGCGCGGCGGCGGTCGCGCTCGTCGCCGTGACGCTCGGGGCGCTGCGGGCGTCTCCGCCGGTGCTCGCGGCGGGCGTCGGGCTCGCGGCGTTCGCCCCGCTGCTGCTCGGCCCGGTGCCGCTCACGCGCTACGACCTCTGGCCGGCCGCGCTCCTCGCCGGCGCGCTCGCGGCCCTCGTGCTCGGGCGCCCGCGCCTCGGCCTCGGGGTGCTCGGGCTCGCGGTCGCGGCGAAGGCCTACCCGCTCGTCGTCCTCCCGCTCGCGCTCCTGCACGTCTCGCGCGCGCGCGGCCGGCGCGAGGCGCTCGTCGGGCTCGGCGTCTTCGCCGGCGCGCTCGCGCTCGTCGTCGGGCCGTTCGCCCTCGTCGGCTGGGACGGGCTGGTGGACAGCGTCACGCGCCAGTCCGGGCGGCCGCTCCAGCTCGAGAGCCTCGGCGCGTCCGCCCTCCTCGCGGGGCACCGGCTGGGCCTCTACGAGGCGGTCGTCGAGACGAGCCACGGCTCGCAGAACCTCGTCGGCGCGCTGCCCGACGCGCTCGCGATCGCCGGGACGGCGGCGCAGGCGCTAGCGCTCGTCCTCGTCTACGTCGTCTTCGCCCGGTCGCGGCGCGACCCGGCGTCGCTCGCCGTCGCCTCGGCGGCCGCCGTGACCGGCTTCGTCGCGTTCGGGAAGGTGCTCTCGCCGCAGTTCATGATCTGGCTCCTGCCGCTCGGTCCGCTCGTCGCCGCGCGCGGCGCGGTGGTCGCGCCGCTCCTCTTCGGGGCGGCGCTCGTCGCGACGCAGGCGTGGTTCCCGGCCCGCTACTGGAACGTCGTCGCGCTCGAGCCGGTCGCCTGGCTCGTTCTCGTCCGGGACGCGCTGCTCGTCGCCCTCTTCGCCGCGCTCGTTCTCCTCATCCGACGTGGAGGCGGAGCGCGCGGCAGTCCGTAGCCCGGCCGTCCGCGTCACACTCGACGACGACGCCCTCGATCCGCACGTCGCCGTCCGCGGGATGGAAGCGCACCGGGCGCCCGGTCTGCATCCGCTGGATCGCGAGCTCGGCGCGCACGCCGATGACCGAGTCGTGCGGCCCCGTCATCCCCGCGTCCGTGATCGCGGCGGTGCCGCCCGGCTGCACGCGGGCGTCGTTCGTCTGGACGTGGGTGTGCGTGCCCAGCACCGCCGTCACGCGGCCGTCGAGGAGCCGAGCGAGCGCGACCTTCTCGCTCGTCGCCTCGGCGTGGAAGTCGACGACGACGACGTTCGCGGCGCGCCGGGCCTCCGCGACGAGCTCGTCGACGAGCAGGAACGGGTGCACGGCGACTTCGAGGAAGAGCTGCCCCTGGAGGTTGATCACCGCGACCGGCGTCCCGTCCGCGGCGCTCGCGACCGCGAGCCCGCGCCCGGGCGCTCCCGGGCCGCCGAGGTTCGCGGGCCGGACGATCCGGTCGCTCGCGTCGAGGAAGGGGACGAGGTCGCGCTGCCGCCAGACGTGGTTCCCGAGCGTGATCACGTCGGCGCCGGCGGCGAGGAGCTTCTCCGCGAGCTTCGCCGTCAGGCCCACGCCGTCGGCCGCGTTCTCGCCGTTCACGACGCAGAAGTCGATCTGGAGGTCGTCCCGGAGGTCGTGCAGCCGCTCCTCGACCGCCCGGCGGCCGGGCGCCCCGAAGACGTCGGCGAGGAAGAGGATCCGCACCGGCCGGCCGCGCTGCCTAGGGCGTCGCGAGCGACGCGGCCGGGAGCACCTCGAGGTGCACGTGCTGGCCCTGATCCTGCGTGTAGCCGGCAAGCGCGGCGCGCTCGACCGGCGTCACGTCGACGACGCGGCCGAGCTTCGTCTTGCCGGCGAGGAGCGGCGCCCCGACCGAGAGGACGGGGTCGACGTCCAGGTTCGTGAGCGCGACGACGAGGCCCGAGTTTCCGGCCGGCTGGACCTCGATCCGCTTGCCGTACGCGCGCCCGTCCACGACCCGGTCCGTGATCGAGACGACGGTCCCGTCGACGGGCGAGTAGACGTCGGTGTCCACGGGCGCGCCGACGTCGAGGCCGCCGGTGCGGGGGCCGGTGCCGCCCTCCAGGAGGTAGTAGCGCAGGCCCGTCCCGTCGCCGCCGGTGAGCCGCTGGACGAGCCGCCCGAAGAGCCCGGCGTTCGCCTGCGTCCCGACCGGCTCGAGCTCGATCACGGAGTCGCCCGCGCCGTGGTAGCCGATCGCCGTGACGCGGCCCTCGTTGATGGGGAGCTGGATCCGGAGCGTGTCGTGCGTCGCGATCACCTGCGGGCGCGGCGGGCCGGACGGCAGGAGCCGCTGCGCCGGCGCGGGGCCGGTGGTCGCGAGCGGTCGCGGCTCGCTCGAGCCGAACGCCGTGAGGAGGAGCACGATGATCGCGACGGAGCCGACCGCGACGAGCGCCGCGAACCTGCGCGCCCGGCGCGCCTTGGCCCGTTCCCTCTCTCGTACGGCGGCACGAGCGGCGAGTCCCCGCGCGTTGGGGGGTGCAGCCATCCGCGGCAGGCTACCCGACCTTCCGACCTCGCTCAAATGGCTACGAGCGCGTAGCGGAGGCGGCGGGGCCTCCTCCCAGTCGAGCGCGAGCGCCCCGTCGGTGACCGGCCAGTCCCATGCGTCGGGTCGCGCGCGGCTCCCGCTTCCGGCGGGCCCCGGCTTCTCCTGATCGAACAGCGCGGGCACGGCCGTCGCGTCCGAGCCTGCCAGCCGCCCCGGACGCCGCCGCCGTTAGCCTTTGCCGTGCATGGCCACGTTCCCCGTCACCCGGCTGCGCCGCTTCCGCCGCACCGCGCCGCTCCGCGCGCTCGTGCGTGAGACGCGGGTCGACCCCGGAGAGCTCGTCGCGCCGCTCTTCGCCTGCCCGGGCGAGGGGGTCGTCGTGCCGCTCTCCGGCCTGCCGGGGATCGCCCGCCGGTCGGTGGACGAGCTCGCCCGCGAGTGTGCGCGGCTCCAGCGGCTCGGGCTCGGAGCGGTGCTCCTCTTCGGCATCCCCGAGGAGAAGGACGACGCCGGCTCGGGCGCCTACGACGCCGACGGGATCGTCCAGCACGCGCTTCGCGCCGCGCGCGAGGCGGCGCCGGGGCTCGTGCTCATGACGGACGTCTGCCTCTGCGAGTACACGGACCACGGCCACTGCGGGCTCGTCGAGGACGGCGAGGTCGTGAACGACGCCTCCCTCGAGCTGCTCGCGCGCACCGCGGTCTCGCACGCCCACGCCGGGGCGGACGCGGTCTGCCCGAGCGACATGCTCGACGGGCGGATCGGCGCGATCCGCGCGGCGCTCGACGACGCCGGCTACGAGCGGACGCCCATCGTCGCCTACTCCGCGAAGTACGCCTCGGCGTTCTACGGGCCCTTCCGCGAGGTGGCCGACTCGGCGCCCGCGTTCGGCGACCG
>JAICNY010000121.1 GCA_025930955.1 Thermoleophilia bacterium
TCGCAGCTCATCGCGAGCTCGTTCCCGCCGCCGAGACAAAAGCCGGAGACGGCACCGACGAGCGGCGTCCAGAGCCCGCGGATCGCATCCCAGCGCTCCACCCGCCGCGCATAGAGCATGTCCATTGCGGACGCGTCCGCCAGCTCGCCGATGTCCGCGCCGGCCGCGAACGCCCGCTCGTCGCCGGCGAGGACGATGCAGCGAACCGCCTGGTCGCGGTCCAGCTCCTGGAGCCTTGCGACGAGCTCCTCCATGAGCGGCTCCGAGAGCGCGTTCAGCTGCTCGGGCCGGTTCAGCCGGACGACCGCGATCGGGTCGTCCTGCTCGACGACGACGAGTGCGTCCTCGGCGCTCACTTGTCCTTCGACACGAACTTCCGCACGGCCGCCTGGGGCTCCTCCGTCGCCATCGAAAGCGCGAGCCAGTCGCGGGCGTGGTTGATCGTCTCGTGCCACGCGAGATCCTTCCAGAAGTTCAGGTGCTGCTTCGCGTAGCGCGTCGTCTGCGGGAGCTTGCGCACGAGGTTCTCGACGACCGCGTCCACCTTCGCGTCGAGCTCGGCCGCGGGGACGGCCCAGTTCACGAGCCCCCACTCCGCCGCCTTCGCGGCGGGGATCTCCTCGCACATGAGGACGATCTCGCGCGCGCGACGGTCGCCGACGATGATCGAGAGCCACTGCGTCGCGCCGCCGGCCGGCACCGAGCCGTGCTCGGGCCCGACGTGGCGGATGAACGCGTCGTCGACCATCACCGCGAGGTCGCAGGCCATCTGGAGCTCGTTCCCGCCGCCGACGCAGATCCCGTTGATCCGCGCGAGTGCCGGCTTGCCGATCTCACGGAGGCGATCGTGCGCGTCCTTGAAGGCGCCGAACCACTTCCAGTACTCGTTCGGCTTCCCGAGGTACTCCTGCGACCACGACTTGAGGTCGGCGCCCACGCAGAAGGCGCGCCCGGCGCCGGTCAGCACGACGACGCGGATCTCGTCGTCGTAGGACGCGTCCTCGCACGCACGCGCGAGCTCGCGAAGCATCTGGTAGTCGAACGCGTTCAGGATGTCGGGCCGGTTCAGCGTGATCGTGGCCCGGGGCGGCGCCTTCTCGTAGACGATCTTCTCGAAGCCGAGCTCGGCCGGATCGACCGGGCTCGGGTACGTCGGCTGGCTCACGCGGCGTCCCCCTTCATCGTTCGCCCGCGAGCGTATAGCTTCCCCCGCGGTTCGGCGGAAAGGAGGGCTCGTGGCGGGAGGAACGGCGGCGGCGGTGCTCGTGTGCGTGGTCGCGGGGCTCGCGGGAGCGGTTCAGGCGGCCGTGATGGGCCGCTTCGGCGAGCGGATCGGCGTCGTCGAGGCGGTCGCGTTCGCGGCCCTCGTCACGGCGCTCGTCGCGTTCGCGTCGCTCCTCGTCGTGCGCCAGTCGGCCTCCGGCGTCGCCGAGGGGCTGCGCGCGCCGCCCTGGATGTGGCTCGCCGGCGTCATGAGCGCGTTCATCGTCTTCGCGGTCGCGCTCGGGCCGCCGCGGATCGGGACGACGACGACGATCGGCCTCATCATCGCCGGGAACCTCGTGATGGCCGCCGTGATCGACCGCTACGGGCTCTTCGGCCTCGAGCGGATCGGCCTCAGCCCGATCCGCGTCCTCGGGATCGCCCTGCTCGGCGTCGGCTCGGCGCTGACGCTCTACCGGCCCTAGAGCCCGATCAGGTCGTCCGGCCGGACGGGCACGCGCGTGAGGTCGCGGCCGGTCGCGTCGCGCAGGGCCGCGGCGACCGCGGCGGTCGCGACGACGGTCGGAGGCTCGCCGACGCCCTTCGCGCCGTAGGGCGCGTCCGGCTCCGGCTCCTCGACCAGCACCGCGTCGACCGGCGGCATGTCGAGCGTCGTCGGGATGAGGTAGTCCGTGAAGCTCGCGTTCGTGATCAGCCCGTCGCGGGTCTGGATCTCCTCCATGAGCGCGAGCCCGAGCCCCTGCGCGGTGCCGCCCTCGATCTGGCCGAGGACGGCCTGTGGGTTGACCGCCCTGCCGACATCCTGCGCCGTCCCGATCCAGACCGCGCGCGTGAGGCCGAGGTCGGTGTCCACCTCGACGACCGCGCGCATCGCCGAGCAGATGAACGCGACGTGGGCTCGCTCGCCCGTGACCTGCCCCGTCTCGGGATCGAGCGGCCAGGTCTGCGGGTGGCGGTAGACCTTCTCTACGTCGATCTCCTCGCCGGGCGCCAGCGTGCCGCCGCGCGCGCCGAGCTCCCCCCGCGCCGCCCGGCACGCCTCGGCCACGGCGCCGGAGACCATCCACGTCATGCGCGAGGCGGACGCCGAGCCCGCCGAGTCGACCGTCGAGGTCGTCCCGGGCGCGAGCGTCACGTCGTCGAGCTCGAGCTCCGTCCGCGCCACCTGCGTGATCACGCCGACGACGCCCTGCCCGACCTCCGCCGCCGCGCAGTGCACCTCGGCCGCGAGCGCCCCGTCCGCGCCGGCGAAGAGGCGCACGCGCGCGGCGCAGTAGTCGTCGAAGCCGTGCGAGTAGCAGAGGTTCTTGAACCCGAGCGCGAACCCGACGCCGCGCTTCACGCCCTCGCCGCGCGTCACGTTCCCGGAGCCGCCGGGAAGCCGGAGCGAGTCGCGGGGCAGCGGCTCCGGCTCGGGCACCGTGAGCTCGGCGCAGCGGCGGATCACGTCGGCGACCGGCAGCGATCCCGTGACCTTCTGGCCGTTCGGCATGACGTCGCCGGGCGCGAGCGCGTTCCGCAGCCGGAGCTCGACCGGGTCGAGCTCGAGCGCGGCCGCGAGCTTGTCCATCTGCGCCTCGTGGGCGAAGCACACCTGCACGGCGCCGAAGCCGCGCATCGCGCCGCACGGCGGGTTGTTCGTGTAGACGACCGTCGCGTCGACGAGGGCGTTCGCGACCGCGTAGGGGCCGCACGCGAACGAGGACGCGTTCGTGACGACGGCGGTGGAGCTCGACGCGTACGCGCCGCCGTCGAGGAGCACGCGCGCGTGGACGCAGACGAGCTTCCCGTCCCGGTTCGCACGATGCTCCATCCGGATGCGCGCCGGGTGCCGGTGCACGTGGCCGACGAACGACTCCTCGCGGGTGTAGACGATCTTCACGGGCCGGTTCGTGTGGAGCGCGAGGAGCGCGCCGTGGATCTGCATCGAGAGGTCCTCGCGCCCGCCGAACGCGCCGCCGACGCCCGCGAGATGGATGCGCACCTGCTCCGGGGGGAGGTCGAGGCACGGCGCGACCTGCGCCCGGTCGACGTGGAGCCACTGCGTCGCCACGTAGATGTCGACGCCCCCGTCGCCGTCCGGGACCGCGAGCCCGGACTCGGGGCCGAGGAAGGCCTGGTCCTGGATCCCAAGCTCGTACTCGCCGGTCACGACGACGTCGCCCTCGGTGTCCGGGTCGCCGTGGCGGATGAGGATCGAGCGCACGACATTCGCGCGCGGGTCGTCACGGTAGTGGTCCGGCTCGTGCGTCGGCCGGTCGGGGTGGAGCTCGTCCTGTTCGAGCGCGCGCTCCATGTCGACGACCGGCTCGAGCGGCTCGTACTCGACGCGGACCTTCTCCGCGGCGCGGCGCGCCTGCTCGGGGTGCTCGGCGGCGACGAGCGCGACCGGCTCGCCGTAGTAGCGGACGCGGTCGAACGCGAGCACCGGCTGGTCGGCGTACTCGAGCCCGTAGAGCTTCGTGCCCGGGACGTCGGCGTGGGTGAGAACCGCGTGGACGCCCGGCATCGTCACGGCCTCGGAGATGTCGATCTCGCCCACGCGGGCGTGCGCGTGCGGGCTGCGGACGGTGTGGCCCCAGAGCATCCCGGCGGCCTGGAGGTCGCTCGCGTACGCGAACTCGCCGGTCGTCTTCGGGATCCCGTCGGCGCGCCTGACGGCCTCGCCGACGCGCCCTCGCTCGAGCTTGCGGGCGGGGGCGCTCACGAGGCCCCCGCGGCGAGGCGCACGGCGTCGAAGATCTTCGCGTAGCCCGTGCAGCGGCAGAGGTTGCCGGAGAGCGCCTCGCGCAGCTCGTCGTCCGTGGGGTCGGGCGTGCGCGCGAGGAGGTCGGCCGCCGCGACGACGAGGCCCGGCGTGCAGAAGCCGCATTGCACCGCGCCCGCCTGGACGAACGCCTCCTGCACCGGGTGCGGCCCGTCCTCGGGCGCGAGACCCTCGACGGTGACGACCTCGTGCCCGTCGGCCTGGGCGGCGAGGACGAGGCAGGCGCAGACGAGCGTCCCGTCGAGGAGGACGGAGCACGAGCCGCATTCGCCCTGCTCGCAGGCGTTCTTCGAGCCGGGCAGGCCGAGCCGCTCGCGCAGCGCGAAGAGGAGGCTCTCGCCGGCCCAGACGTCCGCCTCGTGCCGCTCGCCGTTGACCGTGAGCTCGATCCTCACGCGGCGCACCTCTCGAGCGCGCGCGCCGTGAGGACGCGCAGCGCGTGCCGGCGGTACGCCGCCGTGCCGCGGACGTCGTCGATCGGGCTGGCCGCCTCGGCGACGCGGTCGGGGAAGCCGTCCGCCTCGTCGAGCGGCGCGCGCACGAGCCTCGGAACGGGCCCGGCGGAGCCGTACGCGGCACGGATCTCGCCGCGCTCCCGGTCGACCGCGAGCGCGAGCGAGGCGACGGCGATCACCATCGCGTTTCGCGGCCCCACCTTCATGAACGTCTGCCGCGCCCCGGACGGGCGCACGTGGACGGCGACGATCAGCTCGTCCTCAGCGAGCGCGTTCTGCTTCGGCCCGACGAGAAACTCCTCGAGCGGGAGCGTGCGGCGGCCGGCCGGGCCCGCGAGCTCGACCTCCGCCTCCTCCACGAGGAGCGGAGGGAGCGCGTCGCCGGCGGGCGAGGCCGTGCCGAGGTTCCCGCCGATCGTCCCGCGGTTCTGGATCTGCGGCGAGCCGACCGTGCGCGCGGCCTCGGCGAGCGCCGGAAGCGTCTCGCCGAGCTCTCGCCGGCACTCCGTGTACGTAAGCCCGGCGCCGAGCCTGAGCGTGCCGTTCTCGCGCGCGAAGCCGCGCAGCTCGGCGACCTCGTTCAGGTTCAGGACGACCCGCGGACGGGCCCGGTCGAAGTTCAGCTCGACCATGACGTCGGTGCCACCCTGGATCGGCCACGCGTCCGCCGTCTCCGCCCGGAGCCGCAGCGCTTCGTCGAGCGTCCGTGGGGTCAGCACGTCCACGCCGCCCAAGGGTAGTACGTTACGGCCGCATGGAGGAACTTGCCCGCCGACTGGCCGTGGCGCGCGGGGACGAGCCGGCGGACGTGGTCGTCCGCGGCGGCCGCGTCCTCTGCGTCTTCACGCGGGAGTGGCTCGACGCGGACGTGGCCGTCGCGGACGGGTACGTCGTCGGCCTCGGCGACTACGAGGGCCGCGAGGAGGTCGACGCGAGCGGCCGCTACGTCGTCCCGGGCTTCGTCGACGCGCACATGCACCTCGAGTCGGCGAAGCTCCTCGTGGACGAGTTCGCGCGACTCGTCCTCCCGCTCGGGACGACCGCCGTCGTCGCCGACCCGCACGAGATCGCGAACGTGCTCGGCACGGACGGCGTCCACTGGCTCGCCGACCTCTGCCACGGCCTGCCGCTCGACGTCTACTTCATGGCCTCGTCGTGCGTCCCCGCGTCGGAGTTCGAGTCGCCGCGGCGCGCGCTCCGCCCCGGCGACCTCGAGGGGCTGCTCCGCCGGCGTCGCGTCCTCGGGCTCGCGGAGATGATGAACTTCCCCGGCGTCGTCGCGGGAGACGAGGGCGAGCTCGAGAAGCTCCGGCTCGACGGCGCGACGCACGTGGACGGGCATGCGCCGGGGGTGACGGGGAAGGCATTGAACGCGTACGCCGCGGCCGGGATCCGCTCCGACCACGAGGCGATCACGCTCGACGAGGGGCGCGAGCGGCTCCGGGCGGGGATGTGGCTCCTGATCCGCGAGGCAACCGGCGCGCGAAACCTCGCCGCGCTCGCGCCGCTCCTAACGGAGTACGGGCCGGGGCGCATCGCCTTCTGCACCGACGACCGCGAGCCGGAGCACATCGCGGACGACGGCCACGTCAACTCGATGGTGCGCGACGCGGTCGCCGCGGGCGTGGCCCCGGAGGACGCGCTCGTCGCGGCCACGCTCAGCCCCTCCACGTGGCACGGGCTCGCCGAGCACGGGGCGGTCGCGCCCGGCTACCGGGCCGACCTCGTCCTCCTCCCGGACCTCGAGGAGTTCCGGCCCGAGCTCGTGCTGAAGCGCGGGGCACCGGTCGGCGAGATCCGGCGGCCGGACGTGCCGGAGTGGGTGAAGCACACAGTGCGCGTCGGCGACGTAGCCGGCGAGCGGTTCTCGCTTCCCGCGCCCGCGAGCGGCCGCGTGCGCGTGATCGGCGTCGTCCGCGACCAGATCGTGACGGAATCGCTCGTCGAGGACGCGCCGCTCGCCGACGGGCACATCGTCGCCGACCCCGCGCGCGACCTGGCGAAGATCGCCGTCGTCGAGCGCCATCTCGGCACCGGCCGCGTCGGGCTCGGGCTCGTGCGCGGGTTCGGGCTCGCGCGCGGCGCGCTGGCCTCGACCGTCGCCCACGACGCGCACAACATCGTCGTCGTCGGCATGTCCGACGGGGACATGGCCGCGGCGGTCGCCCGCCTGCGCGAGCTGGGCGGCGGCGTCGTGGTCGTGGACGACGGCGAGCTGCGCGCGGAGCTGCCCCTCCCCGTCGCCGGGCTCCTCTCGACCGCGCGGCTCGACGAGGTCGTGGCGGCGAGCCGCGCCTGCGTCGAGGCGGCGCACGCGCTCGGCTGCGAGCTGCACTCCCCGTTTCAGACGCTCGCGTTCCTCGCGCTCTCGGTCATCCCGCGGCTCAAGATCACCGACCGCGGGCTCGTCGACGTCGACGCGTTCCGGCTGGTCCCGCTCGAGGCGGGCGCGTGAGCCTCCTTCTCACCGGCGGCTACGTCGTCACGATGGACGATGCCGGAACGGAGCACGAGAACGGCTGGGTGCTCGTGGAGAACGGCTTCGTGCAGGCGGTCGGCGACGGCCCGCCGCCCGGGGCCGAGCGCGTCGAGAGCCTGAACGGCGCGCTCGTCACGCCTGGGCTCGTGAACACGCACCACCACCTGTACCAGACGCTGACGCGCACGCGGGCGCAGGAGGCCGACCTCTTCACGTGGCTGAAGGCGCTCTACCCGCTCTGGGGCCGGATCGACGCCGAGTCCGAGTACGCCGCCGCCCGCACGGGCCTCGCGGAGCTCGCGCTCTCCGGCTGCTCGACCGCCTTCGACCACCACTCCGTCTTCCCGCCCGGGCGCGAGGGGATCGTGGAGGCGGAGGTGCAGGCGGCCCGCGAGCTCGGCGTGCGCATCGTCGCCTCCCGCGGGTCGATGGACCTCGGCGAGTCGCAGGGCGGTCTCCCGCCGGACTCGCTCGTCGAGGACGGCGACGCCGCGCTCGCCGCCACCGAGGCGCTCGCCGCGACGCTCCACGAGGACGGCCCCGGTGCGCGGGTGCAGATCGCGGTCGCGCCGTGCTCGCCGTTCTCCGTCACGAAGCGGCTCATGACGGAGTCCGCCGACCTCGCGCGCCGGCTCGGGCTGCGCCTCCACACCCACCTGGCCGAGACGGTCGAGGAGGAGGAGTACTGCAAGGGCATCTTCGGCTGCCGCCCGGTCGAGTACCTCGAGCAGGTCGGCTGGCTCGCGGGAGACGTCTGGTGCGCGCACTGCGTCCACCTCTCGGACGAGGACATCGCGCGCTTCGGCTCGGTGGGAACCGGCGTCGCGCACTGCCCGACGTCGAACCTCCGCCTCGGGGCGGGCGTCGCGCCGGTCGCGGCGATGCTCGCGGCGGGCGTCCCGGTCGGGCTCGGCGTCGACGGCTCGGCGTCGAACGAGCGAAGCGACCTCTTCCTCGAGGTGAAGCAGGCGCTGCTCGTCGCGCGGGGGCGCGGCGGGCCGGACGCGCTCACGGCCCGCGCCGCCCTCCGGCTCGGGACGCGCGGCGGGGCGGAGGTGCTCGGCAGGGACGACCTCGGCTCGCTCGAGCCCGGCAAGTGCGCCGACCTCGCAGTGTGGCGCACGGACGGGCTCTCCTTCGGAGGCGCGGACGACCCGGTCGCCGCGCTCGTCTTCGCCGGGCCGCACCGCGTCGAGCGGCTGCTCGTCGGCGGCGAGGAGGTCGTCGCCGACGGCCGCCTCGCGCGCGCCGATGAGAACGAGATCGCGCGCGAGCACCGCGTCCAGGCGGAGCGGTTCGCGGCATGACGGCGACGCTCTCCACCCACGTCCTCGACACCGAGGCAGGCCGGCCGGCCTCCGGGGTGCGCGTCGAGCTCTTCCGCGGCGACGAGCGCCTCGCGGGCGCGGAGACGGACGACGACGGACGGATCGCCGCGCTCGCCGAGGTCGAGGCCGGCGCGTACCGGCTCGTCTTCCACCCGCCGTCGCCCTTCTTCCGCCGCGTCGAGCTCGAGCTCGCGCTCGACGACGGCCACTACCACGTGCCGCTCCTCCTCGCCCCGTACGCGTGCACGACGTACCGCGGAAGCTAGGCGCCGCGGAGCTCGCGGAGCTCTTCGGCGGGCGCACCCGCTTCGTCGAGCGCCTCGCGGAGCGCGACGACCCGCTCGCCGAGGCGCGCGCGCTGCTCGCGGAGCTCCCCGAGGAGGAGCAGGTCGAGGCGCTGAACGCGCACCCGCCGATCGGCGCGACCCGCCTCTCCGGCCGCTCCGCCGCCGAGCAGGGCTCGGACGACGACCCGGCCGTGCTCGCGCGGCTGGCAGAGCTGAACGCGGCCTACGAGGAGCGGTTCGGCTTCCGCTTCCTCGTCTTCGTGGACCGGCGGCCGCGGCGGGAGATCGTCCCGGTGCTCGAGGAGCGGCTCCGGCGCACGCGGGAGGAGGAGCTCGAGACCGGCCTCGACGAGCTCGTCGCGATCGCCCGCGACCGCGCCCGCGCTACCGCGGGCTGACGTCCGCCCCCTGACGGATCCACGCGCCGAGGAGCTCGCGCTCCTCGTCCGTCATCCCGGTCA
>JAICNY010000181.1 GCA_025930955.1 Thermoleophilia bacterium
AGCGGCTCGCCGCGTCGCGGTAGCGGCGCCGCGGCCGCGCACCCGGCTGTGGACGAGCCGGCACGAAGTCGGCATACGGCGTCGCACATCCGTGCGGATCCCCTGGATAGCGTTCGTGCTGGGACCGTCGAATCGGGGCCCCCGTTACCCGTGCGCGCGCTAACCGTTGGCGCCGCTCAGAGGCGGCGGAGGACGTCCGCGAGGAAGGCTTCCGGGCTCTCGACCACGAGGTCGGCGGCGTCGCGGAGCTCGGCCGGGCCCTCCGACGACGCGACGGCGACCCGGACGGCCGCCTCCAGCCCGGCCGCGTCGAGCCCCCCGAACGCGTCGAGATCGGTCGTGTCGTCGCCCGCGTAGAGCGCCCGCTTCGCCTGCGAGCGCTCGAGCAACGCCGCCACCGCCCGCCCCTTGTCCGCGTCGAGCGGCGGGCGGATCTCCAGCACCTTCCGGCCCCAGCGGGGAACGAGCCCGGCCTCTTCCGCGCGCGCGGCCACCCGCTCCAGCCCGGCGCGGGCCGCCGGCTCGTCCTCGGCCTCGCGGTAGTGGTACGTGAGCGAGAGCGTCTTGTCCTCGACCGGCAGCCCGACCGCCTCCCGAAACGCCGCAAGCCGCTCGCGGAACCCGGGCGCGGCCGGGTCGAGCTCGAGCCCGTGGTTCCCGACGACGTCGATCCCCTCGACGCCGACGAGCCGGCGCGCGTCGTCGCCGGCTCGCCCGCTCACGCCTGCGACGAGCAGATAGCGGCCCGCCAGCCGCCGGAGCTCGGCCTTCGTCGCCTCGGGCACGGCCGAGAGCTCCGGGCGCGCCACGATCGGCGCGAGGACGCCGTCCACGTCGAGCAGGATCGCGGACCGCTCCGGCGCCTCGACGAGCGGAGCGAGCAGCGCGTCCAACGACCCGTCGGCGGCCATCGCGGCTCCTAGGATACGGTCGTGCCCCGCCTGACCTCGTCCGTCCCGACGCTTGTCGGGATCGGGCTCACGGGCGGGTTCTTCGGGGCGCTCTTCGGCGTCGGCGGCGGCATCGTCGTGATCCCGCTCCTCATCTTCGCCGGCTTTCGCGTGAAGGTCGCAACCGCGACGTCGCTCGCGATCATCGGGTTCACCGCGGTCTTCGGCGTGATCGCGTTCGGCGCGCTCGGCCACGTCTCCTTGGGCGACGCCGCGCTCGTCGGGCTGCCCGCGCTCGGCGGCACGCTCGCGGGGACGTGGGCGCACCGGCGCCTCTCGTCGCGGATGCTCACGTTCCTCTTCGCCGGGTTTCTCGTGCTCGTTGCGATCCGGCTGGTGCTCGAGTGACGACCATCGTCCTCGCCGTCGCGCTCGGCTTCGCGGCCGGCGTCCTCTCCGGGACGTTCGGCGTCGGCGGCGGGATTCTGTTCGTTCCCACGCTCACGCTCGTCGTCGGGCTCTCGCAGCTCGGCGCGCAGGCGACCTCGCTTGCCGCGATGATCCCGGTCGTCATCCTCGGCGCGTGGCGCCAGCACCGCGTCGGCGCGGTCGACTGGCGCGCCGCCACGATCGCCGGGCTCGCGTCCGGCGTGGGGGTGGCCGGAGGAGCCCTTCTCGCCGACGCGCTCGGCGACGAGACGCTTCGGCGGCTCTTCGCCGGGCTGCTCGTCGTCACGGCGGCGCACCTCGCCTGGTCGGCGGCGCGCTCGCCGCGGCCCTGAGCTCACGAGGAAGGATCGCCTCGCCGAGCACTCGACGGGTGCCGGACGACGGCGATACCCTTCAGGCGATGCGCGTGCGTCTCGCGTTCGTGAGCGTGCTCGCCCTCGCTGCCTTCACGGCCGCGGGCGCGGCCCAGGCGGCAACCGAGCCGGGGAAGGCGTCTGCCCGCGGCCTCGCGATCCGCGTCGTGCTCCCGGACGGGCAGTCCGAGGCGCTCGCCGAGGCCCTCGCGCCGCCCGCCCGCCAGGCCACGTCGGGATCGCTCGTCTACGGCGACGGGATCGTGACGACGGGCTCCGTCTGGGCCCGCGCACGGGCGAGCACACGGCCGAAGTCCGGCGAGGCCTGGGCGAGCTCGACCCTCCGCACGGTCTCGATCTTCGGCGGCGAGATCACGATCGGCGCCGTCTCGACGAAGGCGAGCGCAGATGCCCGTCCGGCCGGCGCGTCGGGGAGTCTCGCGGGCTCCTGGCTCGCCCGCGTGCAGATCCTCGGCGAGACGGTCCGCCCGAGCCGGAACGCCCGCGTCCAGCTCGGCGACTGGGGCTACGCGATCCTGCTCGAGCAGGCGGTCGTCCGGGACCCGAAGCGCGTCGGCCGCCGGACCTTCGTGACCGGCCTCCACGTGTATCTCACCGCCGACCACGGCGGCCTGCCCGCCGGTGCCGAGATCCTCGTCGGCTACGCCGAGGCGGCCGCGAGCGCCCCGCGCAAGCCGGCCGACGAGGCGGAGCCCGAGCAGCCGACCGGGTCGCCGCTTGCCCCGCCGAAGGGCCCGAAGCGCGACCCGGAGCCGCCGAAGCCGGGCCTCCCGAAGGTCCCGCCGCCCGTCATCCAGAACCCGCCCGCGTCGGTCCGGCCGGCCGTGACCTCGGAGGGCTTCGTGTTCCCGGTCTACGGGCCGTCGAGCTTCGTGGACGACTTCGCGGCGTCGCGCGCGACGACCGGCTGGCACCACGGAAACGACATCTTCGCCCCGGTCGGCGCGCCGGTCCTCGCGGTCACCGAGGGGACGCTCTTCCTCGTCGGCTGGAACGACGTCGGCGGCCTGCGCGCCTGGCTCCGCGACCGGCAGGGGAACGAGTACTACTACGCTCACCTCTCCGCGTTCTCGCCGCTCGCGTTCCAGGGCTCACAGGTGCGCGCGGGCGACGTGATCGGCTTCGTCGGCGCGACCGGCGACGCGGTCGGGACGCCGCCGCACCTCCACTTCGAGATCCACCCGGTCGGGCTCCTCGGGCTCGGCTACGACGGCGTGATCAACCCGTACGAGTACCTCCTCGCGTGGCAGCGCGTGGCCGACGCGACGTTCGACTGGGGCGTCGCGCAGCCGGGCCAGGCGCCCGCGCCGGGGATCGTCCTTCTCCAGGCCGAGGACATATCAGCTGCGAGCGGCCTCGACCCGGAGGCGCTCACGCGCTTCCTCGAGCTCCCCGCCTTGTTCGGCGAGCCGGTCGCGCGCGTCGAACCGACCGTCGTCGGCGCCGACCCCGGCTTCGACGGCGGCTGAGCCGCCTGCCGCGCCCCGATATCGTTGCGGGCGTGGACGTCACGACTCCGCACGGCCTGACGGGGTATTCGCTCCCCCAGACGCGGACGGGCCGCTCGTCGCTCGTGCCGCCGCCGCCCTGGTACTACTCGGGCGACTTTCTGATCGTCGAGTTCCGCACCGACCCGGACGCGGCCCGCGCCCTGCTTCCGCCGGAGCTCGAGCCGGGCGAGGACCTCGGCTCGGCGGCCGCGATCTTCGTCGACTGGCAGTCGTGCTCCGAGTCCGGTGACGAGCTCCTCGACCCGGTGCGCGCGCAGTACAAGGAGTTCTTCGTCGTCCTCGCGGCCGAGTACCGCGGCGAGGCGGTCACGCGCTGCCCCTTCATGTGGGTCGATCAGGGGATGCCCCTCGTGCGCGGGCTCGTGCAGGGCTTCCCGAAGAAGCCCGGGTCGATCTGGATCACGCGGCCGGTCACGGTCGGCAAGGCCGGGCCGCGCCTCGAGCCGGGCGGGCGCTTCGGCGCGTCGCTCGCCTCGTACGATCGCAGGCTCACCGAGGCGACGCTCACGCTGACCGGCCCCTCCGAGGAGGGCCCGACCGTCAACTCGCCGCCGCTCTGGAACACGCGGCTCTTCCCCGCGTGGGAGACGGACGGCGACCCGCTGCAGGAGCACGTCTGGGCGGGCGGCGAGGACCGGGAGATCTCGCCGGTCTGGGAGGGCGACGCGACCCTCCGCTTCTTCGAGTCCCCCGCGGACGAGCTCGCCGACCTCCAGCCGACCGAGGTCGGGAAGGGCTTCTGGTTCTCGTTCGGCTACACCGTGACCGGCGGGAGGCGCGTCGAGTGAGGCATCCGGTGGAGCTGGCGCCGTCGAAGATCGTCGCCGTGCACCTCAGCTATCCGAGCCGGGTCGAGGAGTACGCCGCGCGCACGCCGCCGGATCCCTCGTACTTCCTCAAGCCGCCGTCCTCGCTCGCGCGCCACGGCGACGAGATCGTCCGCCCGCTCGGCTGCCGGTACCTGAACTACGAGGGCGAGGTCGCGGTGGTCGTCGGCAAGCGGATGAAGCGAGTGCCGGTCGAGGACGCGCTCGACCACGTGGCCGCGTACTCGGCCGCGAACGACTTCGGAGTCCACGACTTCCGCCACGCCGACCGCGGCTCGATGCTCCGCGTCAAGGGCCAGGACGGGTTCTGCCCGATCGGCCCCGAGCTCGTGGACGCCGCCGACGTCGACCCGGACAACCTCGCCCTGCGCACGTACGTGAACGGCGAGGTCGTCCAGGAGGGGAACACGGGCGAGCTGCTCTGGTCGATCGCGTACATGCTCGCCGACCTCTCGCGGCTCGTCACGCTCGAGCCGGGCGACGTCTTCCTGTCCGGCACGCCGGCGAACTCGCGCCCCGTGGAGCCCGGCGACACGGTCGAGGTCGAGGTGGAGGGGATCGGGCGGCTCTCCAACCGGATCGTCGAGGCGCGCGAGCCGCTCGAGCCGATCGGCGTCATGCCGGAGGACACGCCCAACGCGCGCCACGTCGCGCTCGCAGTCCCGGAGGAGACGGCGTGACGGAATTTCTCCACCTCCGGCACGAGATTGGCACGAAGGCCGTCTGGCCCACCTGCACCCGCAGCCGTAGGCTGACAGCGGGTGGCGGGTGGAGCCTTTTCCCCCACCCTGGGTGGGGCAGTGGGACACGGTTCGGCATGACCCGCTCGGACGGGCCGCGCGGCGGCGGGAGCGGCTCGAGGTGAGCGCGACGGCCGTCGTCGCGGGCGTCGAGGTCTCGCCGGACCACTTCATCGGCGGCGAGCGCGTCTCGTC
>JAICNY010000172.1 GCA_025930955.1 Thermoleophilia bacterium
AGAGCGCGAGCACGAGGACACCGAGCGTAAGCCGGCGGCCGCTGTTCCCTCCCAGCATGTTTCCCTCCCTCTGTTCTCCCTGCCCCTCTGCAGGGACCTCCCCTACGGAGGCTGGCTACCCGGAGGCTACAACGTCTCGTGCCAAATGGCGAGGCCCGCGCGGAACTTGCTTCGGCGCTTCCCAGCGGTCACGATAGCCCGGCGTCCCGCGCCGAGCCCCGAGGGACGGCGCGGCTCGCCCGATGGAAGCGACCCAGGGAGGCGCCGTGGCCGAGAACGAGGTGCGAGAGACGGGAGCCGGGCAGGGCGCGAACGGGCGAGACCGCCGCGAGGCGGCCTTCGCCGCCGAGTGGCGGAACGCCGCGTACAGCTGCTTCAGCTCCGGCCACAAGTTCTGCCGCGAGGTGTGCCCGGTGATGCAGGTCACGCGGAACGAGAACCACTCGCCGACCGCGTTCCACGCGAACGTCGTCGCGATGGAGCAGGGCCTCGTCTCCGTCGAGGACACGGCCCGCGACTACGTCCACTGCACCCAGTGCGGCGCGTGCGAGCTGCGCTGCCCGAACACGCTCTTCACCGGCGACTTCTACCGCTACCGGACGCGCACGGTCGACGTCGTGAAGGCGATGCGCGCGCTCGCCGTCGAGCAGGGAGTCGAGCAGCCGGCCTGGAAGCGCTGGAACGAGCTCACGGACGAGCGCCGGAACGAACCGGTGCTCGGCGAGGTGCCCGTCTCCCAGGACCACGTGGCCGACTGGGCTGCGCGCCTCGACCTGCCGGTCGGCGGCGAGACGGTGCTCTTCTGCGACTGCGAGGCGGCGTTCCACCGCACCTCGCTTCCGCGCGCGGTCGCGCGGATCCTCCAGGCGGGCGGCGTGGAGTTCGGGCTCATGCGGGAGCAGTGGTGCTGCGGCGGCCCGGCGGCGGAGATGGGGTACGTCGACCAGGCGCGGCGCTTCGCCGAGCACAACGTGGCCGACTGGCGCGCCGTGGGGGCGAGGCGGATCCTCGTGCTCGACCCGCACGACTACATCGCGTTCACGGAGGACTACCCGCGCTTCTTCGGGGACGAGTTCGACTTCGAGATCGTCCTCGTCGTCGAGCTCGTCGCGGAGCTCGTCCGCGAGGGAAAGCTGGCGCTTTCGCGGCCGGTCGAGCGGACGGTCACGTACCACGACGCCTGCCGGCTGAACAAGCGCAAGGGCATCCACGAGGCGCCGCGCGAGATCCTGCGCGCGATCCCCGGGATCACGTTCAAGGACGTCGACCACGTCTCGCAGTGGTCGTACTGCTCGGGCGCCGGCGGCGGGCTGCCGATCGAGCGCCCCGACCTGACCGCGGAGATCAGCCGCCGCCGCGTGGAGCGGGCCGCCGAGCTCGACGTCGACACCCTCGTGAGCGCGTGCGTCTGGTCGGAGCGGCCGCTCTCCGAGCAGGGCGCGGCGGGCGAGCGCCCAGTCGAGGTCATGGATCTCATGGAGCTCGTCGCCGTCTCGGCCGGGCTCGACGACCGGGAGGAGGCGGCATGACGGCGACTGCCACCGCGCTCGGTGACGGCGTCCTCGACGAGCTGCGCGGCATCCTGGGCGGCGACGAGTACGTCCTGCCCGACCTCCCGGCGCGGGTGAACAGGACACGCGTGCCCGCGCCGTTCCCGGTTCACCGCTGGGGCGAGTTCCTCCCCGACGTGGCCGTCCTCCCGCGCACGACGGAGCAGGTCTCCGAGGTCGTGAAGCTCGCGAACCGCCACGGGATCCCGATCGTCCCGCGCGCCGGCGGCACCGGGCTCGCCGACGGCGCCGTGCCGCTGCGCGGAGGGATCGTCGTCGACGTGAAGCTCATGAACCGGATCCTCGACATCGACCTCGTCGACCGGACGGTCACGGTGCAGACGGGGATCAACATGCTCACGCTCAACCGCGAGCTGAAGGCGCACGGGGTCATCTATCCCGACGACCCGGCCTCGTACCCGTGCTCGATCGTGGGCGGCCGGATCGGGACGAGCGGCTGGTCGCTCATCGGCGGGCGCTACGGGCACACGCGCGACCTCGTCATCTCGATGGAGCTCGTCCTGCCGACGGGCGAGGTGATCGAGGTGGGCGACGGCGGCGGGCGGAAGGTGCGCAAGTCGTCGACCGGCTTCCAGCTCAAGCACCTGTTCATGGGCCACCAGGGCACCCTCGGGATCGCGACCGAGGCGACGCTCGAGCT
This sequence comes from Thermoleophilia bacterium, assembly GCA_025930955.1. Lineage (GTDB taxonomy): Bacteria > Actinomycetota > Thermoleophilia > Gaiellales > Gaiellaceae > JAICNY01. The sequence continues at coordinate 2,212 of JAICNY010000172.1, forward strand.
CGTCCCGCGCCCCGAGGTCGAGTTCGCGGCCTTCTTCGCGTTCTCCGACTACGGGACCGCCTGGGAGGCGACCGGCGCGCTCGCGAAGTCTGGGCTCGCGACGCTTGCGGGCGTCGTCCTCTTCGACGAGTGGAAGCTCGCGTACCTCCGCCGCGACGACGAGGCCTACATCCCGCAGCCTCCGACCGTGCGGGCGGTGATCGCCTCCGCCATGTACGGCGCGCGCGACGAGGTCGAGCCCGCGTCGCGGCGGCTCATGCGGATCGCCAAGGAGACGGGCGGCAAGTACCTCGGGGACGAGATCTCCCAGGGCGACTGGGCCTCGCGGCACGACCGCTACGCGACGCCGCTCCACGGGCGGCTGAAGGACGGTCAGGTCGTGCCGATGTGCTGGCACTGCGAGGACGCGTCCATCCCGTACAGCCAGCTCCCCGCGGTGCGGGAGAAGTGGCACGCGATCGCGAAGCGGTACATCGACCGCTACGGGATCTTCGACGACTGGGGGATGTTCGCCTACACGAACGCGGCCTACAAGCCGTGGGGCGACTACCTGACCGAGATCGACATCGGGATCTGGGAGCAGGAGCTCGACGAGGAGAGCTGGCGCGGCTGGGTCCAGTGCAAGCGCGAGATCGCCGAGGTCGCGCTCGAGCACGGCGGCTCGATCACCGCCTGCCACGGCGCGACCCGGGCGGGCGACGTCGAGCTCGTCCCACAGGAGATGGGCGGCGGCTTCGAGGTGATGAAGAAGATCAAGGCCGCCCTCGACCCGAACAACGTCATGAACCCCGGCAAGTACCTCCTGGATCAGGCGTACGAGGGCGAGAACGGAAGGGAGGCCGTGCGATGATCGGCTTCACGCTGCGCGCGCAGCGCCCACCCGAGCCGCGGCGCGTGAACGACGACGTGGTCGAGCGCTTCGAGCACGTGCTCGAGGTCGCGCCCGAGAAGATGACCGAGCACGTCCAGCAGCAGGACATCCCGGCCTGGGACACGCACCGCATCGTCGGCGGCCGGTGGGACCACCTCGACTGGATGCACGACCACTGGGCCGACAGCGTCCTCTCGACGGGGATCGAGCCGGAGATCGCGGAGCTCGGCGAGCCGATGCCGAGCGAGGAGCGCAGCTAGGCGGGGGCCCGGAGGGACGGAGACGAACGAAGGAGGCGGCGTGAACGGCAACGGATTGAGGTTCAGCTACGTGATGCTCCCCGACTACCCGCTCGCGGACTCGATCGAGATGATCAAGACCGCGGACGAGCTCGGGTTCTACGGGTGCTATGCGGCGGACGAGACCTGGCACAAGGATCTCTGGCTCCTGTTCGCGGCGGCGGCGGACAAGACGACGAACATCCGCTTCGGTCCGAGCCTCTCGCCGATCGGCCTGCGGGAGCCGACGCTCATCGTCCAGGCGCTCGCGACGCTCGACGAGCTGACGAACGGCCGCGCCGAGTGCGTCTTCTCGATCGGGAACTTCGGGTTGCTCGCGCAGTACGGGATCGACTGGGCGAAGGTGAAGCCGCTGTCGCGGGTGCGGGAGGCGCACGAGGTCATGCGGACGTTCCTCGACCAGGGCACCATCGACTACGACGGCGAGTTCTACAACTACAGCGGCCTCTTCACGTTCGCGCGGCCGGTTCAGGAGCACGTCCCGCTCCTCGTGGGCGCGATGCGCGGCCCGAAGTCGTTCCAGTTCGCGGGCGAGGCGTCGGACGGGGTGCACCACGCGCTCAGCTACTCGCGCGAGGCATACGACTACCTCGTCGAGAACGTCAGGGCGGGCGCGGAGAAGGCGGGCCGCGACTGGAAGGAGCTCGACATCGGCGCGTGGTGCGTCTGCGTCGTCTCGCCCGACGGCGATGCGGCGAGGGAGGCGGCGCGCAGCATGGTCGGCTTCTACATCTCCTCGATGCCGCGCGAGCAGCTTGCCCGCCACGGGCTCGACGCGGACGAGCTGCAGCCGATCGTCGAGGCGCTCGGGCGCGGCGCGATCGACGAGGCGATCGAGCTGACCTCCGCGGACGTGGCCGCCCGGCTCTCCCTCGCCGGCACGCCCGGGGAGGTTGCGGCGAAGATCCGCGACGACATCGCGGGCGCCGGCGTGAACCACATGATCCTCGCGATCACCGACCCGGCGATGGTGAAGGCCTTCACGACGCGCGACCTGGAAGGCGTGCCGGACGTGCGCGGCCAGCTGAAGCTCATCCACGACGAGGTGATGCCTGCGTTCGCGTAGCGCCAACGCGCTGTCCGGCCCCGAGATGCGCCGCCGTGTCGCAGCGGCGCGGGTCGCCCGTCTCGCGTCCGTCGACCCGGCGGGCCGGCTGCACGTCGTGCCGATCTGCTTCGCCCTCGACGGCGAGACGCTCGTCTCGGCCGTCGACGCGAAGCCGAAGGCATCCGCTCGCCCGCAGCGGCTCCTCAATGTCCGCGCGAGCCCGGACGTCGCGCTCCTCGTCGACGAGTACGACGAGGACTGGAGTCGCCTCTGGTGGGTGCGGCTGCGCGGGCGGGCGCGCGTTGTCGAGGAGGAGCCGGAGCGTGAGGATGCGCTTGCGCTCCTCGCGGCGAAGTACCCGCAGTACCGGGACGAGCCTCCGCCGGGGCCGGCGATCGTCGTGGAGCTGACTGAGTGGCGCGGCTGGGCCGCAGTCCCGTAGCGCGTCAGACGGCCGTGACGCCGGGGCGGACGAGCCGGCGGGGGCGCCGGAGGCGGGCGTCGTTCACGCTCGGGTTCCTGGGCGGCGCGAGCGCCGGCGCGCCGAAGCTCGCGGCCGTACGGTCGGGCTCGGGCGTGCCGTAGAGCGTCGTCCGCTGGCGCGGCGTGCGTCCGACGGCGCGGATGGCGGCCTCCATCGCCTCGGGCGGGAACTCCTCGCCGTGCGCCGCGCCGGCCGCGCGCGAGATCGACTCGTTCATGAGCGTTCCGCCCAGGTCGTTCGCGCCGGCGCGGAGCGCGGCCTGCGCGCCTGCGACGCCGAGCTTGACCCAGGACGCCTGGACGTTCGTGATCCACGGGTGGAGGACGAGCCGTCCGGCCGCGTGGACGAGCATCGCCTCGCGGAACGTCGGGCCGGGGCGGGCGAGGCCCTTGAGGAAGATGGGCGCCTCCATGTGCACGAACGGCAGCGGCAC
>JAICNY010000225.1 GCA_025930955.1 Thermoleophilia bacterium
CCGGTCGCCGAGTCTCCGGCGCTCGCGCTCCTCGTCGAGGCCGGCTTCCTGGCGGGGCCCCGGCGCGCCGTCCTGCGGGCCTAGAGTTACCCGCGCGCGCTTAGCGGCTCGGACGCCGAAATGGGGTCGAACCCCGCACCAAGGCGCATGAGAATGTGTGTCGGCTTCGTGAAATTCCTGCTCGGAGCGCGCTTTCGCGCGGTGGAAGGTGTCACGGAAGCGTGACGCCTGCGCGTTTACGGGGTCAGACCCCGGGAGGCCCCGTCAGGGCGTCTCGTCGATCGTCCCGACGCCCTGGGCGTCGAGGGGCGTCGCGTTCACGGCGTTCGTCAGATTCACGTAGAAGATCTCGTTCGGCTCCGGCAGGTCGGAGGAGCCGTCGCTCGTCACCGTCACGCCGGCCTCCATCGTCGTCGTCCCGGGCGGGAACCCGAGCGGGCCGCCGTTCGCGTGGTAGTCCGACCCGGCGGTCGCCGTGCCGTTCGCCGTCGCCCAGCTCATGGTGATCGTCTGCGGGCTCGGGCGCGAGAGCGTCACCGTGAAGCGGGCGAGCACCGTGCGCGGCGTCCCCGCCGCGGGGAAGAGGCCCTTCGGCTCGACGACCGTCACGTCGGCGACGGACACGGTCGGCTGCACCTTCACCGAGTCCGAGGCGGTGTTGTCCGCGGGCGTCGGGTCGGCGGTCGTGCTCGTCGCCGTCGCGGCCGTCGCGAGCGTCGTCCCGACCGAGCCGGCGGCGGTCGTCCCGGAGACGACCACGGTCACCGTCGTCGCGGGCGCGAGCGTCCCGAACGTGCAGTCGAGCGAGCCGGGGGACGGGACGCAGAGCCCGTGCGACGTCGTCACGGTGCCGAGGGCGAAGCCGGAGGGAAGCGACTGCACGAGCGCCGCGCTCGCCGCGTCGTTCGGCCCGAGGTTCTCGAGCGTGACCGTCCACACGAGGCTCTCGCCCTCGTCGAGCGGTCCGGGCGTCCCGTCCAGCTCGAGCCGGAGATCCCCCGCCGGGACGTAGGTCGTCGAGACGGAGGCAGCGTTGTCGTCAGGATCGGGGTCGCTCGGCGCCGAGCCGGCGATCGCGGCCGTGCTGTCGAACGTCGCCTCCTCCGCCGCCGTCCGGGTCACCACCACCTCGAGCGGGACCGAGGCGCCCGGCGCCAGGGAAGCGCCGAGCGCGCCGGCCCCGCACGTCACGACCCCGTCCGCGAAAGAGCAGCCCGGGGAGGCGCTCACGAAGGCGACGTCCGGCGAGAGCGTCTGCGTGAGCACCGGATCCGCGGCCGGGAACGGCCCGCGATTCGCCGCGGTGAGGGAGTACGTGAGCTCCTCGCCGGAAAGCACCGGGTCGCCCGACTCGCCGAGCGTCACCGCGAGGTCGGCACCCTGCGCGACCGACGTCTCCGCGGTCGCGGCGTCGTTTGCCGCGTTCGCGTCCGCGTAGTCGCCCGAGGCCGAGAGCGTGTTCGCGAGGACGCCGTCCGCGACCGGCTCGGCGACGACCGTGACCGTCCGCGCCTCGCCGCTCGGGATCGTGCCGAGCGAGCACGTGACCCGCGGCGCCGTGTACGAGCACGAGCCGGACGTCGCCGACGCGGAGACGTACGAGAGCCCGGCCGGAAGGTCGTCCACGACGACGGTCGCCGGTGCACGGTCCGGACCCGCGTTCGTGACGAGCGCGGTGTACGTGACGAGCGCGCCCGCGACGATCGGGTCGGGATCGTCCTCGACCGTGATCCCGACGTCGGCGACCGCGTCGTCGTCGTCCTCGATCGTCCCCGTCGCGGTCGCGTCCGCGAGCGTGGCACCGGCGGGGCTCGAGAGGGTGAGCGTGAAGTCCTCCGCGTCCTCGTCCACGACGTCCCCGTGGACGGGCACGTCGACCTGCTTCACGGTCTCGCCCGGCAGGAACGTGAGCGTGCCGGCGGCCGCCGTGTAGTCGCTCCCCGCGAGCGCGCTTCCGTCGGACGTCTCGTAGGCGACGGTCACCGTCCTGCTCGTCGCGCCCGTGAGGATCACGGCGAACGACGAGGGCGCCTGGCCGCCGTTCCCTTCCTCCACGGTCACGTCGGCGACGGAGAGGGCGGGAAGCGGATCGTCGTCCTTGATCCGCGTGCGCGCGGTCGCCCGCCTCAGCACGACGCCCCGCGGGGCGGAGAGGCGCAGGAAGAAGCCCTCGGTCGGCTCCCACGCGCCGTCGTTCAGCGTGACGACCGCGACCCTCCTCGTCCGCTGCCGCGCCTTGAAGCGCAGGACGCCGGAGCGCGCCTTGTAGTCGACGCCCGCGAGCGCCGCGCCGTTGCGGGTCTTGAAGCGCACCCGAACGGCCGTCCGCGGGGCCCGGTTCAACTTCACGACGAACACCGCCTTCCTGCCCTCGAGGACGCTCAGGTCGGCGACGGTCGCGCGCGGTTTCAGCGCCGCGGAGGCGCCGGGCGCCCAGGCGAGGAGGACCGACGCCGCGAGGGCGCCGCCGACGAGCCCGGCTCGGGCGCTCCATCTGACTGCCGCAGCCATTGCGCTTCCCCGTTGTCGGCGCCCGTCGCGGAAAGCTCAAGCCTGCAGTCCTCCAAAACGGGGATGGCGCTACCCTCGGTCGCGTGCCCGAGGGAGACTCGGTTCACCGCGCCGCCGCGCGCCTCGCGCCCCTCGTCGGCGAGGTGCTCGTCGTGGAGGCGCGGCACGGCCGCGCGCGGGCGCTCGGGATCGCGGAGCGGCTCGACGGACGCCGGCTCGAGTCCGTCCGCGCGGTCGGGAAGAACGTCCTGCTCGAGTGGGAGGGCGGGCTCGTCCTCCGGAGCCACCTGCGGATGAAGGGCCGCTGGCGGGTCGCTGCGGCCGGCGCGCCGATCGTCGGGACGC
>JAICNY010000065.1 GCA_025930955.1 Thermoleophilia bacterium
CCGAAGAACTCCTTCAGCGCCGCGACCACGGGCCGGATGTTGATGATCGTCTGCGGCGTGATCGTGTCGACGTCCTCCGTCGTCATCCGCTCGCGGACGACGCGCTCCATCCGGTAGAGCCCGACCCGGAACGCCTCCTGGATCAGCTCGCCGACCGTGCGGAGCCGGCGGTTGCCGAAGTCCTCGTACTCGTCGAGCTCGCCCCGGATCGGCTCGCGCGAGAGCGCGTACGCGTCGGCCGCGAAGTCCTTCGCGTCCTCGGGCACGCCGAGGCTCCGCGGCAGGTCGATCAGCTTCTTCACGAGCGCGACGATGTCCTGCGTCGTGAGGACGCGGACGTCGTCCGGCACGTCGACCTCGAGCCGCTGGTTCAGCTTGTAGCGGCCGACCTTCGTGAGGTCGTAGCGCTTCGGATCGAAGAAGAGCCCGCGCAGGAGGTTGCGCGCGTTCTCGAGCGTGGGCGGCTCGCCGGGGCGCTGCTTCTTGAAGACCTCGACGACCGCCTCCTCCTCGCGCGTGGTCGTGTCCTTGTCCAGCGTGAGCTGGATGAACGGCGAGTCGTCGAAGAGCTCGAGGATCTTCTCGTTCGAGGACGTGTCGAGCTCGAACCCGGTGGTCGGGTCCTCGGCAGGCAGGGCGCGCAGGAGCGTCGTGATCGGGAGCTTGCGCTTCCGGTCGATGCGCGCGTAGACGACGCCCTTCTTGTCGATCTCGACCTCGAGCCAGGAGCCGCGGCTCGGCATGAGGTTCGCGATGAAGACCTGCTTGTCCGGATCCTTCGGCTCCATGAGGTAGGCGCCGGGCGACCGGACGAGCTGCGTGACGATCACGCGCTCGGTCCCGTTGATGATGAACGTGCCGGACTCCGTCATCATGGGGAAGTCGCCCATGAAGACGTTCTGCTCGCGGATCTCGCCCGTCTCCGTGTTCACGAAGCGGACGGTCATGTGGAGCGGAGCCTGGTACGTCAGGTCCTTCTCACGGCACTCCTTGATCGAGATGGGCGGGTCCTCGAACCAGTAGTCGGCGAACTCGACGGCGAGCGTGCCGGTGTAGTCCTCGATCGGCGAGATGTCGTCGATCGTCTCGCGAAGCCCTTCCTTCATGAACCAGTCGAAGGAGGCTCGCTGGATGTCGATGAGGTTGGGAAGGTCGAGGACGTGCTTCAGACGGGAAAAGCTCTTCCGCGCGGGGCGCGGGGCGACCTTGGTGGCCACGTAGGGCGACCTCCTCTAGGCAGGGTCGTAGTACACGAACCGGGACGAATGCAGCAGAAAGCGGCGCGACCTTCTAAGGTAGCAGGTCGACCGAGTCTCCCGCAAGATAAAACGGCGCGGGGATCGCCGTCCGCATCAGTATAGCGGCGGGAGGCCAGGCCGCGCGGGCGCGAGGCGGAAATGAGAAGGGGCGCCCCCGCCGGGACGCCCCTCGCGCGCGCAGCGCGTCGTTCGGGCTCTCGGGCTAGACCTCCGCGCCGCCACCCTCGCCGGGGTCGCCCTCGCCCTCGCCTTCGCCCTCGCCCGGCGTTTCCTCGCCGGGCTCGGCGGCCTTCTTGCCGGAGACGCACTTGCCGAAGGCGTTCGACTTGTTCGCGTTCTGCCCGTACTTCTCGCGGAACGCGTCCGGATCCTCACCCCGTTCCGCCTTGCACTCCTTGGCCGCGTTCAGCGTCTCGAGGACCTGCTCCGCGAGCTCCTTCTTCGCGAGCGTCGAGACGCACCTGCCGAACGCGTTGCGCTTGTTCGCGTTCTGCCCGTACTTCTCGCGGAACGCGTCCGCGTCGGCCGCGCGCTCGGCGAAGCACTGCTCCGCCGCGCTGCCGACCGCCCCCAGCGCCTCATCCAGCACGCGGCGGCGGCACGTCGCGACCGGCGTCGCGCCGTAGGTCGCGCGGAAGAGCATCTTCCCGAGCGCCGCGTGCTCGGCCTTGCAGGTCGCCTTCGCCGCGTTTGTCGCTGGCTTCTTGCCGCCGCCTGCGAGCGCCTGCGGGGCGGCGACGACGGAAAGCGCGGCGGCGACGACGAGCGCGGCGGTGAGCTTCCGGTTCATCCTCTCCCCTTCGAGGTCGTGTACGCCGCGAGTGTCGGTCGCGTCCTTGAGCCGCTCCACGCGTTCCACTCGGACGGGGGAGCAGGTCTTACAGCCCGCTCACAAACCAGTCCCTCGAACGGGTGCGGGCCGGCGCTACCGGCGGACGCAGACGGCGAACGGGTTCTCGCGCGCGGCGAGCGGAAGGAAGCACCTGAGCCCGGTCTCGGCCTCCGCGGCGCCCTCGGTCTCGTCCTCGGGCTCCGGCTCGCCGGCCTCGCCGCCTTCGGTCTCCTCGCCTTCCTCGCCCGTGTCCTCGCCGGCCGGGTCGCACTCGCCCTCGGACGGCTCCGGCTCGGACTCGTCGAGCGCGGCGAGCTCCGTGAGCGGATCCTCCTCGCCGACGGGCTCATCGCCCTCGCCGTCGCCTTCGCCCTCGGCCGGCTCTTCGCTCTCGGCCGGCTCCTCGCACTCTGCCGGCTCGTCCCCGGCCTCCTCCTCGCCGCCCTCGCCCTGCTCGCGGGCGTGCTCCGAGACGCACTTCCCGAAGGCGTTCGCCTTGTTCGGGTTCGTCCCGTACGTCTCGTAGAACTCCTCGCCAAGCTCGCCGATCAGGGCGAAGCAGGTGAATGCCGGGTTCTGCTCGGCGCCCTCGCGCGCCTTCGCCGCCTTCTTCTCGGCCTTGCGGACGCGCTTCTCGGACTTCTTCGCGGCGCCCTTCGCCTGCTCGCCGCCGGCGCTCGTGCCGCCGCCGCCGGCCCACGGAGGCGGGCCGCCGCCCGGCTTGCCGCCCGAGCCGCCGGCCCACGGGGGCGGGCCGCCCTTGCCGCTCGGCGGGCCCTTCGCCGACGCCGAGGCCGCGACGACGAGCACGGCGAGGCCGACGAGCGCGGCCGTCCAGCCGAGCCTCGCGAGCGCGCGGATCGTGGCGCGGGCTGCCATGCCTCGCATTGTCGGCGCGATGGGGAACACGACGCAATCGCCACGATGGGGGACGTCCGGCCGAACACCCCGACGGGCGACGCGCCCCCACGAACGCCGAGGGCCCGCCTCGCGGCGGGCCCTCGGCGGAGTGGGCTCGCCGCTACTTGACCTCGACGGACCCGCCCGCCTCCTCGACCTGGCTCTTGATCGAGTCGGCCTCGTCCTGCGGGACGCCCTCCTTGATGGGGTTCGGCGCCCCGTCGACGAGATCCTTGGCCTCCTTGAGCCCCAGGCCCGTGATCGCGCGGACGACCTTGATCACCTGGATCTTCTTGTCGCCGGCCGCGGTGAGGACGACGTCGAACTCCGACTTCTCCTCGGCGGCGCCGCCGTCGGCCGCGCCCGGGGCCGCGGCGCCGGGCGCCGCGACTGCGACAGGAGCGGCGGCCGTGATGCCCCACTCCTCCTCGATCTTGTTCTTCAGCTCGACGAGGTCGAGAACGCTCATCTTCCCGAGCTCGTCGAACACCTTGTCAACTCCGCTTGCAGCCATCACTCCTCCTCGTTCTCGTTCGTCACTTCGCTGGATTCCGTTTCGGCCTCTTCGCTCGCCTCGGCGGCCGGAGCCTCCTCGGCGGCAGGCTCCTCCTCGGGCGCCGGCTCCTCCGCGGCGGGCTCCTCGGCCTGTGGCTCGGCGGCCGCCTCGCCCGCGTCGCCCTGCTCGCGGAGCTGCTCGATCCTCGCGTCCACGAGGCCGAGCAGGTTCTGGAGCGGCGCGTTCACGAGCCCCGCGATCGCGTTCAGCGGCGCGACGATCGCGCCGAGCACCTGGCCGCGCAGCTGCTCCATCGGCGGCAGCGCCGCGAGCTCGCGCACGTCGTCCGCGCTGATCGGCTTGCCGGCGAGGATCCCGCCCTTGAGCGCGAGGATCTTCGTCTGCTTCGCCGAGTCGTTCAGCGCCTTCGCGACCGCGACCATGTCGCCGTCGCCGACGAACGCGATCGCCGTCGGGCCGTCGAGGAACTCGTTCAGCTCCGGGACGCCAGCCTGCTCGGCGGCCCGCTTCGTGAGCGTGTTCTTCACGACCGTGAAGCGCGCGCCGTGCTTGATGAGCTCGGTGCGGACGGCGTCGATCTCGACCATGTCGAGGCCGCGGTAGTCGGCCACGAGCAGGGTCTCGGACGCCTGCAGCCGCTCGGCGAGCTCCGCGACGACGCGCTCCTTCTCCTGTTTCAGCATTCGTTCACCTCCTCCGAAAACGGTTCGTGCCCGCAGGGCGGGCACGAGGAGGCGAAGCTCTTCGCGCCGCCTCGGCTGGTCTTCCGCGCTTTCGCGCTGCCGGCTGTCTCTGGCGGGCGGGGTACGTGTCTACGCGACGGCCGGCTGGGGCTCCTCCTCGAGCTCCGCGAGGAGGTCGCGCGTCCTCGCCGGGTCGATCTTGATGCCCGGGCCCATCGAGCTCGTGATGGTGACCGAGCGGATGTAGCGGCCCTTCGCGGCCGCGGGCTTCGCCCGCATGATCTCGTCGAGGATCGCCGCGTAGTTCTCGAGCAGCGCGCGCTCGTCGAAGCTGCGCTTCCCCATCGAGAGGTGGACGTTCGCCCCGCGGTCGGTGCGGTACTCGAGCTTCCCGGCCTTCGCGTCCGAGACGGCCTTCCCCACGTCGAACGTCACCGTGCCGGCCTTCGGGTTCGGCATCTTGCCGCGCGGGCCGAGGATGCGGCCGAGCTTCCCGACCGTGCCCATCATGTCCGGGGTGGCGATCGTGAGGTCGAAGTCGTCGAAGCCCTCCTCGATCTGCGTCGCGAGCTCGGCCGCGCCGACGACGTCGGCCCCCGCGTCCTGCGCCTCCTTCGCCTTCTCGCCCTCGGCGAAGACGGCCACGCGCACGTCGCTGCCGGTCCCGTGCGGGAGCATGAGCGTGCCGCGGAGCTGCTGCTCGGCGTGGCGGACGTTCAGGCCGGTGTTGAAGTGCACCTCGACCGTCTCGTCGAACTTCGTCTCGCCGGCGCCCTTGAGCAGGCGGATCGCCTCGAGCGGCGAGTAGAGCCGCTCGCGGTCGATCGCGGCGCGAGCGTCGCGGTAGCGCTTGCCGTGCGCGCTCACAGGTCCACCTCGACGCCCATCGAGCGGGCCGTGCCGGCGATCACCTTGGAGGCCTCGTCGACGTCGCGCGCGTTCAGGTCGACGAGCTTCGTCTCGGCGATCTGGCGCACCTGGTCGCGCGTCAGCCTCCCGACCTTCTCGCGGTTCGGCTCGCCCGAGCCCTTCTCGATGTTCAGCGCCTCCTTGATGAGGACGGCGGCCGGCGGCGTCTTCGTGATGAACGTGAACGAGCGGTCCTCGAAGACGGTGATCTCGACCGGCGTGATCCGGCCGCCCGCCTGCGCGGTCTCGGCGTTGAACGCCTTGCAGAACTCCATGATGTTCACCCCGTGCTGGCCGAGCGCGGGCCCGACCGGCGGGGCCGGGTTCGCCTGGCCGCCGGGGATCTGGAGCTTGATGAGTGTCAGAACCTTCTTTGCCATCGCTTCCTTCTCAGTCGATCTTCTTGACCTGGTCGAAGCCGAGCTCGACCGGCACCTGGCGCTCGAAGATGTTCACCTGCACCTTGAGCTTCTGCTGGTCGGCGTTCACGTCGACGATCTCGCCGTCGAAGTCGGAGAGCGGGCCGGACGTGACCTTCACGGACTCGCCGAGCTCGAACTCCGCGACCGCCCGGGGGCGCTCGGCGGGGCCGCCCGTCTGGAGGATTCGGTCGACCTCGAGCTGCGAGAGCGGCACGGGCTTCGCGCCGGCGCCGACGAAGCCGGTGACGCCGGGCGTGTTCTTCACGACCGTCCAGGCCTCGTCCGTCATGTCCATGTTCACGAGCACGTAGCCGGGAAGGACGCGCTGCTCCGTCTGGACGCGCTGACCGTCCTTCGTCTCGATCCGCTGCTCGGTGGGCACGACGACGCGGCGGAACCGCTCCGCCTGCTTCATCGAGTCGATGCGGTGCTCGAGGTTGGCCTTGACCTTGTTCTCGTGGCCCGAGTAGGTGTTGATCACGTACCAGCGGAACATCAGTGCTCTCCCTGATGATGCGCCCCCGGTTCCGGTCGTCGCTGACCAAGCCGGGCAAGGACGCAGGGAGCCTCGATGCTGATTGCATCGGGGCGACTGAGAACGCGGCGCGGCGCCGCGTCAGCGGCCGCCGGAACCGATCGGCTCAACGTCAGGGGGAGCAACTGTTCAGATTCCTCTCAGGAGGACGTCCTGGACGAAGCGGCTGAAGACGAAGTCCGCGGCCGCGAGGTAGGCGCCGACGACGGCGATCGCTATCAGCACGACGACGGTGCCCATGAAGAGCTGGCGCTGGCCCGGCCAGTCGACCTTGCGGAGCTCGGCCGCCGACTCGCCGACGAACGCGCGGACGCCGCCGCGGCGCTCGCGCTGCGCCCCGGCCTGGCTCTTCGTCTGCTGGGCGGGCTTGTGCTGCGGCTGGCGGTCACGGCGGCGCCGCGCCGGGGTCGCGGGCGCCTGGTAGTTGCCACGGCGTGCGCGGGAGGGACGAGCCATCGCGCTACCGCGTTTCCCGATGGAGCGTGTGACCGCCGCACCAGCGGCAGAACTTCTTCGCCTCGAACCGGTCGGGCGTGTTCCGCTTCGACTTGTTCGTCTGGTAGTTCCGCCGCTTGCACTCCGTGCAGGCGAGCGTGATTCCTACTCTCACTCCAGTTGCCAACGTTCTTCTCTCTTCGTCCTAGGGGATTGCGTGCGGAGTAGCGGCGGGTGGATTCGAACCACCGACCTGCGGGTTATGAGTCCGCCGCTCTAACCACTGAGCTACGCCGCCGAGGCGGCTCGCAAGTCTAGCAGCAGAGCGGACTCGGCCAGGTTAGCGGACGAGCTCGATTCCTTCCTGTTCGAGGTCGGCGATCCCGCCGTCGGTCACGTGGATCAGGTCGCCCACGCCGGCACGCCGGAGGAGCGAGACGGCGATCGAGCTCCGGTTCCCGGCCGAGCAGGCGACGGCCAGCGTCTTGCCGTTCGCGGGAAGCTCGGGGGGGCCGTCGCGGAGGTCGTGGTAGGGCACGTGGAGCGAGCCCTCGACGTGCCCCTCCTCCCATTCGTCCTCCTCGCGCACGTCGAGCAGGACGACGTCGCCGGCGCGCAGGCGGTCGGCGAGGCTCTCGATGTCGATCGCGGGCGTCGACTCGGTCGGATGGCCGGCGTCGCGCCACGCGGCCACCCCGCCGGAGAGCAGGCCGCGGATCGAGCGGAAGCCGACCGCCTCGAGCAGCCGCGCCATGCGGCGCGCCTCCTCGTCCGACGCCGCGGTCACCACGACGTCCGCCTGCGGCTCGACCACCCACGCGGCGCGGGTGCCGACCGCGGCGCGCACCATCGTCACGTTGATCGAGCCCGGCACGTGCGCCGCGTCGAAATCGCGCGTGTCGCGGCCGTCGAGCAGCGTCGCGCCGGCGTCGAGTAGCTCGGCGACGCGGATCGGGGAGAGTGGGTCGACGCGCGCGGACTCGGTGAGAAGCGGCCCGCGGTTCAGCTCGACGATCCGCTTGAAGTTCGGCGGCTGCGGCGCGAGCTTGCCGGTCAGCGTGCGCACGAACTCGCGCTCGTCGGCGAGCGACGCGAAGCGGTTGTAGCGGCGCTCGAAGCCGATCGTCGAGCCGGGCTTCTCGCTCATCCCCGCCCCGCCGCAGAGCGACCCGCCGATGTGGCCGGGCCAGACCTCGGCGAAGTCGTCCAGCTCGAGCAGCCGGCGGAGCGAGCGGTAGAGGCCCTGCGCGCCCTCCTCGGCCTCGACCGCGAGGTCGGGCCGCGCGAGGTCGCCGACGAAGAGCGAGTCGCCGGTCGCGATGAGCCACGGCTCCTCGCCGCGGCTCCCGTCCGCGACGAGGAAGGCGAGATGCTCGGGCCGGTGGCCCGGCGTCGCGAGCGCGGTGATCCGCGCGTCGCCGACCTCGACCGTGTCGCCGTCCGAGAGCGGCTCGTGCTCGTACTCCGCGCCCGCGTCGGCGGAGACGTGGATCGTCGCACCGGTCGCCGCCCGCAGCCGCCCGTGGCCCGAGACATGGTCGGCGTGGGTGTGCGTTTCGAGCACGTGGCGGATCTCGAAGCCGTGCTCGTCGGCGAGCTCGAGGTACTCCTCGATCTCCCACTTCGGGTCGATGATCGCCGCCTCGCCGCCGTCGGCCACGACGTACGACGCGCACCCGAGATCCTCGTGCAGCACCTGCCGGAAGAACACGCGCGCCATGATATGCGCGTGCGCATTTCCCGCCGGGAGCTGGCCGGGGCGGTCGCCGACCTCGGTGTCCTCGTTCCGATCGCCGTCGCGCTCATCGTCTCGAACGGGCTCTCGCCGACCGCGGTGCTCCTGCCCGCGGGCCTCCTGTACCTCGCGAACGCGGCGATCTACGGGCTGCCGCTTCCCTCGCAGCCGCTGAAGGCGTTCGGAGCGATCGCGATCGCGGAGGGCCTCGGCGCGGACGAGATCGCGGCCGGGGCGCTTCTCATCGGAGCGCTCTTCCTCGTCGCCGGGCGGCTCGGCCTCGTCGACCGGCTGGCGCGCGCGTTCCCGCGGCCGCTCGTGCGCGGGGTGCAGCTCGCTGTCGGCCTGCTCTTCCTCCAGATCGCGTGGAACCTCGCGGCCGACCCGCCGGCCGCGTTCGCCGAGCACGCGCTGCCGCCGGTCTGGGCCGTGGGGCTCGCGCTCGCCGCGGCGGCGGTGGCGCTCGCGTTCCGCGGCGCGGGCGCGGCGCTCGCGCTCGTCGCCGTCGGCGCGGTGGCGATGGTGGCGACGGCCGGCGGCTCGGCCTCGCTCGGGCCGTCCGCGCTCGAGCTCCCCTCGCTCGACCTCGGCGTCCTCGCGACGGCGTTCGTCGTGCTCGTCGTCCCGCAGGCGCCGCTCTCGTTCGCGAACTCCTGCCTCGCCACGTCGGACGCCGCGCGCGTGTACTTCGGGGAGGAGCGCGCGCGGCGCGTGCGGCCGGGCTCCCTCGCGTCCACGTACGGGGTGGCCAACCTCTTCGCCGGCTCGATCGGCGGGATGCCGGTCTGCCACGGCGCGGGCGGCCTCACCGCGCACTACACGTTCGGCGCGCGCACGGCTGCCGCACCGCTCGTCATGGGGAGCGTCCTCGTCGTCCTCGCGCTCGCCGTCGGGTCGGGGCTCGCGGCCCTGCTCGTCGCGTTCCCGCTCCCGATCCTCGCGGCGCTCCTCGCCGTGGCCGGGCTGCTCCACATCGGGCTGCTACGCGACCTTCAGGGCGCTCCCGCGTGGGCGGCGGCGCTTCTCGTCGGAGCGCTCGGCGCGACAGTCGGGCTCGCGGTCGGCCTCGCGGCGGGCCTCGCCCTCTGGTGGCTTCCCGTCGCAGTCCGGCGCGCTCGGCTAGTATTAGACTGATCGGTCTAGTCCTTCCCTGGAGGCGAGCCCATGCGCCAGGTCGTTGCCCGCCGCGCCGGCGGGCCAGAGGTCCTCGAGACCGTGGACGTGCCCGAGCCCGCTCCGGGCCCCGGCGAGGTCGTCGTCCGCACCGAGGCGATCGGAGTCAACTTCGCGGACGTGTGCCTGGCTCGAGCGCGACGAGATCGCGCCGCGGATCGACCGCGTCCTCCCGCTCGAGCGCGCCGCGGAGGCCCACGCACGCCTCCACGCCCGCGAGAACGTGGGAAAGATCGTGCTCGTGCCGTAGCCAACGGTCACAATGAGCCGGGGATGGCGTCCCGAGCGAACTTCCGTCCGCCGCAGCAGCGGCGGAGTGCGGCGACTCTCGACCGCATCGTGCAGGCGGCCGAGGAGCTGCTCGCCGAGCGTACGTTCAACGAGGCGACGGTGGACGACATCGTCGCTCGCGCCGGCTCCTCCAAGGGGTCGTTCTACTCGCGCTTCGCCGACAAGGAGTCCCTGCTCGCCTACCTCGGCGGCGAGTGCATCGCACGCTCGAAGGCGACCTGGGCGGAGCAGCTCGGGCCCGAGGAGTACGCGGACGCGCCGCTCGAGGACGTGGTCGACGCGTTCGTCGGGCGGCTCCTCGACGAGTACGAGCGCGCGGGCGGCGTGATGCGGGCGCTCTTCCTCGAGGCACGCCTGAACCCGGGCTCGGAGTTCGAGCAGATGACGGACGACCTCGACGGGCACATCCGCGCCGCGCTCGAGCGGTTCGTCGCCGCGCGCGACGATGTCCCGCACAGGAGCCCGCGCCTGGCAGCGACGACGACGATGCTGATGATGGACTCCGCGATCCGCGAGGCGGTCTTCTACACGAACGACCGCGGCGGGCCGCTCGCCGTGAAGCCGAAGGACCTCCGGCGCGAGCTCGTCCGCGCCGGGGTCGCGTACCTCAGAGGCTAGAGGGCTCGACGGGACGTCGTTCGCCGTCGGCGTTCGCCCGGTGGGCGCCGACGGCTCAAGCTGCGTTCCGTCGAGTCCTCCCGGTCAGAGGGCGCCGCCCGCCGCGGGCGGGGCGGCCGCGGCCTCGCCGGCGTCGCCGACCTGGCGGCGGGCGAGGTACTCCTCGGCGAGGAGGATGTTCGACTCCGACGCCCGCTCGACGGTGGCGAGGAGCTCGGACATGCTCGCCACCTCCTCGCGCTGCTCCTGGAGGAACCAGTGGAGGAACTGCTCGCCGACGAACTCGCCTTCTTCGCGGGCGATCCGCGTGAGCTCGACGATCTGCTCCGTCACGGTGCGCTCCTGCTCGAGCGCAAGGGCGACGGGCGCGACGGGGTCGGAGAACTCGGTGCGCGGTGCCTCCACGCCCGGGATCCGCACCGGCTCCCCCGCGTCGAGGAGGTACTGGACGAGCATCATCGCGTGGTTTCGCTCCTCGACCGCCTGGCGGTAGAAGTGCGCGGCTAGGCCGGGGAGCGTCTCCTCGTCGTAGTGGACGGCGATCGCGACGTACTGCTGCGAGGCAGCGAACTCACGCCCGATCTGCTCGTTCATCGCCTCCGGGAACCGGGCCATCGCGCTAAGCCTATCTCCGGACAGCGGACGGCCCCGTCGCCTGAGCTAAGTGCCCGCGGCGCCGGGGCGTCCTGGGCGTTCCGGCCACCCCCGAGGCCGAAGCGCGGAGAGTTAGTGTCCCGCGCTTCCCGTTCTCACACCTGGACGATCGGTCAGATCGCTAGAGCGGCGGCTCCTCGTCCTCGCCCTCGCGGGCCTCCTCGAGGTTCTCCTCGACGTCGACGTCCTCGGGGTCCTCGCCGCCGCCGGAGATCGGATCCTCGGCGTCGCGGTCGGGGCGCGGGTCGGTCCAGCTCACGGGGCCTCCTTCGGTCGTTTCATCCGGCGTTCCCCGGCGGCGGCCGTTCGACGCTCGCACGCCGCTACTCGCGCTGCAGCAGGAGGAGCGAGTGCGGGGGCAGTGTGACCGGCGCGCGGGCGGCGAACGCGGCGCCGTCCTCCCGCTCCGGCTCGGCCGTGGAGAGCTCGAAGAGCCAGCGGCGCCCGAAGCGCCGCGGCGGCAAGAGGAACTCGACCGGCTCGCCGCCTGCGTTCAGGAGGAGCACGAACGAGTCGTCCTCGACGACCTCGCCGGTCGGCGTGCGCGTGCCGATCTCCTGCCCGTTCAGGAAGACACCGAGCGTACGCGCGTCCGGGGAGCGCCAGTCGCGCTGCGTCATCCGCCGGCCGTCCGGGCGGAACCACCAGACGTCCGGCAGGCCCGACCCGAGCGTCTCCGCGCCAGCGAGGAAGCGCGTCCTCCGGAACACGGGATGCTCGCGCCGGAGCGCCAGGAGCCGCTTCGTGAACGCGCGCGTCCGCTCGCTCCGCTCGCCTGGCTCCCAGTCGAACCACGAGACCTCGTTGTCCTGGCAGTACGCGTTGTTGTTCCCGTGTTGCGTCCGCGCGAGCTCGTCGCCGCCGAGCAGCATCGGCACGCCCTGCGAGAGGAGGAGCGTGGCGAGGAAGCTCCGCATCCGCCGCTCGCGCAGCTCGCTCACGACCGGATCGTCGGCCGGGCCCTCGACGCCGGTGTTCCAGGAGCGGTTGTCGTCCGTGCCGTCGCGGTTCTCCTCCCCGTTCGCCTCGTTGCGCTTCTGCTCGTAGGAGACGAGGTCGGCGAGCGTGAACCCGTCGTGGGCGGTCACGAAGTTGATCGACGCAGAGGGGCTGCGCCCGTCGCTCGCGTAGAGGTCGCTCGAGCCGGAGATCCGCGACGCGAGCTCTCCGACGTTCCCGTGGCCGCGCCAGAAGTCCCGGACGGAGTCGCGGTACAGGCCATTCCACTCCGCCCAGAGCACGGGAAAGTTCCCGACCTGGTACCCGCCCGGCCCCACGTCCCACGGCTCCGCGATGAGCTTCACCTGCGAGAGGACCGGGTCCTGGTGGATCACGTCGAAGAACGCGGCGAGGCGGTCGACGTCGTAGAGCTCGCGCGCGAGCGCGGACGCGAGATCGAAGCGGAAGCCGTCCACGCGGCACTCCACGGCCCAGTAGCGGAGCGAGTCCATGATCAGCCGCAGGACGCTCGGATGCACGGGGTTCAGGCTGTTGCCCGTGCCCGTGAAGTCCATGTAGAGGCGCGGATCCTCCGGCATGAGCCGGTAGTACGACGCGTTGTCCACGCCCCTGAACGAGAGCATCGGGCCGAGGTGGTTGCCCTCGGCCGTGTGGTTGTAGACGACGTCGAGGATCACCTCGATCCCCGCGCGGTGAAGGGCCTTCACCATCCCCTTGAACTCCAGCACCTGCTCGCCGCGCGCGCCGGTCGCGGCGTAGGCGGCGTGGGGCGCGAAGTAGCCGATCGAGCTGTAGCCCCAGTAGTTCGTGAGGCCCTTCTCGACGAGGTGCAGCTCGTCGACGAAGTGGTGCACCGGGAGCAGCTCGACCGCGGACACGCCGAGGTCCTGGAAATACGCGATCGCCGGCTCCGACGCGAGGCCCGCGTACGTGCCGCGGAGGTCCTCGCGCACCTCGGGATGGAGCTTCGTGAAGCCCTTCACGTGCGTCTCGTAGATGACCGTCTCGTGCCAGTCAGTCCGCGGGCGGCTCGTCCCCTCCCAGTCGAAGCCGGGGTCGACGACGACCGATCTCGGGATCGCCGCGGCGTCGTCCTCGTCGTCGGGCTCGAGGTCGGCGTCGTCCGTGCCGTCCGGGACGTACGGAAGGACGTTCGCCTCGTGCCAGCGGACGCCGCCCTCGATCGCCTTCGCGTACGGGTCGATCAGGAGCTTCGCCGGGTTGAAGCGGTGGCCGCGCGCCGGGTCGTACGGGCCGTGGACACGGAAGGCGTAGCGCCGGCCGGGGCCGACGTCCGGGACGTAGCCGTGCCAGTTGAACGCGGTGCGCTCCGTGAGCGGGACGCACGTCTCCGTGCCGTCGTCGCCGTAGAGGCAGAGGTCGACTCGCTCGGCGTTTTCGGAGAAGAGGCTGAAGTTCGTGCCGCGCCCGTCCCACGTCGCGCCGAGCGGGAACGGGCGCCCCGGCCAGACGTTCACTCGTCGCCCTCGCCGCTCACGGCATGCGGGCGGGACCGGCTTGTTCCGCGGGCACCAGCCAGATGACCGCGAGGGGCGGGAGCGTCACCTCGGCGGAGAAGGGCTGGTCGTGCCACGGACGCTCTTCCGAGGCGACGCCGCCGAGGTTGCCGGCGTCCGTGCCGCCGTAGAACGACGAGTCTGTGTTCAGGAGCTCGACCCAGCGACCGCCCGCCGGCAGGCCGACGCGATACCGATCCCGCACGACGGGCGACAGGTTGCAGACGCAGACGATCGTCCGGTCCCCTCCCGCCGACAGCCGTGCGAACGCGAGGACGTTCACGGCTGCGTCGTTCACCTCGAGCCAGCGGAACCCGGCCGGGTCCGAATCCAGCTCCCACAGGGCCGGTTCCTCGCGGTACGCCCGGTTGAGGTCCCGCACGAGCGACTGGATCCCCGAGTGCTCGGGCCGCTCGAGCAGGTGCCAGTCGAGCGAGCGCTCGTGGCTCCACTCCGCCTCCTGCGCGAGCTCGCCGCCCATGAACAGGAGCTTCTTGCCGGGGTGCGCCCACATGTACGCGTAGAGCGCGCGCAGGTTGGCGAACCGCTGCCAGCGGTCGCCCGGCATCTTCCGGAGGAGCGAGCCCTTCCCGTGCACGACCTCGTCGTGCGAGAGCGGCAGGACGAAGTTCTCCGTGAAGGCGTAGACGAGCGAGAACGTCAG